>CBIFVU010000319.1:0-4499 GCA_966185905.1 uncultured Lysobacter sp.
CCCCATTCCCCATTCCCCATTCCCCATTCCCGCCATTCCCACCATTCCCGCCGCCGCCTTCACTCCGCCGCCGCTGGCGCCACCCACTTGGCGAACACCGCGTCGATGTCCTGGTCGGCCACGGTCTTGCCCTGCTCGAGTTTCCCGGCCTGCTCGAACAGCGGGATGATCATCGCCATGCCGTCGACCTTGGTCTTGAGCGTCACTCCCGGGGCCTTGCCCAGGTAGCGCTCCCAACGCTCGCGCACCTTGGCCCAATAGCCCTGGGTCGCGGCCCAGTAGGTGTAGGCGGGCTTGAAGTCCACCTCGGTGGTCTTCTGGTAGTCGTTGAAGCCGAATTCGCGCGCCAGTTCCTGCTGGCGGCCGTCGGGGCTGCGCAGCACCTTGGTGTTGAACTGCTCATGGGTCCAGCCGCCCGGGGTGATGGTGTGCTGGTTGACCGCCACGATCGCGTTGTAGTCGCTGCGCTTGGTGTATTCGCGCCGCGGCAGCGGGCGCCAGCTCGGGTCGCTGGTCCAGGTGGCGACCTGGTTGCGGTAGTTCCAGCGGCCGGTGCCGCAGTAGCGCGGCGCATCGCTGACTTCGTACACGCACTGGGTCCAGGCGCCGCGGTTGAGTTCGGCGGGAATCGCGCGCACCTGCCAGGTCTGCTCGGCGCTGAACTCGAAGCGGGTCGGAGCCTGGTAGGTCCAGTCCTGGCGCCAGTGCTTGGTCACGTGTCCGCTCTTGGCATCGACCAGGATGTGCTGCAGCACGATCCGGCCCGGCGCGTCCTCGACCACGATCACCGTCTCGTTGCCGCCGCTGCGCATGGCCGGCGCACGCTCGTAGCCGGGCTTGAGCAGCACGGTCTCGTCGAAGGCGAAATCGACGATGTACTCGCCCTTCATCGCCAGGATGGAATCGCGGTCGCGCGGGTCCGGCGCGGCGCCGGCGCCTTGGGCCAGGGCCGCAGGCACGGCGCCCACGGCGGCGGCCAGGCACAGCGCCAGCGGCGCGGCGCGGGAAAAGACGCGGGGTGTGGAGAAGGTCATGTTGGCTGGGCTCATTGGCTCGGTGGAATGGAAATAAGGGCGGCGGCCGCGGCTCAGGCCGGCCAGGCCGGTGCATCGCCTGGCGCGGCCGACGCCAGGCAGCAACACACCTGGGTCTGCCGGCGCAAGGCGGCGCCTTCGCCGGCGGCGATGCGGCGCGCGTGGGCATGGCCCAGCGCCGACAAGGCCGCGCTGTCGGCGACCAGCACCGCCTGTCCCTCCGGGGCGTGCAGCACACGCAGCCGCAGCACCTCGGCGCGCCAGCGTCCGCGGACCCGGCGCAGCCAGCGCCGGCGCAGGCCGGCCCAAGCGTCGGTGCGGGCCTCGCGACCGCGATGGGCGGGCAGTACGCCGGCGGCATCGTCCCAGGCGAGGAAATCGCTGTCGGGCAGCAGGTACAGCCGCCAGCAGGCGCGGCCGCGCGCGTCGTGGAACAGCATGGCCTCGCATTCGCCGAGGGCATCGACGCGCACCAGGCGTTCGGCGCGGGCGGCCTGCAGCCAGCCGTCCAGCGCGTCGCGGTGGCGGCGCGGATACACGCACAGCACCGTGGCCACCGCCGCCAGCCGCTCCGGCGGCGGCAGGCCGGCCCGATCGATGGCGGCGGGCGACGGCGAGCGCATGGCTTACCAGCTCAGCGAAACGCTGGCGCCGACGTTGCGGCCCGGGGCGGTATAGCGGTCCAGCACTGCGCTGGAGGCCAGGATCGCGCCCGGCAGGTCGGCGCCGTCCCAGTATTTCTTGTCGCCCAGGTTGAACACGCCGAGGTTGAACTTGGCGCCGGGAGCGAAGTCCCAGTGCGCCAGCAGGTCCAGCACGCCGTAGCCCGGGGTGGAAAAGCGCGCCGGCTCGGGCAGGTCGGTCTTGCGCCGTGCGAAGCGGCCGGCCAGTTCCACGCCCCAGTCGTCGCGATCGTAGGCGATGCCCAGGCTGGCGGTCAGCGGCGCGATCGATTCCAGCGGGCGGTCGGCGGTCTTGTCCTCGCCCTTGCTGTAGGCGGCGGCGAAGCGGGTGGACCAGCCAACCAAGGCCGGCGCGAGCTCGCCGAAGTCCACGCCGCCGCGCAGCTCCACGCCGCGGATCCGCGCCTTGTCCACGTTCTGCGACTGGAACACGATCAGCGGGGTTTGCGGCGGCGCGCTGACCTGGCGGTTGGACTCGATGAAGTCCTTGTAGTCGTTGTAATAGGCCGACAGCTGCGCATACGCCGCGCGGTGGCTGAAGCGCAGGCCCAGCTCGTAGCCATCGCTGGTCTCCGGCTTGAGGTCGGGGTTGGGAATGGCGGTGTAGCCGAACTGCAGGTTGGTGAAGCCGAGGTTGACGTCGTTGTACGGCGGCGCGCGGAAGCCGCGCTGGTAGCCGCCGAACAGCGACCAGTCCTGGGCGAAGTGCCAGACCGCGCCGAGCTTGGGCGAGACGCTGGTCTTCTCCAGCCGGCTGACCGCCACGCCGGGGTTGTCGCCGAGCCAGATCGCGTCGCGCTCGGGCTTGAGCTCGTAGCGATCCACGCGCAGCGCCGGGACCAGGCGGAAATCGCCGCCGGCGAAGCGGATCTCGTCCTGCACGAAGGCCGCCGCGGTGGTGGTGGTGCTGACCGGGAAGTCGCGGACCGGGAAGACGTCGGGCGAGAGGGTACTGCTCGCCGTGCCGGTGGTCAGGTTGACCTGGCGGCCGTCGCGCTTCTGCCGGAACTCGGTGCGCTCCAGTTCCAGGCCATAGGTCAGGGTGTGTTCGACCGCACCGGTGGCGAAGTCCTTGTGCGCGAGGACCTCGCCGCCGTAGACGCGCTGGTCGAAGTCGAACTCGCGCAGGCGCAGCGTCGGGTTGATGTCGCGCCCGGCGATCACGGTGGCGCGCTGCTCGCGGGTGCGCTGGGTGGTCTGGCTGTCCTGGCGGTAGAGCTGCCAGGACACCGCATCGGCCCATCCGTGTTCCAAGCCTTCGATCTCGTGGGCCAGGGACAGGCGCGCGCGGGTCTGGTGGTCGTCGCCGCTCATCGCCGCCACCCGCGTGCGCGGCGAGCCGGGCGGCTGGCCGGGCATCAGCGCGACCAGGCCCAGCGAGGTGAATACGTCGGTCTGGGCGCGCTCCTCGCTGCCCTCCACGGTCAGGCGCCAGCGCTGGCGCTCGCTCGGCGCGAACACCAGCTTGGCCAGCAGGCTGCGGCCGTCGGTGTCCTGCGGATTGGGCTTGGTGCGGCTGGCGTCCTGGGTGTCGCGCTCGCCCTGGTTGCGGGTCTGTTGGCCCTGGTGGTGATTGGCCACCACCAGGCCCGACCAGCGCTCGCCGCCGAAGGCGGCCGTGGCGCCGCCGAACAGGCCGTCGTTCTGGCTCTCGATGCCCAGCTTGAAGCCGAAATGGCGGCGCGCGCCGTCCTTGAGGTAATCGGCCGGGTCCTTGGTCACGAACGAAACCACGCCGCCGAGCGCGTCGGAACCGTGCAGCGCGCTGCTGGGCCCGCGCACGACTTCGACCTGCTTGATTGCGTCCAGATCGACGAAATTGCGCCCGGCGTTGGAGAACGAGCCGATGGAGAAACCGTCGGAGACCGAGATCCCGTCGACCAGGATGCGCACGCGGTTGCCGCCCAGGCCGCGGATGCGGATGTCGCCCAGGCCGAAGCGGTCGCGGTGCGCGCCGATCTCGATGCCGGGCTCGTAGCGGAACAGGTCCTTGAGATCGCGCACCAGTTCGTTGTCCATGCGCTCGCGGTCGATGGCGGTGACCGTGGCGGGCACATCCTGGAGTTCGCGCTGGGTGCGGGTGGCGCTGACCACCACGCGGCTGAATTCGTTGACCTCGCCGCTGGCGGCGGCCTCGGGCGCGGGCGCTTCGGCCGCGGACGCGGCGGCGGGCAGCGCCAGCAACACCGCCAAGGCGAGCGCGCAGGGCGCGGGACGGGAGAGGGAGCGGGCGATCGGATGGAAGCGCGCGGGCGCGGCGTGGACGCGGGACATGCAGTCGGACTCGGAAGAGAGGGAGTGAAGACCGAGGCGAGCTGGCATCCGGCGACGAATACGGGGCTGGCAGCCTTGGAGAGAGAAGGTGCTGGCGGGTCGGGCGGGCCGACGCGCCGCACCGCGGCCCGGGTAGGACGCGGTGCGGCGGATGACGCGGGCGTTGGCGCCTGCGGCGGGCCGGGGCCGTTCCGCCGGGGCGGAACGGCGGCCGGGCGGACCGGAGCGCCGGGCGCGGGACTTACTTGGTCAGGATCAGCTTGTCGTTGCGGGTGTGGCGCAGGCGGTAGACCTCGCCGCCGTGGCGGATCAGCACCTCGCGGGCGCCGCGCAGCAGCGCGGTGCTTTCCACCAGCACGCCCTGGGCGGCGGCGACGACGGCCGAGGTCACGGTGGAGGGCGCGACGGCCGCGGGCACGGCCGCCGGGGTCGAAGCGACGGCGGAGAGAGAACGATCAGTGCGGGGTTTCAGCAGCAGCACCTGGTGGCGCAGAGACATGGCGGCGAC
>CBIFVU010000320.1:0-4472 GCA_966185905.1 uncultured Lysobacter sp.
GATGAGAATGGTTCTCATTTGTAGGAGGGTGTGATGGCTGCCTCCCTGGCCTTGGCGGACGCTGCGCCGGCACCGCCCGATCCGCGCGTCGCGCTGATGGATGCGGCGGCGCGCCTGTACGTCGAGCGCGGCGTGGAGGCGGTCGGCCTGGACGAGATCGCCGCCGCTGCCGGCATGGCCGCGGCCGAGTCGCGGCGCCACTACCCCAGCGCCGATGTGCTGCGCCTGGCGCTGCGAGAGCGCTACGTGGCGCAGTTCTGCGCACGCGTGGAGCAGGCGATGGCGGCCTGCCGCGACGACTGGAACGCGTGCCTGCGCGCCTGGGTGCACCTCGCCGTGGACGACCACCTCGACCGCACGGCGCTGCACGATGCCGTCTTCCACGATATCCGCGCGCTCGACCGCCAGGCCTGCCAGGACAATCCCGTGGTGGACCAATTGACCGCGATGCTGGAAGGCGGCGCGGCGGCCCGGGTGTGGGCGGTGCCGGACCCGCGCCTGACCGCGGTGATGTTCTTCACCATGATGCACGGCGCGGTCGATCGGGCGATCGCCTGCGGCGAGCCCTACGACCGACGCCGCCTGACCCAGACCCTGATCGGCTATTTCGAGCGCGCCGTGCAGTGGTGGGCGCGGTTCTGAGCCGCGCGGGGGGTCAGGCGGCGCGGTCGGTGCGCAGGCAGGCCAGGATGGCGGCGCGCAGGCCCGGTTCGAGCGCCGCGGCGAAGGCCGCGCCGAGCAGGCTGCGTGCCTGCGCCAGCAAGTCCAGCGCGGCGGCGTGGCGGCCGCTGCGGAACAAGGCCTGGCCCAGCAACAGCATTGCCAGCGCGGCTTGGGCGCGGGCGCCGCTGGCGCAGGCCCGGCGCGCGGCCTGGATGCAGGCCGGATCGTCGCCGAGCCGGAAACACGCCTCGGCCAGGCCGGTGCGCAGCCAGCAGTCGATTTCCTCGTCCTCCAGGCCGGTCTCGGCCAGCGCGATGGCGGCGGCCCAATGCCGGCGGGCCTGTCGATGGTCGCCTTCCACTTGGCGGGCGATGGCCTGGTTGGCCAGGTCCAGGACCTGGGATTCCAGGTCCGCCTGTGCGTGTGCGTTCATGTTCATGTCCTTATGGATGTTCCGTCGGCCGCGGATCGGTGCGGCCCGCACTAAGCAACGCGACAAGCGCGGCAAAGGGGTCATTGCAGGTGGAAAGCGCCGTGCAGGCCCTCCGGCTCGTCGGCCTGGGCCGGCCCGGGCTCGCGCCGCGGCAGAGTCAGGACGAAGCGCGCACCGCCCAGCACCGAGGCCTCGGCGCGCACCTGGCCGCCGTGGCGCTCGGCCACCTGGCGCACGATGCTCAGGCCCAGGCCGTAACCGCCGGTGGCGCGGTCGCGGCTGCGGTCCAGGCGGGAGAACGGCTCGAATACGCGCTCGCGGTCCTCCGGCGCGATGCCCACGCCGTCGTCCTCCACCGTCAATCGCCAGCCTTCGCCCTCGGCATCGGCCGACACCCGGATCACTCCGTCGGCGTAGCGCAGGGCGTTGCGCATCAGGTTGGAGAAGGCGCGGCGCAGGCTGTGCGGCTCCACCGCCACTTCGCCCAGCTCCTGCGCGATCGCCCATTCCAGCCGGGTCGAACGCACTTGCAGTTCCTCGGCCGAGACCCCGGTGGAACCGCGCAGGAACGCCGCCAACTCGACCGGCTCCAGCGTGGGCGGCGAGGACTTGCGTTGCAGCATGCCCAGCGTCAGCAGCTCGCCGACCAGCAGGTCCAGTTCTTCCACGTCGCTGCGCAGCGCATGCACGCGCGCGCGCGCGACCCGGTCGTCCAGGGTATCGGCCAGGTTGGCCAGGCCGAACTCCAGCCGGGTGATCGGCGTGCGCAGTTCGTGCGAGGCGGCGTTGACCAGGTCGCGCTGGGACTGGATCAGGCGGCCGATCTGGTCGGCCATGGTGTTGAAGTACATGCACAACTGGCGGATCGACGAGCCCCCGCGCAGACGCGCGCGGGCGGCCAGGTCGCCCGCGCCGAAGCGCGCGGCGGCCACGCGCAGGCGTTCCAGGTCGCGCCAGTGCGGCTGCAGCCAGATCATCAGGCCCAGCAGCACCATCGCGAAGACGATCACGTAAGCGATGTACTGGATGGCGAAATCGGTCTCGGCATAGACGATCTGCACCACCGCGCCGTTGCCCAGGCGCAGGTATACGCGATGGCGCTCGCTGCTGTGGTACTCGCTGCCGTGGCCCTTGCGCGCCAGGTCGGCGCGGACCCGCGCCGGCAGCGCCGCCACCCGCGCCGGGGCCAGCAAGGCGTAACGTTCGGGGGTGACGCGGTTGAGCTCGGCCAGCCGCTGCGCCAGCACCGCGCCATCGGCGCCGCGCAGGCGCTCGCGCAGCAGCGCCATCTCGCCGGCGAACTCGCGCTCGGCCTGGCGCGCGTACTCCTCGGGGAACAGGTGCGGGAAGCCTTGCTGGACCAGCAGCAGCGAGCACAGCAACAGGCCGGCGACGGTGAGGTACAGCCGCACCAGCATCGAGAGCATGTCAGTCCTCCCAGGCGATGGGACTGAACAGATAGCCCCGGCCCCAGACGGTCTTGATCTTGCGCGGTTCGTGCGCGTCGTCGGCGAAATGCCGGCGCAGGCGCGAGATGCTCACGTCCACGGTGCGGTCCACCCCGTCGAAGCCGATCCCGCGCCAGCGCCGCAGCAGTTCGTCGCGGCTGAGCACCCGCCCGGCGGCCTGGGCCAGGATCACGAACAGGTTGTAGTCGGCGGTCTTCAGATCGACCTCTTCGCCCTTCCACAGCACTTGGCGCGCGGCCAGGTCGATGGTCAGCCCGCCGTAGGCCAGCAGCCCCGGCCCGGGCGCCTGGGCCTGCGCCTGGCTGCGGCGCAGCACCGCGCGCAGCCGTGCCAGCAGCAGGCGCGGTTCGACCGGCTTGAGCACGTAGTCGTCGGCGCCCACTTCCAGGCCGGTGACCTGGTCGGCCAGGTCGGCGCGCGCGGTCAGCATCACGATCGGCAGGCTGGAGTGCTTGCGCAGTTGCCGGCACACGTCGAAGCCGTCCATGCCCGGCAGCATCAGGTCCAGCACGATCACGTCCGGCGGATCGTCCTCGACCGCGGCCAGCGCCTGGTCGCCGCGCAGCACCACCGAGGCCTGGAAGTCATGGCGTTGCAGGTATTCGGAGATCAACCCGGCCAGTCGGGCGTCGTCCTCGATCAGCAGGACCTTGTTCATGGCCACCCTCATGCGAGCCGGCATGGTAGCGCCGGGCGCCAGGAGGCGTCCGGGCGATACAAATAAACACATCTGCCGCCAGACTAGCGACGCGGCGGCGCCGGCGTGTGAATATCGCGGCCGTGCCGCCGCAGGGCGCATCGGGAGAGCCGGAATGCAACAAGGCAGGCAGCCACAGGATGGGCCGCGGACTGCAAAGTCCGTGTCGGCATCGGCATCGGCATCGGCATCGGCATCGGCATCGGCATCGGCATCGGCACCGGCACCGGCGGAGCGAGGCGCCGGCCGCCGTCGCGTCGCGGCCATCGCGCTGTGCGCCTGGATGGCGGCGATGGCCTATGTGGCCCTGGCCGAATCCCATCCCGGTGCGTGGGCGCTGCCGGCCGGCCTGGCCTGTGCCTGCGCCCTGAGCCTGGCGCTGCACCGCGCCAGCGCGCGCCCGGATCTGCGCGCATTGCAGGCCTTGTTCTGGGTGCCGGTGTTCGCCCTGGTGCTGACCATCCCGGTCTACACCGCGGTGGCCGACCTGGCCTGGGCGTTGGACCCGAACCGCTTCATGTGCGCGGGCGCACCGGGCGAGGAGCCGGTGCGCTGCGGCGCCATCGGCATCGAGGTATTGATCGTGCCGCTGTCGATGCTGGCCCTGGGCGTGGTCTACCGCCTGCGCTGGCGGGTGCCGGCGTGGGAGGCGGCGGCGACGGCAGTGGTGCTGGCCGCGGCGTTGGCCTGGCTGGGTTGGTCGCTGGCTTCGGCCTGAGCGGCGGCCAGTGCGCGGCGGCGCTCAGCGTTCCAGCAGATCCAGCAGCGGCAGGCCGTGCGCCCGGCAATAGGTCTCGTACTCGGCGCGCTGGCTGGCGGCATTGGCGCGCCCGCGCACGCTGCCGCCCGGGCCGAGGAATTCGACCTCGCCCATGACCACCACCAGCGCGATCATCGTGTCCTCGCCGACGATCTTCCACCAGTCGGTGTTGCCGGGCGGTTCGTAGACGTAGTCGCCCGGGCCGACCACTTCGCCGGTGCACAACTGGCGCGAGCCGCTGAGGTTGTAGGCGTGGATCTCGCCGCTGTGCCGATGCAGCGGCATCAGCGTGCCCGGCTCCATCCGCAGCAGTTCGACGAAGCCGCGGTCGCCGGCGAGGAAGCGCAGTGGCTTGGCCGATTTGCCGGGCGTGGCCGAGGGAATCCACGGCAGGTCGGCGCTGGCGGCGATGCGGGCGGGCAGGTAGGTGTGCATGGGAGGGATTGGGGA
>CBIFVU010000321.1:0-4450 GCA_966185905.1 uncultured Lysobacter sp.
CCGATTCCGCCCGGATTCGCGGAACCCGCGCAAACCCTTGCCGCGCAAGGCTTTGCGCGGCTTCACCACGGCCCGCGCCGGTGTCAAGCAGTCGCGGGTTCACGCGCCAACCTGTAAACTGCGGCTTTCCAGCGGCTGCAAAATCCATGACTCCCCTGATCTTCGTCACCGGCGGCGTGGTGTCCTCGCTTGGCAAGGGCATCGCGGCGGCCTCGTTGGCGGCCATCCTCGAAGCGCGCGGCCTGCGCGTGACGATGATGAAGCTCGACCCCTACATCAACGTGGACCCGGGCACCATGAGCCCGTTCCAGCACGGCGAGGTCTACGTCACCGACGACGGCGCCGAGACCGACCTGGACCTGGGCCACTACGAGCGCTACCTGCGCACCCGGCTCAGCCGCAAGAATTCCATCACCACCGGCCGGATCTACGAGAACGTGATCCGCAAGGAACGCCGCGGCGACTACCTCGGCGGCACCGTGCAGGTGATCCCGCACATCACCGACGAGATCAAGCGCGCGATCGTGGAGGCCACCGAAGGCTTCGACGTGGCCCTGGTCGAGATCGGCGGCACCGTGGGCGACATCGAGTCGCTGCCGTTCCTGGAGGCGATCCGCCAACTGCGCACCGAGCGCGGCCCGGAGCACGCCTTGTTCATGCACCTGACCCTGGTGCCGTTCATCGCCGCCGCCGGCGAGCTCAAGACCAAGCCCACCCAGCACTCGGTCAAGGAGCTGCGCTCCATCGGCATCCAGCCCGACGTGTTGCTGTGCCGCAGCGAGCAGCCGCTGCCCGACAGCGAGCGGCGCAAGATCGCGCTGTTCACCAACGTGCCGGAAAAAGCGGTCATCTCGGCGGTGGACCTGGACAACATCTACAAGCTGCCGCAGTGGCTGCACGAGCAGGGCCTGGACGCGATCGTGCTCGACCGCCTGCGCATCCAGGCCGGCCCGGCCGACCTGGCCGAATGGAACGAAGTCGTCGACGCCAGCACCCACCCGGTGGACGAGGTCACCATCGCCGTGGTCGGCAAGTACATCGACCACCAGGACGCCTACAAGTCGCTGGCCGAAGCGCTCAAGCACGGCGGCCTGCGCCAGCGCACCAAGGTCAACCTGAAGTGGCTGGAATCCAGCGAGATCGAACGCGACGGGGTGGACTCGCTCAAGGGCGTGGACGGCATCCTGGTGCCCGGCGGCTTCGGCGACCGCGGCTTCGAGGGCAAGGTCGCCACTGCCCGCCACGCGCGCGAGAACCGCGTGCCGTATTTCGGCATCTGCTACGGCATGCAGGCCGCGGTGGTGGACTACGCTCGCCACGTGGTCGGCCTGGAACACGCCAACAGCACCGAGAACGACAAGAACAGTCCGCACCCGGTGATCGGCCTGATCACCGAATGGCGCACCGCCACCGGCGAGATCGAGCGCCGCAGCGAGGCCAGCGACCTGGGCGGCACCATGCGCCTGGGCCTGCAGGACCAGCGGATCAAGCCCGGCACCCTGGCGCGCGAGCTGTACGGCAAGGACGTGGTCGGCGAGCGCCACCGTCACCGCTACGAGTTCAACAACCGCTATCGCACCCAGCTGGAGGACGCCGGCCTGGTGATCTCGGCCAAGTCGATGGACGACCTGCTGGTGGAAATGGTCGAGCTGCCGCGCGACCGCCATCCCTGGTTCCTGGCCTGCCAGGCTCACCCGGAGTTCCTGTCCACCCCGCGCGACGGCCATCCGCTGTTCGTCGGCTTCGTCCGCGCCGCGCGCGAGGCCAAGGCCGGCGGCAAGCTGCTGCGCGAAGTCAAGCAGTGAGCCGGGCCGGCGGCGCGCGGACCCCTGCGTTCCACGCGCCGGCCTTGCCGCGGCCGGGGCGCGCCGCCACCTGATCGCACACTCATGCAACCGGAACCCAAGCGATGAAACTCTGCGGTTTTGACGTAGGCCTGGACCAGCCCTTCTTCCTGATCGCCGGCCCCTGCGTGATCGAATCGATGCAGCTCCAGCTCGATGTCGCCGGCCAGCTCAAGGAAACGACCTCGGCGCTGGGCATCCCCTTCATCTTCAAGTCCAGCTTCGACAAGGCCAACCGCACCTCGGCCACCAGTTTCCGCGGCCCGGGCCTGGAAGAGGGGCTGAAGGTGCTGGCCGAGGTCAAGCGCCAGATCGGCGTGCCGGTGCTGACCGACGTGCACGAATACACGCCCATGGCCGAGGTCGCCTCGGTGGTGGACGTGCTGCAGACCCCGGCCTTCCTGTGCCGGCAGACCGACTTCATCCAGAACGTGGCCCGCGCCGGCAAGCCGGTGAACATCAAGAAGGGCCAGTTCCTCTCGCCCTGGGAGATGAAGCACGTCACCGCCAAGGCCAAGGCCACCGGCAACGAGGCGATCATGGCCTGCGAGCGCGGCGCCAGTTTCGGCTACAACAACCTGGTCTCGGACATGCGTTCGTTGAGCGTGATGCGCGATACCGGCTGCCCGGTGGTGTTCGACGCGACCCACTCGGTGCAGTTGCCCGGCGGCATGGACGGCAAGTCCGGCGGCCAGCGCGAGTTCGTGCCGGTGCTGGCGCGCGCGGCGATCGCGGTCGGCGTGTCGGGCGTGTTCATGGAAACCCATCCCAAGCCCGAGCAGGCGTTGTCCGACGGCCCCAACGCGGTGCCGCTGCCGAAGATGCGCGGGTTGCTGGAGACCCTGGTCGAGCTCGACCGGATCACCAAGAAGAACGGCTTCCTGGAGCAGGATTTCTGATGCCGGGTCCGGTCCGGCACAGCGCTGCGCATCCACGGCCGGCCCCGGGCCGCGCCGGCCCGGGCCCGCGCCGCCGCGCGCGCGCAAGTCTCTGAGGGCCGGCGCGATGGCCTTCCCTGCCGCCGAGCGCCAGCGCCTGCTCGCCCTCAAGGGCGTGGGCGAAACCGTGATCGCGCGCCTGGAGCAACTGGGCTACGCCTCGCTGGACTCGCTCGCCGGAGCCGATCCGGCGCGCATCTGCGCCGAGGTGGCCGGTATGCTGCGCGCCAGTTGCTGGGGCAACAGTCCGCAGGCGCGCGCGGCGATCTCGGCTATCGTTGCCCTGGCCGACGCCAGCGCCCGCCAGGCGGGCGCCTGCTCTTCCGACCTTTCCACTTCCCACCCTCCCTGACCCTTCCGACATGACCACGATCACCCAGATCCACGCCCGCGAAATCCTCGACAGCCGAGGCAACCCGACCCTGGAAGCCGAGGTGACCCTGGCCGACGGCAGCTTCGGCCGCGCCGCGGTGCCCTCCGGCGCCTCCACCGGCAGCAAGGAGGCGGTGGAACTGCGCGACGGCGACAAGACCCGCTACCTGGGCAAGGGCGTGCGCAAGGCGGTGGAGAACGTCAACACCGTCATCGCCGACGCGCTCAAGGGCCTGGACGCCAGCGACCAGGCCGCGCTGGACCGGCGCATGATCGATCTGGACGGCACCGAGAACAAAGGCCGCCTGGGCGCCAACGCGCTGCTGGGCGTGTCGCTGGCCAACGCCCATGCCGTGGCCGCGTCCAAGCGCCTGCCGCTGTGGAAGTACCTGGCCGGCGACCGCGCCGCGGTGCTGCCGGTGCCGATGATGAACATCATCAACGGCGGCGCCCACGCCGACAACAATGTCGATCTGCAGGAATTCATGATCCTGCCGGTGGGCGTGCCCAGCTTCGCCGAGGCGCTGCGCGCCGGCGCCGAGGTCTTCCACGCGCTCAAGTCGGTGCTCAAGGGCCGCGGCCTGAGCACGGCGGTCGGCGACGAAGGCGGCTTCGCCCCGGACCTGCGCAGCAACGAGGAGGCGCTGGAGACCATCCTGGAAGCCATCGGCAAGGCCGGCTACAAGGCCGGCGAGGACATCCTGCTGGGCCTGGACGTGGCCTCCACCGAGTTCTACGACAACGGCAAGTACCACCTGGTCGGCGAAGGCAAGCGCCTGACCAGCGAACAGTTCGTCGACTTCCTCGCCAACTGGGCCGCGCAATACCCCATCGTGACCATCGAGGACGGCATGTCCGAGGACGACTGGGCCGGCTGGAAGCTGCTGACCGAGAAGATCGGCGACAAGGTGCAGTTGGTCGGCGACGACCTGTTCGTCACCAACCCCAAGATCTTCGCCGAAGGCATCGACCAGCGCGTGGCCAACGCGATCCTGATCAAGGTCAACCAGATCGGCACCCTGACCGAGACCCTGGAAGCCATCGCCATGGCCGACCGCGCCCAGTACGCGGCAGTGGTCTCGCACCGCTCCGGCGAGACCGAGGACACCACCATCGCCGACATCTCCGTGGCCACCACCGCGACCCAGATCAAGACCGGCTCGCTGTGCCGCAGCGACCGCGTGGCCAAGTACAACCAGTTGCTGCGCATCGAACAGCAGCTCGGCGCGGCGGCCCGCTACGCCGGCCGCGACGCGTTCGTGTCGCTGCGGCGCTGACCGGGGCGGCGGCCGGCCA
>CBIFVU010000322.1:0-4440 GCA_966185905.1 uncultured Lysobacter sp.
CGCCGGATCTTTGCGAAACAGGCCCGCGGGCAGCCTGCGGCGGGCGGGCGACGGATGGAGGGCCGAGGGGCCCGGTGCTCTTGTGGGTTGGGGCGCGGGACGGGACCGAGCGTTCATGCGTGCCAATGCGGACGGCTCTTGCGGCTAGCGGCCCCGGGGACGACTTGCAGGGGCGCCGCGCAGGATGGAGGCCCCGCGGGGACGCGGAGCCGGGCCGGTCAGGCCGTGCGGCTGGCCCAGGCGTATTTGATCGGCCGCGAATTCGTCATCGGCGGCCCCAGCTGCCTGGCGCGGGGCGCCACGTCTTCCCTGGCCCGGGCCTGACTGCGATGCTCAACCGCGCCGGCCAACGCAAGCATGGCGCGACGGTGTTCGGTGACTGGGGGGCGACGGCTGCTGGAGGCCTGTTCCCGGACGGCGGCGCACGCACGCGAGCATTCGAGCGAACTCTTGGCCTGGACGATGGGCTCGAAGGAGAGCCGAGGCCGTGGCAGCCCGCTATCGGGCAGGCCGAAGCAGGCGACTGCTGCGAACGCGGAGCCGCCGCGGCGCCTGACAGCGGGAGTCCCTAGGGGACCGCCGGGAGCGCAACCCGCAAACCCACGGGAGCGGGTAGGGTTCCGGCAGGGAAGGGGGCCCGAACGGGCAAAGGTCGCGCTAAAGCCTGCACGAATCGCGGCGGGAAAGAGCGAGCTATTGGCCTCGCGGAATTGTTCCACGTGGAACCGGCGGTCGGCGGTTCCACAGCTCGCGCTGAGGTTCCACGGCCGCCCAGCTATTCGGCCTTCAATCCGCCATGTTCCACGTGGAACCGCGTAATCTCCACTTCCATTCCTTCCAGGGCGGGCGGCGCCTCGGTCCCGGTGATGAACACCTGGGCACGGCTGGCCACCAGCCGCTCCAGCACGCGCCGCTGATGGCGTCGGTCCAGCTCGGAGGCGAGATCGTCCAGCGCGATCACCGGCCATTCGCCCTGGATCTGGGCGTGCTGCTCGGCTTGGGCCAGCAGCGCGACCAGAGCGACCAATTTGGCCTGGCCCCGGGAAAGGGCCTCGCGGCCGGGCACGGCACCGTAGGCGATGCGCCAATCGGCACGATGCGGCCCCACCGAGGTGAACCCCTGCTGCTGGTCGCGCTCGCGGGCCAGCAACAGGGCGTCCGCCAGGGGAAAATCGTCGCGGCGCCAGCCGGGGACGTAACCCAGGCTCACCGCCCCCAGGCCCGGCGCAAGCTCCGCGGCGAAAGCAGCGAATCGCGGCTGTAGCTCCTCCAGATACTGCTGGCGACGGCGGGTCAACGGCTCCCCAGCCTCGGCCAATTCACGGTCCCAAGCGTCGATCTGGCCGTCGCGGGCACGGGCCTTGAGCAGGGCATTGCGCTGCTTCAGGGCGCGGGTATAGCGCCGCCACAACGGAGTGAAGTCTGGTTCCACGTGGAACAAGCCCCAATCCAGATAGCGCCGGCGGATCTCGGCGGGGCCGGTGATCAGGGCGTGGCTGCCGGGCTCGAAACTGACCACGGCCAGGGCAGCGCACAGCTCGCCCAGCTGGGCGACATTGGCGCCGTCGAGGCGGCCCACCCAATCCTGGCCGCTGTGGCGCAAGCCGGCCTTGCGGCGCGACTCGCGACCGGCCTCCTGCCATTCCACGAAAACTTCCAGTGCCGGATCGCCGGCCCGGATCAGCCCATCCCGGACCCGGCCGCGGAAACTGCGGCCATAGGCCATCAAGTGCAGGGCTTCGAGCAGACTAGTCTTGCCCGCACCGTTCTCCCCGGTGATCAGGTTGATCCCGGGCGCCGGCAACAGGCTTACGTCGGCGAAGCGGCGCAGGCCGCGGGCGTCCAGGCGGGTTACATGCATGCGGAAATGATCGCAGATCGGGCCCCTGGCAGGGCGAAAAGGTCGCGATACTGCCCGGTAGGAGCGGCGCCAGCCGCGATTTCCCGGAAACGAGGTCCACATGCGTCGCAACCGACCGCTTCTCCATTCACCGGCCTCGACGGTCGAGGAGAGCTCGGAAGATCGTCGCGCAGAGGAGTCGGCGGCTGGCGCCGTTCCTGCGAGAGCAGGGGCGCACCCGGCCTAAACAAAACGCCCGGCCAAAGCCGGGCGTTGTCGTGTTCCACGTGGAACAGCACTCAACAGCGACGCGAGTCAGAGCCTCAGCGGCATGACCACGTGGCGGCAACGCTCGTTGGAGGCCTCGCGCACCAGCGCCGAGGAGTTGGCGTCGCGCAGGGCCAGGACCACGTGCTCGTCGCGCAGAGCAGTCAAGGCGTCCAGAAGGTAGTTGACGTTGAAGCCCACCGCCAGATCGTCGACCTTGGTGTCGGCCTCGACTTCTTCCTGGGCTTCTTCCTGCTCGGGATTGTGCGCGCTGATCTTGAGCTGGCCCGGCGAGACTTCGATGCGCACCCCACGGTACTTCTCGTTGGACAGGATCGCCGCGCGCTGCAGCGACGCCCGCAGGCTCTCGCGCTCGATCCGCACCTCGCGGTCGGCGCCGATCGGGATCACCGCCTCGTAATCCGGGAAGCGGCCGTCGATGAGCTTGCTGGTGAAGGTGACATCGTCGCGCTTGACCCGGATATGGCCGCGGCCCATCTCCAGTTCGAGCTCGCGATCCCCGCCTTCCAGCAGGCGCTGCAGCTCCTGCACGCCCTTGCGCGGCACGATGATCTGGCGCTTGGTCTGCGAACCGCCCTCGAACGCGGCCTCGCACAGCGCCAGGCGATGGCCGTCGGTGGCCACGCAACGCAGGCTGGATTCGCGCAGGTCGAACAGCAGGCCATTGAGGTAGTAGCGCACGTCCTGCTGGGCCATCGCGAACGCCGTGCGCTCGATCAGCTCCTTCAGCGCCGCTTCCGGCACCCGCACGCGCTCAGTGGCCTCGACCTCGTCGATCGAGGGGAAGTCGTTGGCCGGCAAGCTGGACAGGGTGAAGCGCGAGCGCCCGGCCTGGACCGTGATCTTCTCGGCCGCCTGGCTGACCGTGACCCGGCTGCCATCGGGCAGGGCGCGGACGATCTCGAACAGCTTGCGCGCCGGGATCGTGGTCTCGCCGTCCTTCGCATCGTCGACGGCGACGCGCGAGACCATCTCCACTTCCAGGTCGGTGCCCGTCAGCGAGAGCTGGCCGTCCTTGACCTGCACTAGCAGGTTGGCGAGGACCGGCAGCGTCTGCCGGCGTTCGACGACATTGACCACTTGGGCCAACGGCTTGAGAAAGACTTCGCGTTGCAGGCTGAAACGCATGCGGACCCCTTGGCCGTCTGTGGGCGCAAAGCCCAATTACTAAAGAGATGTATAAATCAAAAGCTTAGTGGCGGTGGAGCAGGAAAAATCGTTGGAGAATCCACTTAACTACATGATTTAAAACGATTTTTCGACCTTCCAAAGGGCGGTAGAACTCACCTTGTAGGCCGGGTGGAACCTGTGGACAACTTCGGCGCGCAGGCGTGGCCCGGAAATTATCCACAGCTTGTACGGTGCCAGTCCCCGAACTTATGCCTTTCGCATCAGCCACTTGGCCGTTAACGTGTGTCCATCGGCAGCGACGGGACGGGTGGGCGCTCACTTCGCCGCCCGCCTGTCCAACCCGGGCTCCCGGTGGGCTTCGGCTGCCGCCGCCGGGCCACCGCAGCGCGGTCCTGCGATCTTCCCGGCCGGGTCCTTCCGGCGCGGCCTTCCCGGCGCAGCTGGCGCGGACGAAGGATCGGCCGGGGATGAGCGCGGACGGCAGCGCGGAACGGCGCGACGGCGAAACCACCGCAGCGGAGGTGGACAGACCGGGCGCGGGCTACAAGGGCCGGTGCTGCGCCGATCGGTGCGGGCTCCGCGCCAGGGCCGGGCTGGAACGCCGGCCGGGTCGCGTTGCCGGCACAGGGCCGGCGCCAGCTGCGCTGGCGGGTCGGATCACTCGCTGAGCTTGCGGATCAGCTTGTCCCAGTCTTCCCGCAGCTTGCCGTCGGTTTCCATCAGGGTGCGGATCTGACGGCAGGCATGCAGGACGGTCGTGTGGTCGCGACCGGCGAAGGCATCGCCGATCTCCGGCAGCGAGTGTTCGGTCAGCTCCTTGGTCAACGCCATGGCGACCTGGCGGGGACGGGCGAGCGAACGCGTGCGCCGCTTGGACAACAAGTCCTTGATCTGGAGGCCGTAGTAGTCTGCCACGGTCTTCTGGATGTTGGGGATTCCGATCGCCTGCTGCTGGGCGCGCAGCAGGTCGCGCAGGGTCTCCTGGGCGAACTCGGCGGTGATCGCGCGGCCGGTGAAGTTGGCCCGGGCGGTCAGGGTATTGAGCGCGCCTTCCAGGTCGCGCACGTTGCTGCGCATCTTCTTGGCCAGCAGGAAGGCCACTTCTTCCGGCAGCGCGGCGCCGCGCTCCTTGGCCTTGGAGATCACGATCTGGGCGCGGGTCTCGAAGTCCGGCGGCTCGA
>CBIFVU010000323.1:0-4426 GCA_966185905.1 uncultured Lysobacter sp.
TTGGTCAGCATCACCCACAGGTTGCCGAAGGTGCTGGTCAGGTACCACAGGGCCATGATCACGCCCTTCATCGACGGCGGCGACTGGCTGTAGGCGAATTCCAGCGCGGTGGCCGAGACCAGCACCTCGCCGAAGGTCAGCAGGATGTAGGGAAGGATCTGCCATGCCAGCGACATGGGGTGGCCGGCGTCCATGTACAACTGCAGCACCGCCGCGACGATCCAGGACAGGCCCGAGACCGCGATGCCGAAGCCCATCCGCCGCAGCGGCGTGGGGTTGACCCCGATCCGGCGCAGCGCCGGGTACAGGACCAGGTTGTTGAACGGGATCAGCAGCATCACCAGCAGCGGGTTGATCGCCTGCATCTGCGAGGCCGCGGCCTTGGCCCCGCCTTCGCCCGAGATCAGCCAGCTCGGCCACCACCACAGGTCGGTCGGCACCACCATGCGCTGGCCCTGCAGCACCCAGGTCGAGGCCTTCTGGTCGAACAGCGACCAGAACGGAGTGACGAAGGCGAACACGATCAAGATCCGCAGCACCGCGCGCACGCCGTCCACGGCCGCATCGGGGTGCTTGCCGCGGGCGCGTTCGAGCTGCAGCGAGATGCCGTAGCCGCCGAAGCCGATCAGCAGGCCCAGCGCCAGGCAGGCGCTCTTGACGAAGCCCAGGCTCGGGATCAGCGCCAGCGCGCCGGCGGCCAGCGCCACCCCGACCGCGGCCACCGCCACGCCGGGGTTGCCCTGCCCCGCGGCCTTGGCGCGCAGCGCGGTGCGGGCGACGTTGAAGAACGAATCCGGGTCCGGCGCGTTGCGGCTCGGCGGCACCATGACGTAGCGCTTGCGGCCCAGCCAGAAGATGAAGGTGGCCAGGAACATCAGCGCGCCGGGAATGCCAAAGGCCACCGAGGGGCCGTATTCGCGCAGGAAGATCGGCATCAGCAGCGAGGCGAACAGCGAGCCGAAGTTGATCGTCCAGTAGAACGCATCGAAGACCAGCTTGGCCTTGTGCTTGTTGCTCTGGTCGAACTGGTCGCCGCAGAAGGACACCACCAAGGGCTTGATCCCGCCGGCGCCGAAGGCGATCAGGAACAGGCCGGTGAAAAAGCCGGTCTGGTTGTGCTCGAACAAGGCCAGGCAGGCGTGGCCGGCGCAGTAGACCAGGGAGAACCAGATGACGGTGTTGTACTTGCCGAAATAGCGGTCGGCCAGCCAGCCGCCCAGCAGCGGGAAGAAGTAGGTGCCGATCATGAACGTGTGGAACACGTCCTTGGCCACGCGCTCGCGCTCGGCCAGCTCGCCGGTGGAGGCCATCAGCAGGGTCCCGACCAGGAACGCGGTCAGGATGTTGCGCATGCCGTAGAAGCTGAAGCGCTCGGCCGCCTCGTTGCCGATGATGAAGGCGATCTGGCGGGGCATCTTGCCCTGCGAATCGGCGGGGGCGGTGGCGGCTTGGCTCATCTACGGCGGTCCTCGGCGGTTCGGGGGTCGCGCGTCCATTCGCGGGGCCCGGGCGCGACGCAGGCCGGGCGGTCCAGCCCCACAGACTACCCCATCGCCCCGGCGCTCGGCTGCCCTGGCGCCTGTTCAGATCCTGCGCAGGCCGCGGCGCAAGGGCCGGCGGCGCCGCGATCGGCGGTCGGCGGCGCGCCGTCCGCGCAGCCGCATCGGCGCTCCAGTGCGGTCGCCGAGTCTGGAGCTCCGGTCTCCCGGAGTCGCGGCTCTTCCAGATCCGGCTCTTCCAGGTCCGGCTCTTCCAGGCCCGGCTCTTTCAGGCCCGGCCCTTCCCAGCTCGCTTGCCCCACGCCCGGCTCTCCCAGGCCAGCGATCCCCAGCCCGACTCCGCCGTCTCGGCGCTCCGCAGCTTCGCCCGCAAAAGCGCCTTCCCTCCCAGCCGGAGCCTGGGCTCGGCTCCGGCGCCTGCTTCGCGGGCCGCCCGACGGCGGCGCTCAGATCGCCGGATCGCCGACCTGCAACTCGTACTCGAAGTTCTGCACCATCCCGCCGAAGCTGCCGTCGCCTTCCTCGCCTGCGTAGTTGGCGCCGATGCTGAGCCGGTGCAGACCGGCCGGCAGCGGCGGCAGCAGCACCCAATAGCCATCGGCGGCGGCATGCCAGTCGCCGGCGGAGGGAGACTCGCCGGTGGCCGGGTCGTAGCAGTCCGGCGAGCGCAGCCTCACCGCGCCGTCGGCATCGACCCGGCGGCCGTCCAGCAGCACCACCGCGCTGACCAGGCGTTCGTTGTGCACCCCGACCTGCTCGCGCATCGCCGCGCACCCGGCTGCGTACGGGCCCGTGCGCGGCATCGACAGGTGCTTGTTGATGACCGGCACCAGGACATGCTTGCCCAGCGGCACCCGGCAACGGCGGTTGGCGTGGAAGCTGCCGTCGGTGCCGGCCAGGAACCACACCGGCGCGTCCTCATCCTGGCCCATGGCGCAGCGGCTGCCGTCGCGGTCGGTATAGGGTTCCAGGCCCTCGGGAAAAGACAGCGCCCATTGCCACCAGCGCTCGGTCCAGGTTGCCGGATCGAGCCCGCCGACGGGGGTGCGCTGCGAACGCAGCGGCGCAGCGGCGCCGGCCGGCGCGGCATGGGCGACGGTGCCGGCCAGGACGGCCAGGGACAGGCAGGCCGCGGCCAGGGCAGCGCGGCGCGAGGCAGGGAGGGACATGGGGAACGATTCCTTTCGCTGGGTGGACAAGCTGGATGGGAGACGGCTTCGGTGCTGACGGGGCCTGGAGCAAGAAGTTGGAGCAATAGCAAAGACGTTGGAAAGCAACTTCGACCGGACCCGGACGTGGCCCCAGGCCAGGACCTTCCCGGCGCCGGAACCTCAGTAAATGCCGGCACCGGCGCGGGCCGCCGCGCCTGCGGACCGGGCGCGGCGCGCCACTGCGGGCCGGGGGGCAGGTTTCAATGCAACGTGTTCCAACCCGGCCCGCTCCAACCCCGCCCGCACTCCACGGCGGCCGCGCGACGAGGACCGGTCAGGCCCACTCCTCCAGGCCTTCGCGCTGGTAAAGCGTGGCGAAACTCGGCCGCGCCTTCATCCGCGCGGCCAGCGCGCCCAGGTGCGGCCAGTCGTGCGCCGGCTTGGGCAGCTTGCGGCTCCAGCGCATCAGCATGGTCAGGTAGAAGTCGGCCACGCAGGGCTCGGCGCCGAGCAGGCAGGGGCCGTGCTCGGCCAAGTGGGCATCCAGGCGGGCGCAGGCGCGCTCGATCAAGGCCTGCGCACCGGCCTGCACCGCCGCTGCGTCGCCGCCCAGGTCCTGCGGATACCACCACAGCCGCAATGGCGCCTGCACGGTACTCGCCAGGTTGAACATCCATTGCAGGTATTCGGCCCGGCGCGGGTCCTGCGGCGAGGGCGCCAGCCCCGCCTCGGGGTGGCGGTCGGCCAGCAGCATCGCCAGCGCCGCGGCTTCGTAGCGCGGCTGGCCGTCCACGATCAAGGTCGGCACCACGCCGTTGGGATTGAGCGCGAGGTACTGCGCGCTCTTCTGCTCGCGCGCCTGGATGTCCACCGCGCGCAGCTCGTGCGCCTGGCCCAGTTCCAGCAGCAGCCAGTGCACCACCAGACTGGCGGCGCCGGGGGTGTAGTAGAGCGCGTACATGCACGGTTCCTGGGCGGACGGGCGCTCAGTCTAACGGCCGCCGCGACCGCTGCGGCTGACTTTCCTCACTGTCCGCGCCGCCGCCGCCGCGCCCACCATGGCCGGCCCGAACGGCGCGCCTGCTGCCAGCACGCTGGCAGTAATCCGGCCTCAGCGGCGCGAATCGGCCGTGCGCGGCCAATCGCGGCGCAGCGCCGTTCGCTACCATGCCCAGCGATTCCGGGAGAACCGAACCGATGCCACGCCTGAGCCGCCCTCGCCTGCTGTCCGCCGCGCTGCTCGCGGCGCTGGCCGCGCCCGCCTTCGTCGCCCCCGCCGCGCCCGCCGCCGGCGAGGACCGCCTGACCACCGTCGCCGAGCGCAGCGGCTTCCTCAAGACCGGCCGCTACCAGGAGACCCTCGCCCTGTGCGCGGCCTTCGCCGAGCGCTATCCCGATGCAGTGCGCTGCGAGCAGTTCGGAACCACCCCGGAAGGCCGGCCGATGACGTTGCTGGTGGTCACCCGCAGCGGCGCCTTCAGCCCGGCCCAGGCCGCGGCCCAGGGCCTGCCGGTGACGCTGATCCAGGGCGGCATCCACTCCGGCGAGATCGACGGCAAGGACGCCGGGTTCCTGGCCTTGCGCCAGATCCTCGACGGCCAGGCCGCGCGCGGCGCGCTGGACAAGCAGGTGCTGCTGTTCGTGCCGGTGTTCAACATCGACGGCCACGAGCGCTTCGGCCGCTGGAACCGCCCCAACCAGCGCGGTCCGGAGGAAATGGGCTGGCGCACCACCGCGCAGAACTACAACCTCAACCGCGACTACCTCAAGGCCGAT
>CBIFVU010000324.1:0-4387 GCA_966185905.1 uncultured Lysobacter sp.
GCCATTTCATCGACAACAACCCGACCATCAAGATGCTGGCGCTGGCCTTCATCGTGCTGGTGGGCGTGTACCTGGTCGCCGATGGCTTCGAGGTGCACATTCCCAAGGGCTATATCTACGGCGCGATGGGCTTTTCGGCGCTGGTGGAATGCCTGAACCTGTGGGCCAGAAAGCGCGCCACGCAGCGACTGGTCGCCGACTGAGCCGCGGCGCCGGGCGCGCAGCCAGGCGCGCCCGGACCCGCCCGGCGCGGCCGCGCCGCACCGAGGCCGGCGAGCGATCGCCGGCCTTCGTTCGTCCGGGGCCGGCGCCGTCGCGCCATCACACCGCCTCCATTGCGCGCCCGCGCCCCCGGTGCTGCAATGCCGGGGTCCTCACCGCACCGCAGGAGCCGCCCCCATGTTCCGAGTCTTGATCGCGCTGGTCCTGGCCGCCGTGCTCAGCGGCTGCGGCTACAACACCATCCAGGCCAAGGACGAGGCGGTGACGGCGGCCTGGTCGCAGGTGATCAACGTCTACCAGCGCCGCGCCGACCTGGTCCCCAACCTGGTGGCCACGGTCAAGGGCTACGCCAACCACGAACAGGCGGTGCTGGTGCAAGTCACCGAGGCCCGGGCCAAGGTCGGCAGCATCAACGTCGACGCCAACGACCCGGCCTCGCTGCAGCGTTTCGAGCAGGCCCAGAGCGAACTGCGCGGCGCCATCGGCCGCTTGCTGGTGGTCAGCGAGCAGTATCCCCAGCTCAAGGCCGACCAGGGCTTCTCCAACCTGCAGGTGCAACTGGAAGGCACCGAGAACCGCATCGCGGTCGAGCGCCAGCGCTACATCGACGCGGTGCGCGACTACAACACCTACATCCGCAAGTTCCCCACCAACCTGACCGCCAAGATGTTCGGCTATGCGACCAAGCCGAACTTCACGGTGAGCAATGTGGACCAGATCCAGACCGCGCCCAAGGTCGATTTCGGCTCGCCGCAGGTGCCCGCCGCGCCGGCGCCGGAATCGCGCTGACCGCGCCGATGTCCGAGACCGGCGGCGGCAAGACGGCGCGGCTGCGCGCAGGCGCGGCCGGATGGCTGTGGTTGTGTGTGCTGCTGTGGCTGGCCGGCGCCGGCGCAGCGCTGGCGGCGGCAGCGACCGAGCCTGCCGCGCCGCCGGCCACCACCGTCGTCGCCGAAGGCCAGGCGCCGGCGCTGGCGCCAGTGCCGCCGCTGACCGCGCCGGTGGTGGACACCACCGGCAGCCTGGATGCCGGCGCGCTCGCACGCCTGGAGGAACTCTCGCTCGGCCTGCAACGGCGCCATGGCGCGCAATTGGTGGTGCTGCTGGTCGCCAGCACCGGGCCGGAGGACATCGCCGATTACGCCCAGCGCGTGTTCGAGCAATGGCAGCCCGGCCGCCGCGGCCTGGACGATGGCCTGCTGGTGGTGGTGGCGCGCGAGGATCGGCGTGTGCGCATCCAGGTCGGCTATGGCCTGGAAGAAGCCGTGCCGGACATCGCCGCCGGGCGGGTGATCGACGAGTATTTCGCTCCGGCCTTCCGCGACGGCGACTACGCCGGCGGTCTGGAGCGCGGTGTGCAGGCCTTGGCCGGGCTGGTCGAAGGCATTGCCCTGCCCGAACCGGACACGTCGCTGCCGCTGCCGCTGAAGATCTTCGCCGGGCTGATGATCTCGCCGTTCGTGTTGATCCCGCTGTTCGCCATGCGTGCGGCCTGGCGCGCCGGGCCGCTGGCGTTCTTCGGCCGCTGGGCGATCGTCGCGGCGGTGGTGGCCGGGCTGTATTTCGGCCTGATGCGCGGGGCCGCGGTCGATCCGGAGGTGGCCGAGTGGGAGCGTTGGATGCCGCTGGCGCTGCTGAGCTATCTGACCACGGTGTTCGTGTTTTTCTCCGCCTTTGCCAGCGGCGGCGGCCGCTGGAGCGCATCCACCGGCGGCGGTACGCGCTCGCGCGACTCGGGTTCCAGCAGTTCCTCCGGCTATTCCGGCGGGGGCGGCCGCAGTGGCGGCGGCGGCGCCTCGGGGAGTTGGTGATGGCCGCGTTGCGGCCGATGGCGAGTGCGCAGTGGCCGGGCGGATGCGGGCCCAGGTGCGCAAGGGTCGGTTGGACCAGGCTGGGCCGGGCGGGGCAGGCCTGCACGAGGGTTGGCCGGACGAAGGCCGGCTGGACGAGGGCGGGCTGGGCGCTGGTGCTGGGGCTCTGGCTGGCGCTGCTGGCGCCGGCTGTGCGCGCGGCGCTGGCGCCGATCCCGGCACTGGACGCGCCGGTGGTGGACAGTACCGACACGCTCGGCCCCGATACCCGCCTGGCGCTGGAGCGGCGGGCGCACAGATTGCGCGAGCGCAGCGGCGCCCAGGTCCAGGTGCTGATCGTCGCCGGCACCGCGCCGGAGGACATCGCCGACTACGCCCAGCGCGTGTTCGAGGCCTGGCGATTGGGCCGCAGCGGCATCGACGACGGCGTGCTGCTGGTGTTGGCCAAGGACGAGCGGCGCGCGCGCATCCAGGTGGGCTATGGCCTGGAGGGGCGCATCCCCGACGCGGCCGCGCGCGAGATCATCGAACAACGCCTGGCGCCGGCGCTGCGCCAGGGCGATTACGACGGCGGCGTCGACGCGGCCAGCCGGGCGCTGGTCGCCCTGGTCGAGGGCGAGCCGCTGCCACCGCTGGAGCCGGCCTCGTCGTGGCGATGGCCGCGCCCGGCACCGTGGAGCGCCGGCCAGGGCGCGGCTGCGCTGGGTTTCGGTTTCGCCCTGGCCTGGGCCGGTTGGCGCCGTCGCCGCCAGCGCATCGCCCAAGTGCTGGGGCCAGCGCCGCCGCCGCCGCGGCCAGGGCGCTCGCGCACCGAGCGCCGTCGTGCCCATGCCGAGGCTTCGCGTGCGCGCGCCCGCGAACGCGCCCGCGCGGCGCCGGCATGGGCGCCGCATTCGACCCAGGCCACCGTGCTCACCGCGGCAGTGGCCGTGTTGCCGGCGGCGGCGCTGGCCTGGGCAGCGAGCGGCGCGGCGGCGGTGCCGATGGCGGTGCTGGCGGCCGCGCTCGGCGGCCTGCTCGGGCACGGCCTGGCGCAATGGCGCTGGCTGCGCTTGCTGGCGATGGGCGTGGCGGTGCAACTGGCGTTGGCGGCGATCCTGGCCTCGCTGTTCCGCGGCGGCGCGCCGGGACCGGGCGATCTGCTGTTCGCCTTCGTCTGTGTGCTGCTGGCCACGCCGCTGGTGGTGGGCGTGTTCGCCCCGCCGATCGGGGCCTGGCACCGCAGCCGCCGCGGGTTCGCCATCCGCACCGCGGTGGCAGCGGCGCTGGCGTGGTGCCTGTGGATGACGGTGCAGCGCTTGACCGACGGTGCCGGCGTCGGTGCCAGCGGCGCTATCGCGCTGGGCGCGGTGTGGCTGTTCGTGTGGGCCTTCGTGTTCCTCTACGACGGCAGCGGCGGGGGGCCGCACGCGGCCGGCTCGGGGCCCGGCCACCGCAGTGACGCGGCACCGGACCGATCCAGCGACTCGGACCGATCTTCGGGCGGCGACTCGGGCTGGTCCGGCGGCGGCGGCCGCAGCGGCGGTGGAGGCGCCAGCGGGTCATGGTGAGCGCGATCCCGCGCGGAGGGTCCCTGGACGGCGCGCCGCGCCCGCGCGCGCTGTCCCGCGCGCTGCTCGCCCTGGCGCTGTGGTTGCTGGCCGCGGCCGCGTTGGCCCAGCCTCTGGCGCAGATCCCGGCGATGTCCTCGCCGGTGGTGGACCGTACCGGCACCCTGGGCCAGGCCGATCTCGCGCGCCTGCAGGCGCGCGCGCTGGATCTGCAGCGGCGCAAGGGCAGCCAGTTGCAGGTGCTGATGATCCCCAGCACCCAGCCGGAGAGCATCGAGCAATACGCGGTGCGCGCCTTCGATCAGTTCCAGCTCGGCCGCCAGGGCGTGTCCGACGGCTTGCTGCTGGTGGTGGCCAAGGACGATCGCCGCGCGCGCATCGAAGTGGGCTACGGCCTGGAGGGCGCGATCACCGATGCGCAGTCCGGGCGGATCATCCAGGAATACCTGGCCCCGCGCTTCCGCGAAGGCGACTACGCCGGCGGCCTGGACGAAGCCACGGCAATGCTGGTGCGGCTGGTGGAGGGCGAATCGCTGCCGCCGCCGCTGGCCGGTCCGTCGTTGCGCGGGGACCGCGGCGGCGGCGAGGACGACGGTTGGGTCCTGGCGGTGTTCCTGGCGGCCGTGGGCGGCAGCCTGGTGCGGGCGGTGTTCGGGCGCCTGCCCACGCCGCTGCGCGGCGCTCTCGGAGGCGCGCTGGTCGGCTTGGCCGCTTGGTTCTGGTCGCTGGCCTGGTGGGCGATCGCGCTGGCTGCGCTCGGCGGCGCCCTGTTCGCCATGTTCGCCCGCGCCGGCGGCCGCTATG
>CBIFVU010000325.1:0-4385 GCA_966185905.1 uncultured Lysobacter sp.
GAGCGGCGCAAGCCGCGACCGCGATACTGCGGCTACGACGAAACCCACGACGCGACCTGCGACCCCGCAGTCGCGGCTCGCGCCGCTCCTACAGGCGGATCGCGTAGCCGCGGAAACCCTTGTAGGAGCGGCGCAAGCCGCGACCGCGACACCGCAGCTACGACGAAACCCACGACGCGACCCGCGACCCCGCAGTCGCGGCTCGCGCCGCTCCTACAGACGGATCGCGTAGCCGCGGAAACCCTTGTAGGAGCGGCGCAAGCCGCGACCGCGACACCGCAGCTACGACGAAACCGCACCTCAGCCCTGCAACGCCCTGGCGTGGTGCGCGATGTGATCGCCGATGAAACTGGAGATGAAGTAGTAGCTGTGGTCGTAGCCCTCGCGGATGCGCAGTTCCAGCGGATGGCCGGCCGCGGCGCAGGCCGCACGCAGCAGTTCGGGCTTGAGCTGCGGCACCAGGAACTCGTCGTCGCCGCCCTGGTCGACCAGCAAGGGCAGGCGCTCGCGCGCCCCCGCCACCAGCGCGGTCGCATCCCAGGCCTTCCAGGCCTCGCGGTCCTCGCCCAGGTAGGCCGCAAACGCCTTCTCGCCCCACGGCGATTGCGAAGGCGCGGCGATCGGCGAGAAGGCCGACACGCTGCGATAGCGGCCGGGGTTCCTCAGCGCGATCACCAGCGCGCCGTGCCCGCCCATCGAGTGCCCGCTGATGGCGCGCGCGCTGCTGGTCGGGAAATGCGCATCCACCAGCGCCGGCAGCTCCTCGACCACATAGTCGTACATGCGGTAGTGCCCGGCCCACTTGGGCCGGGTGGCGTTGAGATAGAAGCCCGCGCCGATGCCCAGGTCGTAGCCCTCGGCATCGGGAACGCCCTCGCCGCGCGGGCTGGTGTCCGGCGCGACCAGGATCAGGCCGTGCTCGGCCGCGTAGCGCTGGGCGCCGGCCTTGGTGATGAAGTTCTGTTCGCTGCAGGTCAGGCCGGAGAGCCAGTACAGCACCGGGCAGTCGGCGTTCTCGGCTTGCGGCGGCAGGTAGACGCCGAAGCGCATGGCGCAGCCCAGGGTGGAGGAGTGGTGGCTCCAGACCTGCTGGCGGCCGCCGAAACAGCCGTGGGATTCGATTTTTTCCATGTCGTAGCCCTCAGCGGCGCAGCTTGGATCCGTTCGGATTGATCGCCAGTTCGTCCACGCGCTGCGGATAGAACGGCTTTTTTTCTTCCAGGTCGAAGAGCAACAGGCCGTGCAGGCCGGCCACCTCGCGCTTGGGCACGCGGTTCCGCCACAGGCGCTCGAACACAGGTGCGAGCGCGCCGGGCGGGTGCCGCGCCAGCACTTCGTCGATGAAGGCGACGTCCTGGCCCGGCGGAAACAGCAGGTCGAATTCCGCGTCTTCCAGCGCGAACACGTCATAGACGCAGTTGACGGCGGCGTCGATGACCTGCACGTTCTTCATCGCCACCTCAGTAGTGGATCACAGTGCGGATCGACTTGCCCTCGTGCATCAGATCGAAGGCCTCGTTGATCCGCTCCAGTGGCAGGGTATGGGTGATGAACGGGTCGAGGTCGATCTCGCCGCTCATCGCCTGTTCGACCATGCCCGGCAACTGGGTGCGGCCCTTGACCCCGCCGAAGGCGGTGCCGCGCCAGACCCGGCCGGTGACCAGTTGGAACGGCCGCGTCCGGATCTCCTGGCCGGCGCCGGCCACGCCGATGATGACCGACTCGCCCCAGCCCTTGTGGCAGCATTCCAGCGCCGAGCGCATGACTTCGACATTGCCGATGCACTCGAAGCTGAAGTCCACCCCGCCGTCGGTGAGCTCCACCAGCACGTCCTGGACCGGGCGGTCGTAGTCCTTGGGATTGACGCAGTCGGTGGCGCCCATCTTCCGCGCCAGCTCGAACTTGGAAGGGTTGGTGTCCACGCCGATGATGCGCCCGGCCTTGGCCTGCACCGCGCCCTGGATCACCGCCAGGCCGATGCCGCCCAATCCGAACACCGCCACGGTATCGCCCGGCTGCACCTTGGCGGTGTTGTGGACCGCACCGATGCCGGTGGTGACCCCGCAGCCGAGCAGGCAGACCTTCTCCAGCGGCGCTTCGGGATTGACCACGGCCAGCGAGATTTCCGGCACCACCGTGTATTCGCTGAAAGTGCTGCAGCCCATGTAGTGATGGATGGGCTGGCCCTGGTAGCTGAAGCGCGAGGTGCCGTCGGGCATCAAGCCCTTGCCCTGGGTAGCGCGCACGGCCTGGCACAGGTTGGTCTTGCCCGACAGGCAGAACTTGCATTGGCGGCATTCGGCCGTGTACAGCGGGATCACGTGGTCGCCGGGCTTGAGGCTGGTCACCCCCTCGCCCACTTCGACCACCACGCCGCCGCCCTCGTGGCCGAGCACGGCCGGGAACAGGCCTTCGGGATCCTCGCCGCTGAGGGTGAAGGCATCGGTGTGGCAGACGCCGGTGGCGTGGATGCGCACCAGCACTTCGCCCGCCTTGGGCGGCTGCACGTCGATCTCGACGATCTGCAACGGTTCGCCGGCGGCGAAGGCGACGGCAGCGCGGCTTTTGATGACCCGGCTCATGGGTGGATGTCTCCTGGTGGCGGGAGGTGAAAGCGATCGCGGCGGGCGCCGCGCGGTTCGGAGTGGAACGTTACTTGAGATAGGAGCGCACCAGCGCGGCGATCTCGTCGATGCTGGCCTCGCGTCCGCGGTCGGCCACGGCCTGGCCGAGTTCCTCGCGGATATGGCTTTCCAGCACCTCCGACATCAAGCCGTTGACGGCCCCGCGGATGGCCGCGATCTGCTGCAGCACCGCGGCGCATTCGCTGCCGGCCTCCAGCGCGCGCTCCAGCGCCTCGGTCTGGCCCTTGATCCGGCGCACCCGGGTGAGGACGCGTTTTTTCTCTTCGGGAGAGTGCGGCATGGCGGGCTCCGGACGGCGGCGCTTGATACTGGGGGATAGTATCAGAACGGACCCCGCGTGGCCTACCTGTAGGAGCGGCGCGAGCCGCGACCGCGACACTGCGGCTACGACGAAACCCACGACGCGAGCCGCGCCCCCGCGGTCGCAGCTCGCGCAGCTCCTACAGCCAGATCACGTAGCCACGAAACCCTTGTAGGAGCGGCGCGAGCCGCGACCGCGACACTGCAGCTACGACGAGCCCCACGACGCGAACCGCGCCCCCGCGGTCGCAGCTCGCGCAGCTCCTACAGCCAGATCGCGTAGCCACGGAAACCCTTGTAGGAGCGGCGCGAGCCGCGACCGCGACACTGCAGCTACGACCAAACCCACGACGCGAGCGGCCTACGCCGGGACGCGTCCGGCTCGTGCATCGCGGCGCGGGCCTGTGCGGTGGCGCGGTCGCGGCTTGCGCCGCTCCTACAGGGGCTTCGGGCGGATGCGAAAACGGCGCGCCGAAGCGCGCCGTTCGGGTGGCCGGCGTGCGCCGCGCTCAGTCAGCCGGTGTTCTGCACGCCCGCCGCGATCCCATTGACCGTCGCCACCAGGGCCTGGAGCAGGGCGTCGTCGGGCCGGTCGGCGGCGCGCCAGCGCGCCAACAGGTCCACTTGCAGCAGGCTGATCGGATCCACGTAGGGGTTGCGCAACCGGATCGACTGGCGCAGGCGCGGGTCGCCGGCCAGCAGTTCGTCGCTGCCCTTGATCGCCAGCACCGCGCGCCGGGTGCGCTCGAATTCGGCGGCGATGCCGGGGTGGAAGCGCGCGTGCAGGTCGCCTTCCGGCAGCTCCGCGGCCAGGCGCGAATAGCGCTCGAAAATGCCCGGGTCGGACTTGGCCAGCACCATCTCCAGGTCGTCGATCAGGGTGCCGAAGAACGGCCAGTCGCGGGCCATCTCCGCCAGCGCGTCGCGGCCTTGCGCGGCCAGGGCCTGCTCCAGGCCGGTGCCGACGCCGTACCAGGCGGTCAGCCCGGCACGGTTCTGCGACCAGGCGAATACCCACGGGATCGCACGCAGCGAGGCGATGTCGCCCACGCCGGCGCGCTTGGCCGGGCGCGAGCCGATGCGCAGCCGCTCGATCACGTCGATCGGGGTGGCGGCGCGGAAATACGCCGGGAACTGCGCGTCCTCGTGCACCAGCGCGCGGTAGTGCGCGCGCGCGGCCTGGGCTAGCGCCGCGGCGATGCCGCGCCAGCCGGCCTCGCGCGGCTCCGGCGGGCGCGGGCGCAGGGTCGCGCGCAGCACCGCGCCGCTGGTCTGCTCCAGGTTGCGCAACGCCAGCGCGCGGATGCCGTACTTGCGGTGGATGACCTCGCCCTGTTCGGTCAGGCGCAGGTAACCGTCGACCGACCCACGCGGCGCGGCGATCACCGCGCGCTCGGTCTTGCCGCCGCCGCGGCTGATCGAACCGCCGCGGCCATGGAA
>CBIFVU010000326.1:0-4354 GCA_966185905.1 uncultured Lysobacter sp.
GCCCTAGGCAATCCCGGTGAATTCCTACCCTTCAGCGCGGCCAACCCCCTCTCCCGCTTGCGGGAGAGGGCTGGGGTGAGGGCCGCCCCCTGGCGCGATACTTTCCCCCCGACCTCACGAAGGAGCGCACGGATGCGCCCAGGCCACAAATGCCAGTTCGCCCGCCACCTCCGCCGCCGCGCGACCGACGCCGAGCGCCGGTTATGGCGCTGCCTGCGCCACCGCGCGCTGGGCGGTTTCAAGTTCCGCCGCCAACACCCCATCGGCCGCTACATTGCCGACTTTGCCTGCATCCAGGCCCGCCTGGTCGTGGAACTCGACGGCGGCCAGCACGCCGCAGCGCCCGCGGACGCCGCGCGCACCCGCGTCTTGCAGGGCCAGGGCTACTGCGTGCTGAGATTCTGGAACAATGACGTCCTGGCCCGGCCCCAGGCCGTGCTCGGACAGATCCTGGCGGCGCTCCGCGTCCGCTCCCGCGCCGACCGACTCTCGTGAATCTCGCCCCATGCCCAACAAGCCCCTGCGCATCGCCCTGGCCCAGTTCGACTTCCCGGTCGGAGCCGTAGCCAAGAACGCCGACCGCATCGCCGCCCTGATCGCCCAGGCGCGCGACCAGCATGGCGCCGATCTCGTCCTGTTCCCGGAGCTGGCGGTCAGCGGCTACCCACCCGAAGACCTGTTGCTGCGCCCCAGCTTCCTGGCCGACTGCGAGGCCGCGCTGGCGCGCATCGCCGCAGCCGCGCGCGACATCGTAGCGGTGGTCGGCTGGCCGCAGGCCGCCGGCGCGGTGGTCTACAACGCCGCCAGTGTGCTGCGCGACGGCCGCATCGAGGCGACCTACCGCAAGCGCGAGCTGCCCAACTACGCTGTGTTCGACGAGCGCCGCTACTTCGATGTCGATCCCGACGGCGAAGCCTGCGTATTCGAAGTCGGCGGCGTGCCGGTCGGCGTGGTGATCTGCGAAGACCTGTGGTTCGCCGAGCCGCTGGCGGCCACGGTCGGCGCCGGCGCCGAACTGGTGCTGGTGCCCAACGCCTCGCCGTTCGAGCGCGACAAGCACGCCCAGCGCGACGCCCTGATCGAAATGCGGGCCAAGGAGACCGGCGCTGCGCTGGCCTACCTGAACGTGGTCGGCGGCCAGGACGCGCTGGTGTTCGACGGTGCCTCGGTGCTGGCCGACGGCGACGGCCAGGTGCATCCGGCTGCGGCCGCGTTCGAGGACCACTGGCTGGTCGCCGATTACCAGCCCGGCGAACGCCGCTTCGTGCCGGTGTCCTGGCCGGCCGAGGCGGACGAAGGCCGCGACGCCCTGGCCTGGCGCGCCGTGGTCCGCGGCACCCGCGACTACTGCCGCAAGAACGGCTTCGACAAGGTCTGGCTGGGCCTGTCCGGCGGCATCGACTCCTCCCTGGTCATGGCCATCGCGGTGGACGCGCTGGGGCCGGAGAACGTGGTCGCCGTGCGCATGCCCTCGCGCTACACCGCGGGCCTGTCCAACGACCTGGCCGCCGAACAATGCGCGACCCAGGGCGTGCGCCTGCTGGCGCTGCCGATCGAAGCGCCGTTCCAAGGCTTCCTGGACACCTTGTCGGAGGCCTTCGCCGGCCGCGCCGTGGACGTGACCGAGGAGAACCTGCAGTCGCGCACCCGCGGCGCACTGATGATGGCGATGAGCAACAAGTTCGGCGGCTTGCTGCTGACCACCGGCAACAAGAGCGAATACGCCGTCGGCTACGCCACCATCTACGGCGACATGTGCGGCGGCTACGCGCCGATCAAGGACCTCTACAAGACCGAAGTCTTCGCCTTGGCGCGCTGGCGCAACGCCGTGGCCGGCGCACCGGTGATCCCCTGGGCGGTGATCGAGCGGCCGCCGTCGGCGGAGTTGCGCGAGAACCAGAAGGACCAGGATTCCCTGCCGCCCTACGACGTGCTCGACGCGATCCTGCTGCGTCATGTCGACCAGGAGCAGTCGCGCGACGAGATCGTCGCCGCCGGCTTCGACCCGGACACCGTGGACCGGGTGCTGAGACTGGTGCGGATCAGCGAGTGGAAGCGGCACCAGGCCGCGCCCGGGCCCAAGGTCTCGCGCCGGGCGTTCGGGCGCGAGCGGCGCTATCCGATCACCAACGGCTACGCCGGCTGAGTCGCGGACGGGGCCGGGCCGTCCGCGGCCGACGCCCGCCGCAGGAGCGACGCCCGCCGCGATCGCGCGCCCGCCACGGCGACGCAAGCAAGGTCGCGCCTGGTTGCAACCGCTCCCAGATGGCTACGGCGATTTCCTTGTAGGCCGCGTCGGAGTCGCGGTTCTTCGGCTGCGCCGCCCTGGTGCTGCGCGGGAGCGGCGCAAGCCGTGCCCGCTCCGCGCCCCCGACCCGACCCGACCTCGATCCTGATCCCGATCCTGACCCTAATCCCGCCCCGCGCGCCCGATCCCCCGCGCATGCACCGCACGCAACGCATTCCCGCGCCGCGGCACGGCGGCACCACAGCCTTCGCCGGGCGCTGAGCGCCGGGCGGGCCGGGCGGTATCGCTCGCTTCGATGGGGGTTGCGGTGTGCGCCGCTCCCGCGGAGCGCGGGCCGCAACGCTGGCTCTGGAAACGGACAACGCCGCCCGGAGGCGGCGTTGGGGGCTCTGCGGCGACGCGACCGAGCTTACTGGCCCTTGCCCGCCTGCTCGGCGCGCTTGGCTTCCAGTTTGTCGCGGTTGTCCACGGCCGACTTCTCGCCCGCGAAGGGGTTGAGCTTGCGCAGGTTGGTCGGATAGTCCGGCCACTGGCCGGTCAGGGCCGGGTGGGTGGCGTCGTTCTGTTCCAGCACGCGCTTGGCATCGGCGGCCAGGGCGGCGTTGCCCAGGCCCTCGTAGGCCTTCAGCAGCACCGCCACCGCATCGTACTGGTAGCGGCTCTGCGGGTAGGTCTCCAGCAGGTACTTGGCGCGGTCGGCCGCGGCGACGTAGGCGGTGCGGCGCAGGTAGTACAGCGAGGCGTCCAGCTCGTGGCGGGCGAAAGTGTCGCGCAGGCCCATCATGCGCTTGCGCGCATCCTCGGCGTAGCGGCTGTTGGGGTAGCGCTCGACCACGATCAGGAAATCGTTGTAGGCCTGCATCGGCGTGGCCAGGTCGCGGCGGCTCACGTCCAGGCGCCAGACCTTCTGCAGGAACACCGTGTCGCGGCTGGAGTTGACCAGGCCGCGCAGGTAGTACAGATAGGCGATGTTGCGGTGGGTCGGGTAGGTGCGGATGAAGCGGTCGATGCTGCTGATCGCGTCGTCGTGCTTGCCCGACTTGTACTGGGCGTAGGCGGTCTCGATCAGCGACTGCTCGGTGTAGGGGCCGTAGGGATACTGGGCGACCAGGCGGCGGAAGCTCTGCTCGGCCGAGGCCCAGTTGCCGTTGATCATCGAGGTGTGGGCCTTGTCGTAGATGGCCTCCACCGGCTGGCCCTCGTCGGCGTCCTTGTCCTTCTTGAACATCTTGCCCATGCGCGCGCAGCCGGTGCCGGCCACGGCCACGACCAGCAACAGGGACAACAGGCGGAGCATTCCGCCGGACGAGGCAGCGCGGGACGGGGCAAAACGTACGGTCATGGCAGGCATCGACGGGCGCCGGAGGCACGAAGCGCCGATAATAGCAGTACGCGGGTCGGGGCCCTTAACCGATCCAGTATTCCCCGGCCGCCTCGCCCGACCCGCCACTCGCCCCGCCTTCCCGACTCGCCCCAGGCCCCACCGATGACCGACGACCGCCCGACCCTGACCGCCACCGTGCCCGACAGCGCCGCCGGCCGCCGCTTCGACGCGGTCCTGGCCGAACTGTTCCCCGACTACTCGCGCTCGCGCCTGGCGGCGTGGATCAAGTCCGGCGACGCCCGCCTGAACGGCCAGCAGGCCCGCCCGCGCGACCCGGTGCAGGGCGGCGAGACGGTCCAGCTGAACGTGGTCCTGGAGACCCAGACCCATGCCGGCGCCGAGGACATCGCCCTGGATGTGCTGTACGAGGACGCCGAGGTGATCGTGCTGGACAAGCCGGCCGGCCTGGTCGTGCATCCCGGCGCCGGCAACCCGGCCGGCACCCTGGTCAACGCCCTGCTGCACCGCGATCCCGCCCTGGCCGCGCTGCCGCGCGCCGGCATCGTCCACCGCCTGGACAAGGACACCTCCGGAGTGATGATGGTCGCCCGGACCCTGCCGGCGCACACCGCCCTGGTCGAGCAACTCTCCGCGCGCCAGGTCCATCGCCAGTACCTGGCCGTGGTGGTCGGCGCGCTGGTCTCCGGCGGCACCGCCGACGCCGCCATCGACCGCCACCCGCGCGACCGCCTGCGCATGGCGGTGCGCGAGGACGGCCGCGA
>CBIFVU010000327.1:0-4316 GCA_966185905.1 uncultured Lysobacter sp.
TGCCAGAGCCCCGGGGTTTGCGCCGGCTCATTGTCCGGCCGGCGCGCCGTGCAGGTAGTCCAAGGCGACCTGCAGCATGGCGCGGGTGCCGACTTCCAGCGCACCTTCGTCGAGCATGAACTCGGGCGAGTGGTTGATCGGGGCGGTCGCCGGGTCGCGCCCCCGGGCGGTGGAGCCGACGAAGAAATAAAAGCCCGGCACGGTGTTGGCGAACTGCGAGAAGTCCTCGGCCACGGTGACCAGGCCCGACTCGACCACCTGCTCATCGCCCGCCGCGCGGCGCAGGGCCGGCAGGACGCGCCGGGTCAGGGCGGCGTCGTTGATCGTGGCCGGGGCGTTGTTGACCACGTTCAACTCGGCACTGGCGCCGGCGGCATGGGCATAGTCCTCGGCCGTGCGGCGCAGGCGCGCGATCACGTCCTCGCGCACGGCGGGGTCGAAGGTGCGCAGAGTGCCGACCAGCCGGGCCTCGTCGGGAATGATGTTGAAGCGCACGCCGCTGTCGAACTGGCCGGCGGTCAGCACCACCGGCGTGGCAGCGATATTGACCTGGCGTGCGACCAGGCTCTGGCTGGCCAGCAGGATCTGCGCGCCGACCGTGATCGGGTCCACCCCGTCCCAGGGCCGCGAGCCGTGGGTCTGCTTGCCGCGCACGGTCAGGCTCCACTCGTCGGCGCTGGCCAGCATCGGCCCGCTGCGATAACCGAGCTGGCCGACGTTGAGCCCGGCCCACACGTGCAGGCCGAACACCGCCTCGGGCTTGAAGTCCGCGAACACGCCCTGCTCGAGCATCAGCTTGGCGCCGAAGGATTCGCCCGGGATCGGCGGCCCCTCCTCGGCCGGCTGGAACACGAACATGACCTCGCCGGGCCATTGCTCGCGCTGGGCCGCCAGCGCGGTGGCCACGCCCAGGGCGATGGCGACATGGGCATCGTGGCCGCAGGCATGCATCACCCCCACCGGCTGGCCGCGGTAATCGGTCCGGACCTTGGAAGCGAACGGCAGCCCGGCCGGCTCGGTCACCGGCAGGGCGTCCATGTCGGCGCGAATGGCGATGCGCGGGCCCGGGCGGCCGCCTTTTAGCACGGCGGCCACGCCGGTATGGGCGATGCCGGTGCGCGGTTGCAGGCCGAGCTTGCGCAGATGATCGGCCACGAGCTGGGCGGTGCGTACTTCCTGCTGGCCCAGTTCGGGATGCTGGTGGATGTCGCGGCGCCAGGCCACCACCTGCGCCTGCACCGCCTGCGCGGCGCGCGCCACCTCGTCCGGGGCAGGCTGGGCCAGGGCCGGCGCGAAGGCCAGGGCCAGGCCGGCGGCCAAGGCCAGGCGCGGCAACGCGGAGCAGGACGGTCGGGACATCGGCGACTCCGCGATACAGGCTGGACGCCCGATGCTAAGCCGGAACACCAGCGCGCGGCGAGCCATCCCGGCCCCGCCGCTCGATCGGCCGGCCGTGAAGCCGGTCACGGGATGCGGCCGTCGTCGCGGTCATGCTGCAAGGGCCAATCCGGCACTAACCCAAGGAGAAGGGTCGTATGCGTATCGCCACGTCCACCCTGTTGTCCTCGCTGGCCGCCTTCGCGTTCGCCGCTGGCTTCGCCTCGATGGCTTATGCCTCCACTCCCCGCTGCAGCGGCTGCATGGCCAGCTACTACCAATGCATCGCCGCACCGGGCGCGATCGAAGTCGAATGCGTCCGCGCCTACAACCGCTGCGCCGAGGCCAACGACTGCATGTTCATGCCCGAGCCATTGGAACCTTGATTCCTCCGCGTTGCGCTGCGCGCGGCCCGGCGGCCGCGCGCAGCGTGGCGCACGCCGCACTGCGCCGCCCTGCCCTGCCCATCCCCGCCCCGACCGCCCTGCACCGCCGCTCGCCGGCGCGACGCGGGCGCCGCCTATACTCCGGCGATGGACGCGCCCGCGATGAAGACCCTCGGCCTGCTCGGCGGCATGAGTTGGGAATCCACCCTGCCCTACTACCGCACGATCAACCAGACCGTGCGCGAGCGCCTGGGCGGCCTGCATTCGGCGCGCCTGCTGCTGTACAGCGTGGACTTCGCCGAGATCGAACGGTTGCAGCACGCCGGCGACTGGGACGGGGCCGGCGCTCTGCTCGGCCGCGCCGCCTGCGCGCTGCGCGCCGGCGGCGCCGAACTGCTGCTGATCTGCACCAACACCAGGCACAACGTCGCGGTTGCGGTGCTGGCGGCCTCCGGCCTGCCCTTGCTGCACATCGCCGACCCCACCGGCGAGGCGATCCGCGCCGCCGGCCTGGCGCGGGTCGGGCTGCTGGGCACGCGCTTCACCATGGAGCAAGCCTTCTATCGCCAACGCCTGGCCGAACGCCACGGGCTGGAGGTGCTGGTGCCCGAACCGGCCGAGCGCGAACGCGTGCACGCCATCATCTATGAAGAACTCTGCCAGGGCCGGATCCTCGAATCTTCGCGCCAGGCTTACCGCGGCATCATCGCCGGGCTGGCGGCCCGCGGCGCGCAGGGCGTGATCCTGGGCTGCACCGAGATCGGCCTGCTGATCGGCGCCCACGATGCGCCGGTGCCTTTGTTCGACACCACCGCGCTGCACGCTCGCGCCGCCGCGCTGGCGGCGATCCAGTCGCGCTGAACGCCGCCGCCGGCACAACGCACTGCCCTGCCCCACGCACCGGCGCGCTGGCATCGGCGCGCCGATCCGGCGACACTGCGGCCTGCTTGCCAAGGAGAGCGCCATGAACGACCGCCCCAATCCCGGCTGGTTCGCCCGCAACTGGAAATGGTTGGTGCCCAGCGGCTGCCTGACCGTGGTGCTGCTGTTCGCACTGGTGGTGTTCGTGGTCGTGGGCTTCGGCATCAAGGGCGTCACCGGGATGATGAAATCCAGCGAGCCGGTGACCCACGCGCTGCGCCTGGCCCAGGGCAACCAGGAGGTGACCGATGCGCTCGGCGTACCGCTGGAGACGGGCGGGATGATCAGCGGCAACATCAGCACCACCAACGCCGACGGCCAGGCCAATCTGCAGGTGCCGCTGAAAGGCCCCAAGGGCACCGGCACGATCTACGTCAAGGGCGAGCGCGAAGCCGATCGCTGGACCTATTCGCTGATCGAGGTGGAGATCGAGGCCGACGGCAGCCGCGTCGACCTGCTGGAAGGCAGCGCGCCGAGCGAATCGGCCCTGCCCGCGGAGGGCGACGGCCCGGCCGGCGAGCAAGCCCCGGACGGCGGCGAGGACGGCGCCGAAGAGGGCGCCGAACCGGCCGAGGACGAGGCCGGCCCGCAGCAGGACGCCACCGCGATGGCGCTCAGCGCGGCGGCAGCGGCAGCCCGCGGAAGGACTTGACCGTCCGCAGCACCAGGCTGGAATTGATGTCCGCCCCGCCCGCCTGGTTGAGCAGGCGGTCGAGCAGGAAGCGCGAGAGGTGGTCCAGGTCGCGCACCACGATCTGCAATAGATAGTCCATGTCGCCGGTCAGGGCATAGCAGGCCACCACCTCGTCCCAGGTGCCGACGAATTCGGCGAAGGCGCTGACCGCCTCGCTGTCGTGGCGGCCCAGCCGCACCCGCACGAAAGCTTGCAGGCCCAGGCCCAGGCGTTCGGGATCGACCTCGGCGCGGTAGCCCGAGATGACCCCATCGCGTTCCAGCCGCTGCACCCGGCGCAGGCAGGCCGAGGCCGAGAGATGGGCTCGTTCAGCTAATTCAGCATTGGTCAGGCGGCCCTCACGCTGGAGTTCGGCCAGCAGCACGATGTCGGTGCGGTCCAACTCGACCGTGGTCATTTTCTTCGGCCTATTTTGTATTGGCGCAACAATATTGCGCAGAAACCGAATCCACCCGCAATAACGCAAGCTTCTTGCGCCGACAGGCGGTTAAAGTCGTTCAATCCCCCGGTATCCGGGCCCAGGAGCGATACGGCATGAACACCGCCATCCCGACCCCGCAGCGCGTGGAACACCAGCTCACCGACAAGGGCTATGTTCCGGTCTACACCACCGCCGTGATCGAGCAGCCCTGGGCCACGTATTCCAGCCAGGACCACGCGGTGTGGGCGCAGTTGTTCGAGCGCCAGCAGCAGGTGCTGGTGGGCCGCGCCAGCGACGAGTTCCTGACCGCCCAGCGCGCCATGCGCATGACCCCCGATCGCATCCCCAAGTTCGACGATCTCAACCGCGTGCTGCGCGCGCACACCGGCTGGGAGCTGATCGGCGTACAGGGCCTGCTGCCGGAGCTGGACTTCTTCGACCACTTGGCCAACCGGCGTTTCCCGGTGACCTGGTGGATCCGCAAGCCCGAGCAGATCGACTACCTGTCCGAGCCGGA
>CBIFVU010000328.1:0-4289 GCA_966185905.1 uncultured Lysobacter sp.
CTTCCGCCAGTTCGCGGTCGAGGCCAGCCTGCCGATCGCGTTCGAGCCGATCGACTTGCTCTCGGCCCAGGTCGCATTGGACTACGGCGACAAACGCCAGCCGCGCGACCACAAGCACGCCGATTTCGTGTTCGCGCCCGGCGACACCGGCAACAAGCGCTTCGAAGTGTTCATGAACGCCACCCGCGACATCGGCTACGAGGCCTCCTACCAGTACCACTTCGACCCGCAGTCCGACTGGGCCGCCGACCGCAGCTCCTACACCATTCCCGCCGCGCGCACCGAAGACCGCACCTTGTTCGTCAATCCTTACGAGCACGTGGAATTCCGCACCATCACCGCGACTGCGGGCGACATCGACTGGGACGTGGTGGAGTCCATCGAAGTGCGCTTGCAGGCGCGAGGCTACGCCCAGCCCGAGCCCAAGGCCACGCTGCTGCTGACCCAGCACTCCGGGCCCAAGACCTGGCGCTTGCGCGGTGCCAAGCCGGCGCCGGCCGGTCGCGGGGTGACCTGGCAGTTGGTGCAGCGGCGCAAGGGCGCCAGCCAGCCCGACCCGGCCACCGCGCCGCAGGAACTGGACGTGCCCGAACTGATCGTGCACGACAGCTTCCAGGACGCCTTGCAGATCGAGTTCGTGCCCGCCTTCGATCCGGCCGCGGTGCGCCGCGTCTATATCGACGTGCAGTACCAGGACGGCGCCTACAAGCGCAGCGAGCGCCTTGAAATGCCCGGTGCGCAGAGCGACGGCATGAAGCTGCGCATCGCCCTGAAGAACGCCGAGCGCCGGCAGTACCGACGCCGCTTCACGTTCGTCGGCACCCAGGGCCAGTTCGACCAACGCGCCTGGGTCGATGGCGAGAGCGAAGAACTGATCCCGGTGCTGTGAGCTCGCCATGGACGCTGCCCTCGCCATCTCCGACATCGCCCGCCACGGTCGTCCTGACCGTCCTGATCGCCCGCTGCCTGCGCCGCCGGGATCGGCCATCGCCTGCGCCCCGGTCGCTGCCACGCTGCAGCGCCTGGGCGCGGTCGTGCCCACCGCAGCGGTCCAGGCCGAGGCCTTGCTCGCACGCCTGTTCGCCCCACTGGCCGCCAGCGTCTGGCCGGACATGGCCTGGCGCTTCAGCGATCTGACCAACACCGGCTGCCCATTGGAATTCGCCTGGAGCTCGCGCGAAGCGGCGGTGCGCTGGACCGCCGAAGTCGCCCCGGGCGAAACCGAACACCCTGCGCGCCTGGCGCACGCCGGCGCGTTGCTGGACTGGCCGGTCCAGGCGCTGGCCGATTGGCAGGCGCTGCAGTCCGGCCACCGCCTGAAGTTCGGCGCCTGGGCTTCGGCTCGCCACGCCGAAGACGGTACGCGCGCCAGCAAGCTGTACGTGGAATTGCCCGGCGGCGCCTTGCCGCCCGGCTGGCCGCAACGCCACCCCCTGCTGCGCTCGCGGCTGTTGCGCTGGCGCATGGCCGGGGTGAATCCGGATGGCGGCGTGGAGCTGTACGCGCGCGCCGCCGAACTGGACCGGCGCGCGCTGCGAGGGCTGGCCGAGGCCGTGCTGGGCGACGCGGCGCCGCTGGAGGCACGCCTGGACGCGCTGCTGCCCACGCCCGAGCCGCCGAGGCCGTCTGGCCTGAGCCTGGCCTTGTCGCCGAGCGGGCAGCCGCGCGCGCTGACCTGGTTCTGCTTCGCCAAGGCGATCTTCGACGACGATGCCGCCGTGGCCGCGCGCCTGCGCGGGCTCGGCGAAGGCCGCTCGGCCGAGGTCTATGCGGCGCTGGCCGAGGGCCCGGCGGACGGCCGCTGGCGCCACGGCATGGTCGGCGCCGGCGCCGATATCGGCGGCCAGGCCTGGGTGCAGTGCGGAGTGCGGCCGACATGAGCGATGCGGTGCCGCTGCGCGCGTCGTCGGCGCCGACGGAGGAGGGCGCGCATTCGGCGTGGCCTGAGTGGCGCCGGCGAAGCGGCGACGCCTCGCCGGCGGCCGCGGCCGCGCCGGAGCGTCCAGCGACCGCGCCTGCGCCGCGCCTGCCCGGCCCGCCCGGCCTGATTTGCAGCTACGTGGTCCAGGGCGGGGTGCGACGTGAAGACTGCAACGGCTTCGCCACCGCCCTGGGTGTGCGCAGCCTGCGCCGCGCCGGATTGCCGGTGCCGGCGGCCATGCTCGATGCGCTGGCGCAGTGCCGCGACGAGGAAGGCGGTGGCTTCGGCTTCTGGCCGGCGCGGCTGCGTCCGCAATGGGCGCCGGCGTTGCCGGGCGATGCCGACGACACCGCCCTGATGACCCTGGAACTGTTGCACGCCGGCCGTCTCTCGCGCGTCCAGGCGCGGCGCATCGCCTGCCGCAGCATCGCCAGCCGGCGCGTGGCGCGCTTCCCCGATCTGCATCCGCCGTGGCTGCGTCCCGGGGTATTCGCCACCTGGAACCGCGCTGGCCGCAGTCGCGACCTGATCGACTGCACCGCCACCGCCAATGTGCTGGCCTTGCTGGCTGCGCTCGAACTCGCGCACTTGCCCGGCGTGGCCGAGGCCACGACGATGCTGGACGCGGCCCTGCGCTGGGCCGGCGAGGATGGGCTGCGCGCGGCCAGTCTGTCGCCGTTCTATCCCGATCCGGCGGAATTCGTGCTCGCCCTGGCCAACGCCGCAGAATCCGGCGCGAGCGGTTTGTCCGCGCTGCACCGGCAGGCCGCGGCCACTGCCTGGGGCGCCGGTGCCGAAGCGCGCAGCGCCTGTCCGGCGCATCCGGTCTGCTCCAGTCCCTATGGCGCGGCGGTGTGGCGCTCGCCGGAGCTGGCGCGGCTGCGCGCCTGGGCGCAGGCGATGCGGGTGCCGCGCCCACCCGCCGCCACATGCGCGGCGCAGGACGATGCGGGGCGGTGATCGCCGGCGCGGCGGCGGATGCGCCAAGGCGGCGGCCTTGTCCGCGCGCTGGCGGCGGGGCGATGTCCGGAAAACGCGAAGGCCCGGCGATGCCGGGCCTTCGCGTGGAACCGGGCGCGGCGACTGCGCCGCTGCGGCTCAGGGCTTGGGTGCGTAGCGCAAGGTCAGGAACCACTCGCGACCGGGCTGGTTGTAATAGCGCACGGTCTCGTACTCGCGGTCGAACACATTGGCCACGCGCGCCTGCAGGCTCAGGGCCTCGTTGAAGGCGTACTCCGCACGCAGGTCCAGCGTACCGTGGCCGCCGACGCGGTGGCTGTTGGCCACATCGTCGTAGCGCGAGCCGTAGCCCACCGCGGTAGCGCCGACGCGGAAGCGGCCGAAGGTGCGGTCCAGGTCGATGCGCGCGCTGTGCTTGGCGCGGCGCGGCAGATCGTTGCCGCGATAGAAGCCGACCCGGTTCTCGGTGTCCAGCCAGCTGGCGCTGGCGGCCAGGGTCCAACCAGCGAACTCGGTGTCCACGCCGATCTCGGCGCCGCGCATGCGCGCGCGTTCGACATTGTTGGGCAGGTTGATCGCCGCGTCGAAGGTGATCAGCTCGTCCACGCGCGTGTCGAAGCCGTCGATGCGCGCATTGAAGCCATCGCCGCGATAGGCCAGGCCGACTTCCCAGGTCTTGGATTCTTCCGGCTTGAGCTGGGCGTTGCCGAAGAAGGGGTAGTACAGCTCGTTGAAGGTCGGTGCCTTGAACGCGGTGCCGTAGCCCAGGGTCAGGCGCCAGCGCTCGGCGAAATCCAGGCCCCAGGCGGCGCCGCCGGTGGTGTGCCCGCCGAATTGCTCGTTGTCGTCGCGGCGCAGGCTGGCCTCGAAGCTCTGGCGTCCGTAGCGGCCGCGGTACTGGACGAAGCCGGCCTTGTTGTCGCGCTCGCGCTCATCGTAGAGCGTGTCGCTGTCGACGCGGTCGCGCAGCCACTCCAGGCCGGCGCTCAGGCCGTGCCCATCGGCCAGTTCGAAATCGGCCTGCAAGGTCGCGCTGTCGCGATCGGTGCTGAAATAGCCCATCGGCGCATCGCCGAGGAAGTTGTCGGAGGCATCGACGTTGCGGCCGGCGCTGAGCTGCACGTGCGCGCGGTCGGACGGGCGCCAGTCGATCTTGCCGCCGATGACTTGCTGCACGGTCTCGGAATAGTTGACGAAGCTGCCGTCGTATTCGTTGCGGCCTTCTGCGCGCAGTGCCTGGCCTTCGATGCTCCATCGCTCGCCCAGCTCCACGCCGCCGCGCAGCGACAACGCGTGGTTCTCGTAGCCGTCGCGGTCGGGCTCGTCGGTGAAGCAGCCGGCGAACACCGGCGCGCCGGCGCCGCGGCAGGCGTCGATGCCCTGGGTCTTGCGGAAGCTGTAGTCGGCG
>CBIFVU010000329.1:0-4262 GCA_966185905.1 uncultured Lysobacter sp.
ACCCTCTCCCGCGTGCGGGAGAGGGTTGGGGTGAGGGCGGCCCGCCGCGGCCCTGACCCGCCCACAATCCGACCGTCCCCGCCCGAAGCCACGGCCCGGATGCGCGCCCTACCCCGCCTCGGCCAGGCTCACCCTCACCCGCAGGCCCGGGCCGTTGTCCGTCAACGCCACCTGGCCGCCGTGGCGATGCGCGATCGCGCGCACCAGGCTCAAACCCAGGCCGGTGCCGGGCGAGCCGCGATGCGCCTCCAGGCGCTGGAAGCGATCGAACACCCGCTCGCGATCGGCCACCGGGATCCCAGGCCCGCGATCGTCGATCTGCACCACCACCCGCGCGCGCTCGCGGCACAGTTCGATCCCCACCTCGGTGCCCGGCGGCGCGTGCTTGATCGCGTTGTCGAGCAGATTGACCAGCATCTGGAACAACTGATCGGCATCGCCGCGCACCCGCGCCTGCCCCGGCTGCGGCAGACGCACGGCCAGCGCGACGCCGCGCTCGGCGGCGATGGGGGTGTACAACTCGGCCGCATCGCCAGCCAAGTCGAGCAGGTCCAGCACCGGCTCGTCGTGCGCCGGCGGCTGCGCTTCGATCCGCGCCAGCCGCAGCAGCGCGCCGAAGGATTGCAGCAACTGGTCGGTCTCGGCGATGGCCGCGTCCAGGCGCGCGCCGGCGTCAGCGCCGGGCTCGCGCCGGCGCGCCTCTTCAAGCCGATTGCGCAGGCGCGTCAGCGGCGTGCGCAGATCGTGGGCGATGTGGTCGGTGGCATGGCGCACGCCGCCAAGCAGGTCCTCGATCCGGTCGAGCATGCCGTTGAAGCGCCGCCCCAGCCGGTCGAACGCATCGTCGCTGCCGTCCAGCCGAGCGCGCAGCGCCAGCTCGCCAGCGCCCACGCGCGCGGCGGTGTCGTCCAGGTGGCGCAGCCGGCGCGAGACCCAGCGCGAGGTCAGCCAGCCGATCAGTGCGCCCAGGCTGGCGGCCACCAACAACGCCGCCAGCGCGGTGCGCAACATCAGCGCCAGGAACCGGTCCTGGCTGCGAGTGCGGGTGCCGGTGAGCAAGCTGGCACCGTCGGACAAGTCTTGCACTTGTGCGATCACCCGCACCTCGCCCTCGGGGCCGGGCTCGATGAATTCGATCCAACCGGCTCTGGCGCCGCTTGGCCGTGACGCGCTCGGCCTTGCCCCGCTCGATCCTGCCCCGTTCGGCCCTGCTGCGTTCGGCCCAGCCGCATCCGGCTCAGTCCCGCCTGCCCGACCTCGGCTCGGCCCAGCCGTGGACGGCGGCTCGGCCGCCGCCGCGCCGCGGCGCAATGGCGGCAGGCGCGCATCGCCCACGATCCAACGGCCGTCCGGTCCTGCCAGCGCATACACCGCATCGGCATCGTCCTGGCCGTCGATGCGCTCGCGCAATTCGGCCAGTAATGCGGCGCGGCCGTCGGCGCGGTCCAGCTCGGCCAGCCCGGCCGCATCCACCCGCACCAGCTCGCGCGCGTCCTGGGTCAGCATCGCCGAGACCGCGTAGTGCACGCCCACGCCGAGCAGGGCGAAGGCCGACAGGAACGAGGCGGTGACCGCCAGCGCCAGGCGCGCGCTGGCCGAGCGCGGGCTCAGGCGCATGGGCGCGGCCCCGCCCTGCGCGGCGGCCGCGCGCTCATGCGCCCAGCCGGTAGCCGGCGCCGCGCACGGTGTGCAGCAGCGGCCGCGGGAAGCCTTGGTCGATCTTCTGCCGCAGCCGGCTGATGTGCACGTCGATGACGTTGGTCTGCGGATCGAAGTGGTAGTCCCAGACCGCTTCCAGCAGCATGGTCCGGGTGACCACGCGCTCGGCCTGGCGCATCAGGTACTCCAGCAAGCGGAACTCGCGCGGCTGCAGTTCGATGCGCTTGTCGCCGCGCCGGGCCTCGCGGCTGAGCAGGTCCAGCTCCAGGTCGGCCACCCGCAACCGGGTCGGTTCGCTGCCGCCGGCGCCGCCGCGGCGCAGGATGCTGTCCAGGCGCGCCGACAATTCGGCATAGGCGAAGGGCTTGACCAGGTAATCGTCGGCGCCGGCGCGCAGGCCCTCGACTCGGTGTTCGACCTCGCCCAGCGCGGTCAACAGCAGCACCGGCACACGATTGCCTGCACCGCGCAGGGTCTGCAACAGGGTCAGGCCGTCCAGCCCGGGCAGCATCCGGTCCAGGACGATGGCGTCGTAGGTTTCGGTGCTGGCCAGGAACAGGCCGTCCTTGCCGGTGCCGGCGTGGTCCACGCTGTGGCCGTCCTCGCGCAAGCCCTTGGCGATGAAACCGGCGGTGTGGGGATCGTCTTCGACGAGCAGGACGCGCATACCGCCTCCGCGAACGCGACGGTGCAGGAAAGGGCGCCGACAGGATAGCGCGCAGGCCCATGGGCGAGGCGGCGCCACGGGCGGCATGGCGGCGGCAGGGCGGCGGCGCGGGCCGCCGCCGCACGCATCGCGCTCGCGAGGGCCTGTCGCCGGCCGACTTGCCGGCCAGCGTGCGCTGGCCTCCGCCGACGAGCGCAGAAAAGACACCCCGCCGGCTCGCGCCGACGGGGTGTCGCCGCCACGCCGACGATGCGTGGCGTCGGGGAAGGAACGGGCGAGCGCTCAGTTCGAGGCCGGCGCCGTGGCGGTCTTGCCGGTCTTGGCCTTGGAGGCCTTGTGGTGCTTGGCGTGCTGGGCGGTCTTGGCCGTCGGCGCGGTGGCGGCCGGACCGGCGGCCGGCGCGGCGGCGAAGGCGGAACCGGCGAACGCGGTCAGGACGGCGGCGAACAGGACGTTGCGGACGTTCATGGTGTGGCTCCTCGGGACTGCGGGTGGAAGGTCTGGATCGGTGGGGCGGATCCCCATCGCCCAGCCAGGGTGCGCCCGCAGCCCTGCCCGGAGCCTTTCCTGTGCATGAATTTTTTTTAATCCGCGCCCGCGCCGATGCGTTGTAGCGACCGCCGGCCCGGCAGCGCAGGGACGAGGGCCGGACGCGTTGCGGCCAGGCGAGCGCGGACGCCCGGCGCAGCCGTCCAACCTGCGGCCAAGGCCTTGCTACAGTGCGCCGGGCAGCGGGCCGGGAGCCTGCGGGCGGGCCACTCCGTCCGCGCCGGCGCGCCGCCGTCCCCAGGAACCTCATGAGCGAGCTACCGCCACTCCCCGAACTCTGGCGCGCGATGTGCGAGGCCGATACCGCGCTGCTGGTGCGCCGCCACCAACTCCGGCAACGCGAGGATTTCCTGCCCCTGCTCGCGCGCGCCCTGGCCGACCCGGCCGAGCAGCACAGCGCGCTGCGGTTCCTGCGCGATGATGTCGGCGGCCTGGACGAGGCCCAGCTCGCCGAACTGGCGCCGACGATCGTGGACATCGCCGTGGACGGCAACCTGGACCGCTTGATCGTCGCCCGCGAGGTATTGATCCGCTACGCCGCCCATTTCACCGCGGCCAGGCGCGTGGTGAAGGACGCGGTCGAAGCCTCGATGAGCGGCTGTCTGGCGACCCAGGATGGATTCGCGCTGCGGAGGTTGGCGGAGTTGCTGGTCGGCGCGGGCTTGTCCGAGCTGTTGCAGCGCCTGCTGGCGGCCTGCGAAGGCCATGACGACCCGGACATCGCCGAGATGCGCGAGGATTTTTCGCGTTACTCAGGATAGGCGCGCTCGCGGCTCGCGCAGCTCCTGCAGGAGCTGCGACGCGGCCGCAGCAGCGGCGCGAGCGGCGATGCAAACGATGACAGACCACAGGCGCGGGGCCGGGCGGCGCCCGCGAATGCCGGGCGCGCGCGTGGAGGCCGGGCGGCGTTCGCGGCTTGCGCCGCTCTTACAGGAACTGCGGCGCAGCCGCAGCTCTTGCCGGCGACCAGGGCCGCGCGCAGCCTACAGCCCGCGCGCCGCCTCGGCGACCGCACGGAACAACGCGCGGCCCTTGTTCATCGTCTCTTCCCATTCCTTCTGCGGGTCCGAGTCGTAGACGATGCCCGCACCGGCCTGCACGTGCAGGCGGCCGTCCTGGATCACCGCGGTGCGGATGGCGATGGCGGTGTCGGCGTCGCCATGCCAGCCGATGTAGCCGACCGCGCCGGAATAGACATTGCGCTTGATCGGCTCCAGCTCGCGGATCACTTCCAGCGCGCGGATCTTGGGCGCGCCGCTGACCGTGCCCGCCGGGAAGGTGGCGCGCAGCACGTCGGCGTAGCTCATGCCGTCCTTCAACCGGCCGGCGACCTCGCTGACGATGTGCATGACGTGGCTGTAGCGCTCGATCACGAACTGCTCGCCGA
>CBIFVU010000330.1:0-4259 GCA_966185905.1 uncultured Lysobacter sp.
GTCGTAGACCACGCCCACTCCCTCCCCACCCGCGAATTCCTTCACGCGGTCGCGCCAGCCCGGATCGCCGTAGTCCACCAGGGCGTCGGCTCCGGCCGCGCGGCAGGCCTCCAGCTTGGCGGCGGAAGCGGCAGCGATGGCTCAGCCCAGGTGCAGGCCGATGTTGCGCGGCTCGGTGAAAAAGCGCATGGCTTCCGCGCCGCCCTCGCGACCCAGGCCGGAGGCGCCGGTGCCGCCGAAAGGCGTGCGCAGGTCGCGCTGCAGCCAGGTGTTGATCCAGACCATGCCCACGTTCAGGCGCGCGGCCAGGCGGTGGGCACGGTCCAGCTCGCGCGTCCACAGGCTGGCGCTGAGGCCGTAGTCGCTGGCATTGGCCAGGGCCAGGGCGTGGGTTTCATCGTCGAAGGGTTGCAGGGTCGCCACCGGGCCGAAGATTTCCTCGCGGTTGCTGGCGCTGTCCGGGCCCAGGCCCTCGAACACGGTCGGCGCGACGTACCAGCCCGGCCGCTCCAGCGCCTGCCCGCCGCACAGGGCGCGGCCGCCCTCGGCCTGGGCCCGCGCCAGCGCGGCGACGACCTTGTCGAAATGCGCCTGCGAGACCAGCGGGCCGACTGCGGTGTCCTCGGCGCCGGGCGCGCCGACCTTCAGCGCCCGCACGCGTTCGACCAGGGCATCGCGGAATTCGGGATAGATCGCACGCTCGACCAGGAGGCGCGAACCGCACAGGCAGATCTGCCCGGAGTTCTGGAACGCCGAGCGCACCAGCAGGTCCAGGTGCTCGCGCCAGGCGCTGTCGGCGAACACCAGGGTCGGGTTCTTGCCGCCCAGTTCGAGCGACACCCGCCGCAGCAGCGGCGCGGCCAGCCCGGCGATCCGACGGCCGACCGCGGTCGAGCCGGTGAAGGACACCGCGCGCACCGACGGATGGGTCACCATCGGTTCGCCGACGTCGGGCCCGAGCCCGTGCACCACGTTGAGCACGCCGGCGGGAAAGCCGATCTGCGCGGCCAGTTCGGCCAGCATCGTGGCGGTGGCCGGAGTGACTTCCGAGGGCTTGGCGACCACGGTGTTGCCGGCGGCCAGGGCCGGGGCGATCTTCCAGGTGAACAAGTACAGCGGCAGGTTCCAGGGCGAGATCGCCGCCACCGTGCCCAGCGGCAGGCGCAGGGTGTAGTTCAGGCCGGCCTGGCCGTGGTGGGATTCGCTGGCGAACTGGGTCGCAGCCTGGGCGAAGAAACGCAGGTTGGCCACCGCGCGCGGGATCTCGGCCTCGCGCGCCAGCCGGATCGGCTTGCCGCCGTCGCGCGACTCGGCCGCGGCGAACTCGGCCAGGCGCGCTTCCAGTGCGCTGGCCAGCGCCTCCAGCCAGCGCGCGCGCTCGCTGTGCGGCAACCCCGACCAGGCGGGAAAGGCGCGTTGCGCGGCCTGCACCGCGGCCTCCACGTCGGCGGCATCGCCAGCGGCGACGCGAGCATACGCCTGCGCATCGGAAGGATCGTGGACCTCGATCCAGCGACCCGAGGACGCATCGCGCGGCCGACCGTCGATCCAGTGCCGGAATGTCTGCATGGGCCAAGCTTACCGCCTGCGCACGGCAGCGCCCATAGCGCGGGGCGGCGGCCGCCGGCGCGCGGTCGGTAGGCGTCGGTAGGCGAACGTCGCAGCCGGCCGCGGCGGGTTCAGATCGACTGCATGCGCCCGCCGTCCACGGCCAGGCTGACGCCGTTGACATAGCCGGCCGCCGGCGAGCACAGGAAGGCGATGCAGGCAGCGATCTCGGCCGGTTCGGCGAAGCGGTTGGCCGGCACGGTGCGGCGCATCGCCTCGATCACCGCCTCGGCGCTTTGCCCGCTGCTGCGCGCGCGATCGGCGACGATCTGCTCGATCCGCGCGGTGCGGGTGTAGCCCGGCAGCACGTTGTTGACGGTGATGCCGTCGCCGGCCAGCTCGCGCGAGAGCGTCTTGGCCCAGCCGGCGACCGCGCCGCGCACGGTGTTGGACACGCCCAGGCCGGCAATGGGTTCGCGCACCGAGGTGGAGATCACATTGACGATGCGGCCCCAGCCGGCGCTGCGCATGCCCGGCAGGACGGCGCGCACCAGGGTCTGGTTGGCGATCAAGTGGCGGCCGAAGGCGTCCAGGTAGGCCGCATCCTCGGCACTGTGCGCCGGGCCGCCGGGCGGGCCGGCGGTATTGTTGACCAGCACCTGCACCGGCTTGCCGGCCGCCAGCGCCTGCACCTGGGCCGCCAGCGCGGCCGGCTCGGCCACGTCGGCGGCGATCCAGCCGTGCGCCTGGGCGCCGCTGCGCGGCAACTGCGCAGCCACCGCCGCCAGGGCCTCGGCGCGGCGCGACAGCACGGTGACATCGCAGCCCAGCAGGGCCAGCTCGTGCGCCGCGGCGCGGCCGATGCCTTCGGACGCGCCGCAGACCAGGGCGTGCTTGCCGATCAGGTCCAGGTCCATCGCAGTCTCCTCGACAGGGGAAAGAAGGGCGGGCCGAGCCGGCTCAATCGCCGGCCTCCGGCGCGTCCAGGCGCTCGCGCATCAGCGCGGCGAGCGCAAGGCTGTCCTCGCGCTGCTGGCGTTGCAACTGCGCGATCACCGATTCGCGGTTGGCCCGCGGGTGGTTCTGGCTGAGCTTGAACTTCAGTTCGATGCGCTCCACCGCCAGGCGGAAACCGACGATGCCGCGCAGTTGCCGTCGCTGCGGCTCGCGCTCGTGCTCGAAGCGCCAGTCGCCGCCGACGCGGCGCTCGTGGCGCTGGCTGAGCGCATCGACCAGATCGGCCAGCGCGGCCTCGTCCCGGAAGATCTCCAGCCGGCCGTGCAGATGGGCCAGGGCATAGTTCCAGGTGGGCACGCGCTCGGCCTCGTGCTTGTCCGGGTACCAGCCCGGCGAAAGGTAGGCGTGCGGGCCTTGCAGGATGAGCAGGGCCGGGCCGGCGTGGCCGGCCTGGGCATTGGCGCGCGACCAGTGCCCCCGCAGTTCCACCCGCTCGCCGTCGCGGCGGTACAGCACCGGCAGGTGGCTGACGGTCGGCTCGCCCTCGCGCACGGTCACCAGGGCGGCGAAATCGTGGGCCTCGGCCAGGCGGTCGAGCGCGCCCAGGTCGGTCTCGCGGAAGGCGCCGGGCAGGTACACGGCGCTCAGTGCCGCTGCGGCAGCTTCTGGATCATCAGCGCGCCCAGGGCCTGGTCGTCGGCCGCGCGCGGCGGCGCCAGCTCGGCCAGGGCGAAACCGCGGGCCAGGGCGTCGTCCTCGTCCAGACCGTCGAGCTGGACGAACTCGGCGTCCATCAGCGCCGCGCGGGCGGTGTCTTCGCTGTCGTAGGGCAGGGTGTTGCCGTCGCTGTCGAAGACCTCGGCGGTGCCGGCCTCGCGCACCCGCAGGCGCGCCCAGACCACGGTCCGGCCGAGGGTGGCCAGCCACCATTGTTCGTTGCTGCCGGCGGCAGCGTCGTCGTCGCGTGGGTTCATCGGCGCGGCCTCAGGACACCAGGGTGGAAAGCAGCCACAACAGGCCGGCGCAGCCCAGGGCGATGAAGACGATCAGCAGCGACACCCGCGCCGGGGTGGCCAAGCCGTCGAGATTGCGGTCGGCGGCGGCGCGGTAGCGTTGGCGCAGCAGCCAGCGCCAGGCCGCCGGATGGACGAAGGCGGCCTCGCCCAGCTCGCCGCGCAGGCCCGGGTGGCGGTCGCGCAGGTGCACCAGGGCCAGCGGCCAGAAGATCGCGAAGGCGCAGAAGGCCGAGATCGCGATGCCGACGAAGGTCAGTGCCAGGAACAGGATCATTGCCACCTCGTGCCCGGCGGGCGGCGCGCCAGGCGCCGCCCGCGCAGGATCAGAACTCCGCGCTGCCCGGCGCGCGCGGGTAGGCGATCGCGTCGCGGATGTTGGCCAGGCCGCAGACATAGACCACCAGGCGCTCGAAGCCCAGGCCGAAACCGGCGTGCGGGACCGTGCCGTAGCGGCGGAAATCGCGGTACCAGCCGTAATGGGCCGGGTCCAGGCCGAACTGGGCCATGCGCGCGTCGAGCACGTCCAGGCGCTCCTCGCGCTGGCTGCCGCCGATGATCTCACCGATGCCCGGGGCCAGCACGTCCATCGCCGCGACGGTCTTGCCGTCGTCGTTCAGGCGCATGTAGAAGGCCTTGAAGTGCTCGGGGTAGTTCAACACCACCACCGGGCGGCCGACATGCTGCTCGGTCAGCCAGCGCTCGTGCTCGGTCTGCAGGTCCAGGCCCCATTCGACCGGG
>CBIFVU010000331.1:0-4251 GCA_966185905.1 uncultured Lysobacter sp.
CAAGGATACGTGGGGCGGGCTGGCTTCGGGGGACCCGATGGGGATGTGGGCCGCGCGGGTCGGAGCGCGCTCGGGCGCCGGGGATGAGAGTTCGCCCGCGTCGAAACAACCGATGCGCGGGCAGAGCGCCGAGCGGCGCGCCGTTGGGGGCGTGGAGATTGGCTTGGGGCGTGTCCAGTCATCGCGACTTGGCTGCAATCCCCTGCGAAGAGCGAACGGCACGGGCTCCGGGCGGAGGATGGGGAGCAAGGGCCGGGCTGTCTTGCTGATGGCGCGTGGCGCCGCTCCGCTAGAATGGCGCTCCCGCGGACGCTGCACCTGCCATGCAACTGATCGACATCGGCGCCAACCTCACTCACGACAGCTTCGACCACGACCGCCAGGCGGTGCTGGAGCGCGCGCGCGCGGCCGGGGTGGCGCGCATGGTGATCACCGGCGCCAGCCGCGAGCATTCGCCCAAGGCGCTGGAACTGGCGCGCAGCCATCCGGGCGAGCTGTTCGCCACCGCCGGCGTGCATCCGCACCATGCCGCCGAGTACACCGCCGAGTGCGATGCGGAAATGCGCGCGCTGCTGGCCCACGACGAGGTCGTGGCGGTGGGCGAGTGCGGGCTGGATTATTTCCGCGATTTCTCCCCGCGCCCGGCGCAGCGGCGCGCATTCGAGATGCAGTTGCAGACCGCGGCGGACACCGGCAAGCCGCTGTTCCTGCACCAACGCGATGCGCACGCCGATTTCATGGCGATGATGAACAACTTCGACGGCCGGCTCGGACCGGCGGTGGTGCATTGTTTCACCGGCAGCCGCGAAGAGCTGTTCGACTACCTGGACCGCGACTGGCACATCGGTATCACCGGCTGGCTGTGCGACGAGCGCCGCGGCTTGCACCTGCGCGAGTTGGTCAAGCACATCCCGGCGCAACGGTTGATGATCGAGACCGACGCGCCTTACCTGTTGCCGCGCACGGTCAAGCCGGCGCCTTCGCACCGCCGCAACGAGCCGATGTACCTGGCCCATATCGTCGAGGAGCTGGCGCGCGACCGCGGCGAGGACACGGCCGCCACCGCCGCTGCCACCACCGCGACGGCCAGCGCCTTCTTCCGCTTGCCGCCGCGCTGAGGGCGCGGACGCGCGGCTGGCGGCGGTGCGATTGCGCACCCGCGCGCCGGCGCTGCGCAGTGTTGCAGTGGTCCAGCGACCCAGTGGTCCAGTGAAAACTGGCGCCCGCGCGCTGGCCCGGTGCGCGCCGCGCTCGCTGTAGTTGCCTGCGTCCGCGTCGACCGCTACACAGCCGACCGCTGTGTCCGCACCCGCCGGCAGCGCGCCCGCCGCGTGCCGGCCGTGCCGCCCGCTGCGCGGACACGCCAAACGCGGGCCCGCATGGGCCGCATCCGAGCCCGCCGGGCCTGCGTCCGCGGGTTCGCGAGCGCGGCGTCTTCGCCGCCCCGCCTCGTTCGCGCGCCCGCCCCGCGCGCTGCGCCGCAGCGCGCCGCGGCGGAACTGGCTACTCTGCGCGCTCGAACCGACGCCCGGAGTGCGCATGCCGTCCGCCGAACACCGCTCGCCCGCCTTCTTCCCGCTGACCCTGGCGCTGCTGCTGCTGGTCCTGTCGGCGGCCTTCGTCCTGCTCGGCCACTGGACCTCGGCCGAGGCGCCGGTCGCCGCCGGCCTGCCGGCGTGGGCTGCGGCGCTGTACTGGCTGTGTTCGACCGGCCTGTTGTTCGGATTCGTGCTGGCGTTGGCGGCCGGCCTGACCGACCGCCACGGCGCGCCACGCCGCGGCTGGGCCGCGGTGCTGGCCGCGCTGGTGCTGATCTTCGGCCTGGGCGTGGCCTGGGCGATGGCGCAGGCGCAATGGTTGGCGTACCACCTCGCCCCGGAGCAGGCCGCGCGTGCGCCGGCGTGGTTGTCCGGGCTGGCGGTGGCCAAGGTGGTGGCGATCGGCCTGGTGGCCTTGCCGCTGGCTTGGCGCCTGGGCGGTCGCGGCGCTACGCCGGTGGCCTGGACCCCACGGCAGCGGCGCCTGCTGGGCGCGCTGGTCGGCGGCAGCCTGTGCGCCGGCGCCGCGCTGATGTTGCAGAACGTGGCCTCGGCCTATACCGCGCTGGGCGAGGGCCAGCAGCGTATCGGCATGAGCGTGGTCGCGGCCGGCGTCGGCCTGGCCCATGCGCTGGCCTGCCTGGCGCTGCCGGTGCGGCGCGGGCCGGGCGTGTGGCCCGCGCTGGTCTCGGCGCTGCTGGCGCCGGCGCTGATCGTGCTGGTGTCGGTGCCGCTGGCCTTGCTCGGCCAGGAATGGCCGATGCTGGCGTTGATCGCGGCGATGCTGGCGATCCTGGCGTTGATGCCGGCGGTGTCATGGGGGCTGGTGCGCTGGGTCCATGGCCGCCGTAGCGGCCCGGCGCCTCAGTAGACCGCCAGGTCGCCGCAGCCGCGCATCGGCGCCATGCCTTCCACCGTCACCTGCACGCTGTGCCGGTGCAGGACGTCGCCGTCGTCGGTGCAGTCCTTGCGGACGATTTCCACGGTCATGGGCTTGGCGCCATCGGGCGCCTGCAACTCGCCGCGCAGCACGATCGTGTCGAGCTGGCCGACCGGCGGCGGGCCGTCGTAGCTGACCATGCCGCTGGCGGTTTCGCTGCCGCTGCCCCAGGTCAGGTCGACCGTGTGGTTCATCTTGCCCACGGCGCGGACGTGGATGCTCCAGTGTTCGCCGAAACCCTTGAATGCCGGCACCGGACTCACCTTGCCGACCTGGTCGGCGCCGATCTTGGCGGACGGCTCGGTACCGGCCGCCGCCGCCGGCTGCGCGGGCGCCGGCGCCGGTGCGGCCTCATCGGCGGCGGCGTTGGTCTCGGCCGGAGCCGTGTCCTGGGGCGGCGTGGTCTGGTTGCAGCCAGCGAGCAAGGCGAGCGAGGCGATCGCGACGAGGGGCGTCAGGCGCATGGGGGTTCCTTCGGAATGACGGTGGTCCGATGCGGGCGCCGAGGTGGTATCGCCGCATCGGTACAGAGGGGGTCCAGACCGATGATGGCAGCCCGGCGCTGGGCGCGGCAACGTTCAGGCGGCCGGATCGCCGCTTGCCGGACGCGCCCGGTCCGGTGTGCCCTGCAGCGCGGCGTCGATCCAGCGGCGCAGCTCCGCGCAGTCCCGCTCGTCCGCAGGCGGGCCGGCCATCGCCAGCAGCAGGGAATGCGCCTTCGCGCTGGCGAGCACCTGTGCCTCATGGGCCGCCGGATCGAATGTCGCGCCCGCCAGTGCGGCGGCACGCCGCGCCTGGCGCCGCCGCTGCATCAACAGCCGCGCCTGCTCGGCCCGGGTGTAGCCGCAGGCATCGGCCTGCACGACCTGGACGCCCGGGTCGGCGCTCTGCGCTCCGCCGTCGGCCAGTGGCGGGGCCTGCGCCAGCAAGGCATCGACCTCGCGGCGCACGTGCTTGCATTCGCGCTCGGCCGAGGACGGATCGACCATCGCCAGCAACTCGTCGTTGAACCTTGCGCCTGCGACGACCTGCATCCTATGGGCCATCGGGTCGAACGTGTCGCCGACGCGTTCGGCGGCCCGGCGCGCCCGATGCTGCGAATGCTGGGCCAGCCGCATCCGCTGCGAATGCCCATAGCCGCAGTGGCGCGCCTGGGACAGCACGATGCCGTCGGCGCGGTCGCCCGCTTCGCGCGCTTCCTGCGGCGAAGCGGCTGCCTGCGCCGCTGCCAGGCCCGCGGCCGCCATCATCGCGGCCGTTCCTGCCCATACCGCCGCGGTCCGTCGCGGCGCGCGCATCAGCTGCGCAGCCCGACGCCGCGCTTGAGCAACCGCAGGGCCAGCCCCGACAATGCGGCCACGAAGGCCAGCATCAGCCCATAGGCCATCGGCAGCGGCACGTCGCTGCTGCCCAGCAGGCCGTAGCGGAAGGCGTTGACCATGTAGAAGATCGGGTTGGCGTGGGTGGCCGCCTCGGCCCAGGCCGGCAGCAGCTTGACCGAGTAGAACACACCGCCCAGGTAGGTCAGCGGGGTCAGGATGAAGGTCGGCACGATCGCCACATCGTCGAATTTCTTGGCGTAGACGGCGTTGACGAAGCCGGCCAGGGAGAAGATGGTCGCGCCCAGCAGCACCGTGGTCAGGGTCACCAGCGGATGCGGCACGCGCACGGTGGTGAAGCACATCGCGATCAGCAGCACGATCGCGCCGACCATCATGCCGCGCAGCACCGCGCCGGCGACATAGCCCCACAGGATCACCCAGTTCGGCATCG
>CBIFVU010000332.1:0-4235 GCA_966185905.1 uncultured Lysobacter sp.
CGAAGCGGGACGCGGTATCGGGTGCGGTTCGGCGGGGCGCGTGGGGAGGTTCGGCGCCAGTCTCGCGCGCGCGCGCGATGCCGGCGGATGCGCCTGCGCAGTTGCCTGCGCGCACGCTGGGACGCGCTGGGGCGCCCGGCTTCGCAGGCGCAGCGCAGGACTGGCTGCCTGCCGTTGTGCCTGCTCGGTCCTGCGTAGCGATCCATCGCGATCTGTCGCGGCCAGCGCGACCGGCCACGACCCCGCCGGAATCAAGCCTCGATCGAGCCTCGATCGAGCCAATCAGATGCGGACGATGACCCCCGTTGCAACCGGCGCGTGCCATCGCGTGCGCAGCCTGCTTGCCGCCACCGGTTTGCCGCATCGGGCACGCCACCTCCGGCAGGCCGGCGCCGATTCGCCGCTGGCACCGCGCCGAGCGCATGTCCGCGTCTCCATGCCCCACCGCACGGCGCGGGCACCGGCGGCCCCGGCGCCCCGGAGCTACAATGGGCGAGTCAGTCACGCGTATTCGAGACCGCCGCATGAGCACGACCGCTGCCAACATTCCCGCCGCCCAGCCCGAGGCCACGCCGTTGCGCTTCGTCACCGCCGCCAGCCTGTTCGACGGCCACGACGCGGCGATCAACATCATGCGCCGCCTGATCCAGGGCCAGGGCGCCGAGGTGGTCCACCTGGGCCACAACCGCTCGGTCGAGGACGTGGTGCGCGCCGCGCTGCAGGAAGACGCCGACGGCATCGCCCTGTCCAGCTACCAGGGCGGCCATGTCGAATACTTCAAGTACATGGTCGATATGCTCAAAGAGCGCGGCGCCGGCCACATCCGCGTGTTCGGCGGCGGCGGCGGCACGATCACGCCGGAGGAAATCCGCGAGCTGCAGGCCTACGGCGTGGAGCGCATCTACCACCCCAACGACGGCATGCACATGGGCCTGGTGGCGATGATCGAGGACGTGGTGCGTCGCGCCAGCGACGCGCGCCTGCCGACCGAATCCAGCCCGCAGGCCTCCAGCATCGACGACGAGATCAGCATCGGCCGCACCCTCAGCGCGATCGAAGAGGGCGCGTTCGACGAAACCCAACTCGCGCACCTGCGCAAGCAGTGGCAACTGGCCGGCGGCAAGACCCCGGTGGTCGGCATCACCGGCACCGGCGGCGCCGGCAAGTCCTCGGTCACCGACGAACTGCTCAACCGCTTCCTCGCCAGCTTCCCCGACATGCGCATGGCGGTGATCTCGGTCGACCCGACCCGCCGCCGCACCGGCGGCGCGCTGCTCGGCGACCGCATCCGCATGAACTCGCTGCGCAGCCACCGCGTGTACATGCGCTCGATGGCCACGCGCCGGCAGAACTCGGCCACCAACACCGTGCTCAAGGACTGCATCGGCTACCTGCGCAGCCTCGGCTACGACCTGGTGATCGTGGAGACCGCCGGCATCGGCCAGAGCGACTCGGAGATCGTCGACCTGGTCGATTTCCCGATGTACGTCATGACCAGCGACTTCGGCGCGCCGAGCCAGCTGGAAAAGATCGACATGCTCGACTACGCCGAACTGGTCGTGCTCAACAAGTTCGACAAGCGCGGCGCCGAAGACGCGCTGCGCGACGTGCGCAAGCAGTGGAAGCGCAACCGCGTCGCCTTCCAGACCAAGGACGAGGACGTCCCCGTCTACCCGACCATCGCCAGCCAGTTCAACGACCCCGGCATCAGCTGGATGTTCGCCAACCTGTGCCGCCTGCTGCGCGAGAAGCTGTCGCTGCCGGCCGACAAGTGGACCCCGGAGGTCAACACCGAGCTCAAGGAACCGCGCGCCACCGTGCTGATCCCCGGCAGCCGCGTGCGTTACCTCGCCGAGATCGCCGAACAAGGCCGCTCGATCAACAAGCAAATCGAGACCCAGTCCGAAATCGCCGACCGCGCGCAGTCGTATTGGCAGTCCCTGCACGACCTCGAAGACCCCCAACTCCCCAAGGCCCTCGACCTCTACGCCGCCGAAGCGCTCCTGCCCGAACCCCCTGTAGGAGCGACGCAAGTCGCGACCGCGCAACCCGCCAGCGCAGACCGAACCCTCCTTACCCTGCGCCAACGCTACAACGACGCCGTCCAATCCCTCACCTCCGAAGCCCTCAAGCTCCTGCGCGACTGGCCCGCCCGCCTCAAGTCCATCACCGACGAAGTCAACGAATACAAGGTCCGCGACAAGGTCATCCGCGTCGAGAACTACCGCGAATCGCTGAGCCACCAGCAGATCCCGAAGATCGCCGCGCCCACCTACAAGAGCTGGGGCGAACTGCTGACCTTCCTGCAGAAGGAAAACCTGCCGGGCTACTACCCCTACACCGGCGGCGTGTACCCCTACCGTCGCACCGGCGAAGACCCGATCCGCATGTTCGCCGGCGAGGGCACCCCGGAACGCACCAACCGCCGCTTCCACTACCTGTCCGTCGGCCAGCCGGCCGCGCGCCTGTCCACCGCCTTCGACAGCGTCACCCTGTACGGCGAAGACCCGGCCGTGCGCCCGGACATCTTCGGCAAGATCGGCAACTCGGGGGTCAACATCGCCTCGCTCGACGACATGAAGAAGCTCTACTCCGGCTTCGACCTGTGCGCCCCGAGCACATCGGTGTCGATGACCATCAACGGCCCGGCGCCGATCATCCTGGCGATGTTCATGAACACCGCCATCGACCAGCAGGTCGAGAAATACCTGCGCGAGGAGCAGGGCCGCTGGGACGAAGCCCGCGCCCGCATCGACGCCTTGTTCCAGGGCCGCAAGCGCCCCGAGTACAGCGGCCAGTTGCCGGAGACCAACGACGGCCTGGGCCTGGGCCTGCTCGGCGTCACCGGCGACCAGGTCGTGGACGCCGAGACCTACCAGCGCATCCGCGACAAAACCCTGGCGACCGTGCGCGGCACCGTCCAGGCCGACATCCTCAAAGAAGACCAGGCCCAGAACACCTGCATCTTCAGCACCGAGTTCGCCCTGCGCATGATGGGCGACATCCAGCAGTTCTTCGTCGACAAGAACGTGCGCAACTTCTACTCAGTGTCCATCAGCGGCTACCACATCGCCGAGGCCGGCGCGAACCCGATCAGCCAGCTCGCCTTCACCCTGTCCAACGGCTTCACCATCGTCGAGTACTACCTCGCCCGCGGGATGAAGATCGACGACTTCGCGCCCAACCTGTCGTTCTTCTTCTCCAACGGCATGGACCCGGAATACACCGTCATCGGCCGCGTCGCCCGCCGCATCTGGGCCCGCGCCATGCGCGATCGCTATGGCGCCGACCCGCGCAGCCAGATGATGAAGTACCACATCCAGACCTCGGGCCGCTCGCTGCACGCCCAGGAAATCCAGTTCAACGACATCCGCACCACCTTGCAGGCCCTGTACGCGCTGTTCGACAACTGCAACAGCCTGCACACCAACGCCTACGACGAAGCCATCACCACGCCCACCGAAGAAAGCGTGCGCCGCGCGGTCGCGATCCAGATGATCATCAACAAGGAGCTGGGGCTGAACTTCAACGAAAACCCCTGGCAGGGCAGCTTCATCGTCGACAAGCTCACCGACATCGTCGAAGAGGCCGTCTACAAGGAATTCGAGGCGATCAGCGAGCGCGGCGGCGTGCTCGGCGCGATGGACACCATGTACCAGCGCGGCAAGATCCAGGAAGAGAGCCTGTACTACGAACACAAGAAGCACGACGGCTCGCTGCCGCTGGTCGGCGTCAACACCTTCCTGCCCAAGGACCACGGCGGCGACATCGTCACCGAGATCGAACTGATCCGCTCCACCGAGAGCGAGAAGGGCCAGCAGATCGACAACGTGCAGGCCTACCAGGCCGGCCGCAACGCCTACGCCGCCGAGGGGCTGCGCGGGTTGCAGGCCGCGGCGCGCGAGCGGCGCAATGTATTCGCCAGCCTGATGGAAGCGGTGAAGACCCATAGCCTGGGCCAGATCAGCCACGCGCTTTATGACGTGGGTGGCGAGTACCGTCGCAACATGTGACATAAAGGCGTGGTGGGATAAGGCGCCTGCCGACGTGGGCGCCTCCTTCTCCAGCCGGGCCGGGGTGGGGGCACGGCGAGCGGGGTTTCGTAGCCGCCGGCTTCGCCGCGGCGCTGAAGGGTGATGTGGGCGACGCTTGGCAGGGCCCGCGGCCGGGCTGTGCGTCGGCTCGTCCAACGTGATCAAACAGGAGCGGGAGGGGGCATGGCAAGGATTCAGTGG
>CBIFVU010000333.1:0-4205 GCA_966185905.1 uncultured Lysobacter sp.
GCCCACCCCCACCCCGTCCGAACAAGCCATCCTGGAAGTGCTGTGGGAGCGCGGCGAAGCCTCGGTGCGCGAAGTCGCCGATGCCTTGTCGCAACGTCGCCCGATCGCCTATACGACCGTGCTGACCATGTTCAGCGTGCTGGCCAAAAAGGGCTTCGTCAGCCACCGCCAGGAAGGCCGGGCCTTCATCTACCGCGCCGCGATCAGTCGCGAGCAGGCCCGCCGCCAGGCCCTGGACCACCTGCTCTGGCAATTCTTCGACGGCTCGCCCGACCTGCTGGCCCAACACCTGCTCGATGAGCACGACCTGGACCGCGACGCACTGCGCGCGCTGCGCAGCGAAGTAGAGGCGGCCAAGCGCCGCGGAGGCGCCTGATGGACCACTGGATCACCGCGGTGCCGAGCTTCATCGCCCTGCACCTGCTGGCCGGCGCGGCCGGATTCGCCCTGGCCCTGGGCTTCGGCCGCCTGCGCGCGCTGGGCGCGGAGGCGCGGTCCTGGCTTTTGTTGGCCTTGTTCGCGCTGGCGGCGCTGGCACCGTTGGCGGTGTTCCTGCCGGGCGCGCCCTCGCCGTGGTTCGCCGCCCCCGAACCGGCGGTGGCGCCCTTGCCGCAGGAAGGCCCGGCCCTGGGCGAGGCGATCTACGAGGCGGGCCAGCGCGGCGATGTGCTGTACCTGGAAATCCCGCGCTCGCTGCCGTCGGCGCTGTTGGCGCTGTGGGCGTTGGGCGCTTTGTGGCAGTGCATGCGTCTGGCCGAGGGCGCGCGCCAGGCGCGGCGGTTGGCGCGCAGCGCTCGGCCGGAGCCGGCGCTGGCGGCGTTGCTGGCGCAAGACCTGCCGCGCGGCGCGATCATCGCGACCACCGTGGCCGACGGGCCGATGGTGGTCGGGCTGTTGCGGCCGCGGGTGCTGCTGCCGCGCGCGCTGGCCCAGCGCCTGGACCGCGCTGCGCTGGTCGATCTGCTGCGCCATGAAGTCGCCCACCTCGACCGCGCCGACCTGTGGTCGAGCCTGGCGGTGCGCTTGCTGCGCGCGGCGTTCTGGTGGAATCCGTTCCTGGCCGCGATCCAGGCGCGCCTGGACCTGGCGCGGGAAACAGCCTGCGACGTCCGCGCCGCGTGCGCCGGTGCGGACGGACGCGAGGACGGCCTGCATCGGGCCGACTACGCCGGCTCCCTGCTCAGCAGCGCCGAAGCCCTGCTCGAATTGGGCGAGCGCCCCGGCTCGCTGGCGGTGGGCATGCTCGAACATCGCAGCCAGTTGGCCCACCGCATCGGCAGCCTGATCGATCCGACCGAGGCCACACCGCTGCAACGGCGACTGGCCGCTGCGCTGTGCGTCGGCGCGCTGGCCGTCGCGGCCGGCCTGGCCGCCGCCCACACACCGCGCCTGGGCGCGTCCGGCCTGCGCGCCGATACGCCGGCCCCGCAGGTGCGAGCCTTGCTCGCGGCCGCGCGCCGCGGCGATAGCGCGAGCGTGCGCCGGCTGGCCGCCGCCGGCGTGGACCTGGATGCGCGCGTGATCGGAGAGGGCACTGCACTGATCCAGGCCGTGCGCGCGCGCCATCCCGGTACCGTGGATGCGCTGCTGGCGCTGGGCGCCGATCCCGACCGCGCCGCGCTGGGCGAAGGCAACCCGCTGATCGTGGCCGCCCGGCTGGGCGCACAGCCGATCGTCGAGCGCCTGGTGGCGGCAGGCGCCGATGTCGACCGAGTGGTGACCTATGACGAGACGCCCTTGATCAACGCCGCCCGCGCCGGCCATTTGACCACGGTCGACTACCTCGTCGCCCACGGCGCCGATGTCAATCTCGGCGTGGTCGCCGACGGCTGGCTGGGGCGCTGGCGATCGCCGCTGAACCAGGCCCGCGATCCGGCCGTGCGCGCCTACTTGATCGACCGGGGCGCGATCGCCGGCCGCCCCTGAGGCGACCGCGGCGCCCCGCCCGCGTCCCGCAGCACCTCGCTTTACTGACTGCCCGCGCTGGCCCTGCCAGCGCGCACGGCGCGCTTGCGCTCGCTCCGGCGGCCGCACGGGCGTGGAGGTCGGTCCGACCGCCATGGAGAGCAGGGGCGCGCACTGCGCGCTCGCCGCTTCACCGGCACCACGCGCGGCGCCCATCGCCTCGCGGCTCCCGCTGTCCGGCAAGGCGGGAGCAAGGGCGACACCGCCCGCGCCGCATCCCTGCGTCCCCGCCGGCCGCTCGCCCGCCCAGCCGCTGCACCCATCCCGTCTCAACCCAAGGAAGCCCCTCGATGACCTCCACCCTGCCACTCCCGCGCCTGCTCCTGGTCGCCCTCGCGGCCGGCCTGCTGGCCCTGCCCGTCCAGGCCCGAGCCACCGACCCGGCCGCCGACCCGGACCTGCAACGCCTGGCGGCGAAGATCGAACACGGCCTGCGTCCCAGCATCGCCCAGCCGGGCGTGCCCACCCCTGTCTGGACCCTGCAACAACGCATGCAGCACTACCGCGTGCCCGGCGTGGCCATCGCCATCGTCAAGGACGGCCGCCTCGCCTACGCCGCCGGCTACGGCCTGCGCGAAGCCGGGACCGGCGATGCGGTGGACGCCGACACGCTGTTCTCGGTCGGTTCGGTCAGCAAGATGGTCGCCGCCACCGCCAGCCTGCGGCTGGTCGCGCAGGGCCGGCTGGACCTGGACCGCGATGTCAACGCCGACCTGCGCTCCTGGCGCGTGCCCACCCCTGGGGGCGCCGCCGCCTCCGGGGTGAGCTTGCGCATGTTGCTCTCGCACACCTCCGGCCTGGCCGTGCACGGCTTCGAGGACTACCTGCCCGGCGAGCCGCTGCCCAGCCTGCGGCAGATCCTGGACGGCGCGGCGCCGGCCAAGAACCCGCCGATCCGCCTGCTGCGCGAGCCGGGCACGCGCAGCGATTACTCCGGTGGCGGGGTGATGGTCGAACAGCAATTGATCGAGGACGCGACCGGCCGGCCCTTCGAGGCCGTCGCACGCGCCGAGGTGTTCGAGCGCCTGGGCATGCAGCGCAGCACCTTTCTCGACCCGGGCCAGGCCGGACGCGACAACATCGCCAAGGCCCACGACCGCAGCGGCGCGCTCGCCGCCCTGCCGCGCGGCTGGGAATCCTTCCCCGAGCAGGCCGCCTCGGGCCTGTGGAGCAGCGCCAACGACCTGGGCCGACTGGTCGCCGCCTTGATCGGCAGCTACCGCGGCCGGCACGACTTGTTGCCGCAACCCCTGGCCATCGAGATGCTCAGCGAAGTCTCCCCGGGCGCGCGCGGCCTGGGCCCGGAACTGGCCGGCAGCGGCCCGGCGCGCCGGTTCTTCCACAACGGCGACAACGCCAACTATCACGCAGTGATCGAAGGCTACCCGGAGACCGGCGACGGCTTCGCTATCCTGACCAACGGCCACAACGCCAAGGGCTTGCGCGGGGAAATCCGCAATGCCATTTCCGATGCGCTGGGCAACGGCGCCAAGCCGCTGGTCCGGCCCGTCGCCCTGGACCTGGGCGCGCCGACCTATGCCGCTTTCGCCGGCCGCTATTCGCTGGACCCGGACCTTCCCATGGACCTGCGCGGCGCGCTGGCCGATCGCTTTGACCACGAGGAACTGCAGATCCAGGCCATCGACGGCGGCCTGGCGCTGGCCGTGCCGGGCAAGCCCCCGGGACCAGCGCTGCGGCCGCTGAGCCCGAACCGGCTGCTGTCGGGCGAGCGCAACGTGGAATTGCTCTTCCACCGCAATGCGCGCGGTGAGGTCCAGGCGCTCAGCGTGATCGACGGCGACGCGCGCGCCTATTACCGCCGCCAAGCGCCGGCGCCTTGAGCGCGAGGGCGGGCGTCGCGGACCGCACCAGGGCCCAGCGCGCAGGCGTTGGCAGCCGCAGAGAGGAACGGGGCCGCACACGGCCCCGTTCCTCCGCCGCCTGCAACGCCCGCCCCAGCGTGGTAAATAAGCACGGCCGCCTTGTCGCGATCCTGGAACGATCCGCCCGCATGAGCCGACCGCGCGCCTCCAATCCGACCCGCAAGGCCGGCGAGCACCTGACCATGGCCGATCTGGCCGATCTGGCCGGGGTCTCGGCGATCACCGTCTCGCGCGCGCTGCGCGACAGCCCGCTGGTCAATCCCGAGACCCGCGCGCGGATCAAGCAACTGGCCGAGGCCCGCGGCTACCAGTTCAACATCAGCGCGCGCAACCTGCGCCTGCGCCGCAGCATGACCG
>CBIFVU010000334.1:0-4202 GCA_966185905.1 uncultured Lysobacter sp.
GGCCGGCTCAGTCCTCGGCCCAATCGGTGAAATCGGCCGTACCGGCGTTGGCCGGCCGGGCGATCAGCATCCGCAGCCGGACCGGCTCGCCGCGGCGCCAGGCCAGCACTCCGGCCTGGCCGAAATCGCGGGCCAGGGCATTGGCCGGCCCATCGTCCAGATCGGCCAGCAGCCAGCCCGGTTCGCGCCATTGGCCGGCCGCGTCCTGGGCCCAGGCGGCGTGGCGCGCCACCCCGGCCGCATCCAGCCGCGCCACCAGGCGCTCGTCGGCGGCCTGGTTGGCGCTGTCCGAATGCGGCTGCGAGGCCGGGTTCCAGGCGCTGACGAACAGATAACGACTGGCCGGCCAATAGGCCTCCAGGTCGCCGGCCGGGCGGCCGACCCGCAGCGGCAGGGCATCGCCATCCAGCGCCACCGCGTACTCGGCGGCGGCATAGGCGACGGCCAGTTCGGCGGCGTTGACGACCTGCAGTTCGCGCATGGGCGCCAGTGTCCGGGCGGCCGCGCCGGCGCGCAATCGGGTGCCGACGGACGGGCATCGGCGCCGCGTCCGCGGGCCAGCGCCTGGCCGGGCCCGCACCCGCATCCGCACCGGCACCGGCACCGGCACTGGCACTGGCACTGGCACCGGCACCGGCACGGGCACCGGCACCGGCACCGGCATGAGCTCATGCCGGCCGGGAATCGCCCGCGGCCGGCCGCGCGCGACGTGCGGTCGCCGCGATTGCGTACACTCGGCCTCCTCGCACCCCGCAGGAAAGGCCGGTCCGGTCCATGACCCTCACCACCAAGCTGCCGAACGTCGGCACCACCATCTTCACCGTGATGTCGCAACTGGCCGCCGAGCACCAAGCGGTCAATCTCGGCCAGGGTTTCCCGGACTTCGACGTGCCCCAGCGCCTGGTCCAGTCGCTGGCCCGGGCCATGACCGAGGGCAAGAACCAGTACGCGCCGATGACCGGCGTGCCGGCCCTGCGCCAGGCCATCGCCGCCAAGACCGAACGCTGCTACGGCCACCGTCCCGACCCCGAGACGGAAATCACCGTGGTCTCCGGCGCCAGCGAGGCGATCTTCGACGCAGTCCAGGCGGTGGTGCGCCCGGGCGAGGAAGTGATCGTGCTCGACCCCTGCTACGACAGCTACGAGCCGGCCATCGACCTGGCCGGCGGCCGCGCCGTGCACGTGCCCCTGGACCCGCACAGCTTCGCCGTGGACTGGGACCAGGTCCGCGCCGCGGTCACCCCGCGCACCCGCCTGCTGATCGTCAACTCCCCGCACAACCCGTCCGGGGCCGTGTTCGACGCGGCCGACATCGCCGCGCTGACCGCGCTGCTGCGCGAGACCGGCCTGTGGCTGCTGTCCGACGAGGTCTACGAGCACATCGTCTTCGACGGCCGCCGCCATGAATCGGTGCTGCGCTACCCGGAGCTGCGCGAACGCGCCTTCGTCGTCTCCAGCTTCGGCAAGACCTACCACTGCACCGGCTGGAAGATCGGCTACTGCATCGCGCCGCCGGCGCTGTCGGCCGAATTGCGCAAAGTCCACCAGTACAACAGCTTCTGCAGCTTCGCCCCGGCGCAATGGGCCTTCGCCGAGATGATCGCCGAGGAGCCGGAGCACTACGAACAACTCGGCGCCTTCTACCAGGCCAAGCGCGACCGCTTCGCCGCCCAGCTCGCCGGCACCCGGCTCTCGCCGCTGCCGGTGCCGGGTGGGTACTTCCAGTTGGTCGACTACAGCCAGGTCAGCGATCTGGACGATGTCGCCTTCTGCCGTTGGCTGACCATCGACAAGGGCGTGGCCGCGATCCCGCTGTCGCCGTTCTACCAAGTGCCGCCAGCGGGCCAGCGCCTGGCGCGGCTGTGCTTCGCCAAGAACCCGGCCACCCTGGACGCGGCGATCGAGCGGCTGGCCCGACTTTAGAGTTGCAACTCGGGGTTGCACTTATTTCGTGCAAACCCCTTGCCGAATGGTTTGCCTCCGGTCTACTCTGTGCCCACGAGTGCCGATCAGGCGCTTTGCGAACGGCGTCACTATTGCTGCAGTGCTGTAGGGGGAGTTCATGGACAGAACGAACGATTCATGCCGCATTCGCGGCGTGACCAACATGTCGCGACCCGGCGCAACAAGGGGTCCGGGCGCTCGTGTCAGCGTCAAAAACGTGTTGTCCGTCTCAATTCGGCCGCGTCCTGTCCGGTCGCCCCAAACCCACCCATGACCATGGCGGCCGTCGCCGCGTACTGGGCGTTCCAGTCGCAGCCGACGATCCCGCCGGGCTTTATCGTGCGTCAGTAAATCACCTAGCCGGGGAAAGCGTGAAACAGTTCAATGCAACCAGCCCTCGTTTGTGGACCGCGATCCTGCTGGCGGCAGCGCTGGCAGGCTGCGCCACTCGTCCCGCGCCGGACTTCGGCGGCCGTTGGAAGCCGGTCAACCGGTTCGCCGAGGTGCCCGACGAAATCCCGCTGCACCAGTCCTACGTCTTCTACCCCTCGCCGATGGACGGCACGCTGAAGACCATGCTGACCCGCTGGGCCCAGGACGCCAATCTCAAGCTGGACTACCAGCACTACTCCGACTTCACCCTGCACCAGGGCGTGTCGCAGATCCGCACCACCAGCCTGCCCGACGCGATCTCGCAGTTGAACACCGCCTATGCGGGGCAGGGCGTGACGATCAGCCGCGAGAGCGACCAGATCGTCGTGCGCTCGGCCGGCGGCGCCCAGGACGCGCCCGCTCCCTGAAGCGGCGCGCGCCTCCGTCCCGGTCCGCAAGCGGCTGCCCCTAGCTCGCCGCGCCCCGGCCACGATCCCATCGTTATGGATCCCGCATAGATGTTCGGAAAAAAGACCGCAACGCCGCAGATAGACAACGCTATCGCCAAGGCGGCCAACTTCGAGGTGACCGTCGCCGACATGGCGCGGCGCAGCGAGCGGCGCGCCTGGATCGTCGCCGGGCTGTCGATGGTGGTGTCGCTGACTCTGATCGGCGGCTACTTCTACATCCTGCCGCTGAAGGAAAAAGTGCCGTACATGATCATGGCCGATGCCTACACCGGCACCTCGACCGTGGCCCGGCTGCGCGACGACTTCAGCCAGAACAGCATCACCTCCAGCGAAGCCATCAACAAGAGCAATCTCTCCAACTTCCTGATGGCGCGCGAGTCCTACGATTACTCGCAGATCGGCGACCGCAGCTGGAACACCGTGTTCGCCATGTCGACCCCGCACGTCAACAAGGCCTACCGGGACATCTACGCCAACACCAATCCCAACAGCCCGATCACGGTCTACGGCAAGAACAAGACCCTGCGCGTGCGCATCCTCAGCATCCAGCTGCACGACTCCACCGGCGATCCCAACGTGCGCACGGCCACGGTGCGCTTCCAGCGCACGCTGTACAACAAGGACAGCGGCGGGCAGCAGTTGATCGACAGCAAGATCGCTGCGATCGAGTACACCTACAAGTCGAACCTGAAGATGGAGGAGGCCTACCGCATCCTCAATCCGCTGGGCTTCCAGGTGACGGCCTACCGGGTGGACAACGACTACGCTCCGGCCCCGCCGCCGCCGCCGGAATTCCCGGCAGACGCGGGCGCCGCCCCGCAGCCGGCGCAGCCGCAGGCACCCGTCGCCGCCCCCGCGGGCGCAGTGATCGACCCCGCCACCGGCCAGCCGATTCCCGGCACCGGGCAGGCGCCGCCGGCCATGGCGCCGCCTCAGCCGGGCGCCGCGCCGGTTCCCAATCCCGCCAATCCCGCCGCCGCGCCGGCGGCCCCCGCACCTGCACCGACCGGTACTGCGAATGGAGTCAGCACCCGATGAACTGCTTGCGTAAACACAGTCTGATCGCCCTGTTGCTGCTGGCGATCTCCGGCCTGGCCCTGCCTGCCTCGGCGCAGGTGGTGCAGGAATACGAGTACGAGCCCAACCGCATCTACCAGGTGCGCACCGGCCTGGGCATCACCACCCAGATCGAACTGAGCCCGAGCGAGAACATCCTCGACTACAGCACCGGCTTCAGCAGCGGCTGGGACCTCAGCCGCCGCGACAACATCTTCTATCTGAAGCCGAAGAACGTCGACGTCGACACCAACATGATGATCCGGACGACGACGCACTCGTACATCCTGGAACTGAAGGTGGTGGCCACCGACTGGCGCGTGCTGGAGCAGGCCAAGCAGGCCGGCGTGCAGTACAAGA
>CBIFVU010000335.1:0-4188 GCA_966185905.1 uncultured Lysobacter sp.
GGATTGGGGATTCGGGATTGGCAACAGCAAGAGCAAAGCGACAGCAAGGCGCTTTTGCTCTTGCCAATCCCGAATCCCCAATCCCCAATCCCGAGCCCTCAACACTGCTGGGCGCGCAGCAGTCCGGACGGGCGCCGCTGCAGTGCCTGGGACACGGCCACGCCCAGCAGGGTCAGGGCGCCGCCGATCCAGTGGTGGCTGCGCAGGGGTTCGTCCAGCAGGGCGACGGCCAGGGCGGCGGTGAAGACCGGGGTGAGATTCATCAGTACCGCGGTCTTGTCCGCGCCCAGGCGCAGCAGGCCGTGCATCCAGAACCACGGCGCCAGGGTCGAGGCGAGCAGGCCGGCATAGAGCACCAGCGGCAGGTTCTGGGCGGTGAGCTGGGCCGAGGGAGCGAGCAGGAAACCGGGCAGCAACAGCACCGTGCCGCACAGGATCTGCAGGTACAACGACTCGCCGCTGGGGATCGGCAGCGCCCAACGCTTGACCAGCACGCCGTACAGCGCATACGAGAACGCCGCCGCCAGCATCATCATCTCGCCGCGGCCCAGGCCTTGTTGCAGCAACTGCAGCGGATGGCCGGCGCTGAGCAGCCAGCTCAGGCCGGCGAAGGAGATCGCCGCGCCGGCCAGCATGCCCGGCGAGGGACGGGTCTTGAGCAGGACCATGCCGATCAGCATCGTCATCGGCGGGATCGCCGCGACGATCAGGCCCATCGACATGGCGCTGACGCTGTGCGCGGCGAAGTAGGCCAGCGATTGGTACATCACCATGCCCAGCGCCGCCAGCACCACCAGCTTGCGCCAGTGCGGGCGCAACTGCGCGCGCAGCTTCCACACGCGCGGCAGCAGGAACGGGGTCAGCGCCAGCAAGGCGACCGCCCAACGGTAGAACGAAATCGCCGCCGGTTCGATGGCGCCGGCCGACAGCTTGCTGACGATCGTGTTTCCGGCCCAGATCAGGGTGGCCAGGATCGGCAGTAACAGGGGCATCGCGAGGTCCTTCGTACAACGGGTACAGGCTTGGGGCGGCCTATTGTAGAGTGTCGGGTAAAAGGCAAATGCCGATAACCAGACAGGGCGTAGCGAGGCCCGGACACGATGCGCCGCAGCCGCCGGTTCCATTACCCCTACCGTTGCCTGCCCGGGCCGCTGCTGCTGCGCTACGAGGCGCTGGCGGTGGATACCGAGAGCGCACTGCACCGACACCCGTGGGGGCAGTTGGCGTTCGTGGAGTCCGGCAGCATGGCCTTCGTGGTCGAAGGCCAGCCGCTGTTCGCGCCGCCGGGCTATGCGGTGTGGATCCCGCCGCGCATGGACCACACCTCGCACAACCGGCGCGAGGTCAAGTGCCGGCTGATCAACATCGCCGAGCGCTATACGCCTTCGCTGCCGACGGCGCCGGGGATCGTGCGTCTGCCCCCTTTGTTCATCGCCGGCGTGGAGGACTTGTTCGACCGCGGCGTGGAGATTCCCCAGACGCCGGCCGACCGGCGCCTGGCGCGGGTGATGATCGACAAGTTGCTGGCCACGCCGATGCTGGAGCGCTTCGTGCCGCAGAGCGAGGACCGGCTGCTGGCGCCGATCCTGGACGCGCTGCAGCATGCGCCCGGGGACGACACCACGCTGGCGCAATGGGCCCAGCGCGTGCACACCACCGAGCGCACCCTGAGCCGCCGTTGCAGCGACGAGTTGGGCATGTCCTTCAGCCAGTGGCGGCAGCGGCTGCGCTTTCAGCAATCGATCCCGTTGCTGGAGCAGGGGCGCAGCGTGCAGCAGGTGGCCGCGCAGATGGGCTACGCCAGCGCCTCGGCTTTCATCGCCATGTTCCAGCAGTACAGCGGCACCACCCCGCAGAAGTTCCGCCAGGGGCGCGGCCGCTAGGCGGCGGCGCCGGCGTGTGCGGGCCCGGGCAAGGGCACCGGCGCGCAGCCCGCGATCCGGTTCAGTCGGCCTGCCCCGGCTCCGGCGCGCCGGCCGCATCGGCCGCGCGCTGCGCCGCGACTTGCTCGGCGACCCCGGCCAGCAGCGCATCCAGTGCGGCGCGGTCGTAGACCTTGCCGCGCAGCACGAAGGTGTCGATCTTGCGCACCGCGGCGATGTCGCGCAGCGGGTCGGCGTCCAGCAGCACGATGTCGGCGGCCTTGCCCGCCGCCAGCGAGCCGTGCGCGTCCTCGCGGCCGAGGAAGCGCGCGCCGTTGACAGTGGCCGCGCGCAGGGTCTCCAGCGGGCTCAGGCCGCTTTCGACGAAGCGCTGCATTTCATCGTGCAGGCCCACGCCGGGGTAGTTGAAGGAGTTCAGGAAACCGGCGTCGGTGCCGGCCAGGATCAGCATGCCCGAGCGTTGCAGCATCGGCAGCAGCGCGGCGTTGCGTTGATAGCGGCGGTGGCGGCGCTCGATCGCGGCGGCGTCGTCCTTGGCCGCGCGCTCCACCCGCCAGGCGTAGGTCGCCTGCAGGCCCGGGCCGATGTAGCGCAGGTAGTCGTCGTCCTTGTGGTCGTCGCGGTCGAGGTAGGTGGTGACGTAGCTGCCGTTGAGGGTCGGGGTGATCGCGGTGCCGCGCGCGGCCAGGCGCTTGTACTGCGCCATGGCGACGGCCGGGTCGAAACTGGCCTCGATCCGGTTCCAGCCTTCGCGGCTGTCGATCTGCCCGCGGCGGACCATGGCACCGATCTCGGCCTCCTGCGAAGAGCCGGCCTTGTAGGCGTACTCGATGTGCTCGATCGAGCTCAGGCCGGCGCGGCTGACCTGGTCGATGGTCAGCGAGAAGGGCACGTGCGCGGAGACTTTGAAACCGCGCGCATGGGCCTGGCCCAGCGCGTCGAGGAACAGTTCCGGCGAGAGGGTGTTGTCGGTGATCTTGACGAAATCGGCCTTCCAGCCCTGCAGCCGGTCCAGCGCCTGGGCGATCTCCTCGTGCGTGCCCACCTCGATGTCGCCCGGCCAGATCGACTTGTAGCCTTCGATCTTCGGCCCGGAGGTGAAGATCGTCGGTCCCTCCAGGCGGCCTTCGGCGACGGCCTGGCGCCACTGGAACACGCTGGGGCTGAGGTCGCCGGCGGCGTCGCGCACCGCCGCGATGCCGTGGGCGATGTACAGCGGCAGCAGGTTCTTGTTCTCTTCGATCAACGCCTCGCCGCCGCCGAAATGGACGTGCATGTCCCACAGGCCGGGGATGGCGTAGCGGCCGCCGGCGTCGATGCTGCGCGCGGCCTGGAAGCGGCCGGCGCCGGCGTCGGCGCCGATCGCCAGGATGCGGTCGCCGCGCACGGCGATGAAGCGGTCCTTGCGCACTTTGCCGGCGAGGACATCGACCACGTTGGCGTGGCGGATCACCAGGTCGGCGGGTTCGGCCGAGGAGGCGGCCAGGGCCGGAGCGGCGCTGGCGCAGGCCAGGGCGAGCAGGGCGAGGGCGGCGTGCAGGCGGCGGCTGGTCATGCGGGCGGACTCGTCGGGAACCGCTGGCGATGATCGGCCCCGGCGCGGCCCGGCGCCAGTACCGGCTCGGGCGGGGGAGATGGACCGGATCGGGCGGTTGGCCCGGGGCAGCAACCGCCCCCCGGAAGCGCAAGAGCGGCGCAAGCCGCGATCCTCCATCCCCTCGACCGCGCTTCCTGGCCGGTTCTGGGCGCAGGCAGCGCAGGCACGGCGCGTTCGAGGCAGGGGCTTGCGCGCGTCGGTCCGTTCGCGGCTGGCGCCGGCCCTGCCGGCGGGGAGGGGAGAGAGAAAACGAAACGAGCCGGCGAGAAACGAGCCAGCGAGAAACGAGCCGGCGATGCGCCGGCCCGTTTCTTGTCGCTGGCCTCAGCCCTTGGCGGGCGCGGCGGCCTTGGTTTCGGCCTTGGCTTCGGGCTTGGCCGCCGGCTTGCCCGGCGCCGCCGGCGCCGGAGCGCCGGCCGCCGAGGCCTGCCAGCCGCAGCTCTTGCCTTCGTTCTGCTGCTTGAGCCAGGTCTGCAGCGGAGCGAAATACTCCAGCACCGCCGAGGCGTCCATCTTCTCGCCGCCGGTGAGCTCCTTCATGGTCTGCTGCCAGGGCTGGCTGGCGCCCTTGCTCAGCATCGCCTGGAACTTGGCGCCGGCGGCCTTGTTGCCGTAGAAGCTGCACTCGTACAGCGGCCCCTTGTAGCCGGCCGCGTCGCACAGCGACTTGTAGAACTGGAACTGCAGCACGTGCGAGAGGAAGTAGCG
>CBIFVU010000336.1:0-4165 GCA_966185905.1 uncultured Lysobacter sp.
AGGTTCAGGCGGCGGCGCAGGCTGGTATTGGGCGGCAGCAGCAGCCAGCGCGGCAGCTCGCCCACGCGCGGCGGCAGCAGCGGCGCCAGCAGGTCTTCGCCGGCGCGGCCGCCGGGCGCGTCGAAATCGGCCAGCCGCGGCAGCAGGGCCAGCTCATGCAGCTCGCCGGCCTGTTGCAGGCACAGCCGCACGCCGTCGCCCTCCACCCGCAGCAGCAGGCGGCCGCGGTCCACGCCCAGCGCCTGGCGCGCGCGCAGCGGCAGCCACGAGGCCAGGGTCCGCCCCCACCACGAGAAGAAACCGCCCGCCCCCGGCGCCAACCGCGCGCTCCAACGTGTCAACCGGTTGTCGCCCAACCGGCCCTGCGCAACCTGCGAGTTCATCGTGATGAAGCTCCCTCCTCCCAACGCAGCGGCGTGTAGGCCATCCCCGGCATGGAGCCGCCCCCCGCACGCACCACCACCCGCAGCACCGACTCGCGGCCATCGGCCAGCCGCGCACGGCTGTCGATACTATAGGTGCCGCTGCGTTCGCCGACGAGACCGGGCGTCCCGGCGCCGCCGTCCGCGCCCGGCAATTGTGATCCGGGCTGGGTTCTGCGCCGCTGCTCGACCAGCTGGGCGCCATTCATCCCCATAGCATCGAGCACTTCGGCCGAGGCGAAGGCCGGCTCAGGCCGGGTGCGGCCGCTGTAAACCGTGACGTGGGGCTCGATCCGCGCATACAGCTCCGGGGTGAAGCCCAGCACCTGTTCCAGTTCGGCCACGCTCTCGAACTCCGCATCCTTGGCGCCATAGGGTCGGCCGGCGGAGGCGTAGTCGGCGTCTTCGGCGCCGCCGGCGGGCTGGGTGAGGGTGTCGGCGTCGCGCCAGTCCACGACCGAGGCGGCCAGGCGCGCGGCCTCGGCCTGTTCGAGCTTGCCGGCGCGGCGCAGCAGTTCGGCCAACAGCCCGGCATCGGCCTGGTTGAGGTCGACCTTGCCGTTCTCATCGACGATGCTGACCTCGATCCGGGCATCGCCGTAGCGCCAGGGGTGCGGGCGGCCGTCGGGCTGCCATTGCAGCCGCGGGTCGCTCATCGCCACCCGGGTCATGGCGTATTCCAGGCCGGCGCGGGCGGCGTTCTGCGCGACCAGCCCGCGTACCATCACCCGTCCTTGCAGGTTCTCGGTGCGCGCGCTCAGGGCGAAGGCGCCGATCAGCGCGGTCAGCAGGGCGATCAGCCACATCACCAGCAACAAAGCCGCGCCGCGCGCGGAGCGCGGTGCGACGCGGCGGACTGCGGCGGCGGCGCGGCGCATCACAGCTCGGCCACGAAGCCGTTGGCGCTGGCCAAGGGCAGTGAGACCACCAGCGGCGGCCAATCGCGGCCGTCGCGGTCGGTGAGTGTGACTTCCACGAACAGCGGCAGTTGCTCGGGCGTTTCCCAGCGTTCCAGCCACTCGCCCAACTCGCCGCGCTGCGGGTCGATGGAACGGTAGCGGAAGCGCGCCGACTTGAGCCCCTCGACCAGCAACTCCGGCGGACGCGGCTGCGGGTCCTCGACGGTCTCCCCGGCCAACACCATCGACAGCGACAACACCATGCGCACCTGGTCGCCATCGCCTTGGATGGCGAAGTCGTGCAGGTAAGGACCGCCCTGGCCGAGATAATCGGGCAGATCGGCGACGAAACGCAGGCGGTCGGGCTCGCCGACGAAGCGCTGCGGCACCGCGGTGGAAGGGTCGAAGGCGAAGGGAATCGGGCGGCTGGCGGCGATGCGCCGGCGCAGGAAGCCCTCCACCGCGCGCTCGCGCTCGGCGCGCTGGGCCAGGGCCTCGCCGCGGCCGGCGGTCTTGGTCGCCGCCGACAAGGTGGCGAAGGCCAGGGCCAGCCCGGCCACCAGCAACACCATCGCCAACAGCACCTCGATCAAGGTGAAGCCGCGCGCGGCGCGCGGCGTCGGCGCGATGCCGGCCGCACTCACAACTGCATCTCGGTGCTGGCGGTGGTGCTGCGCAGGGTGCGCAGCAGCAGGCGCCGGCCGGGTCCGCCATCGCCCCACTCCACCGCCAACTGCACCTCGAACAAGCGCAGCGCGGCCGGGTCGATGGGCTGGGCGGCGGCCACCGGCGCCGGATCGCGCCAAGGCGCTACGCCCAAGGTCCAGCGATAGCGCCCGTTCTCGAACTCGCCGCTGCGCTGGCCCGCCTTGAGCGGCTGGCCGACGCCGACCTGGTCCATCAGCGACTGCGCATACAAGGCCGCGCGGCCGGCGTCGCTGGACCAGCGCACCTGCTTGGACGCGCCGGACAAGCTGCCCAGCAATAGCGTCAGCGCCATCGCCAGCAAGGCGAAAGCGACGATCACTTCGAGCAAGGTGTAGCCGCGCGCGCGCGCCGGCGCCGCGACGTTGGCCAAGCGCCGCGCCTTCATGGCCGGCCCTCGGCGCGCTTGAGCTTGACCTCGCCGGTCAGCCAGGCCACGTCCACGTTCCAGGCCGCCTGCTTGACGCTGAGCTTGACCCGGCCGCCGGTGGAGGCGCCGTCGGGGAAGAACATGATCGCGCCCTCGCCGCGCCGCGGCTGGACCTCGCGCGCGCCGGTGAAGACGATGCCGATCGCGCCGGGGATATCGCCGCTGCGGCCGTTGGGGGCGGTCCAGGTGCGGGCGGCCGGATCGATGGTGAACTTCTGCGCGCGTCCGCTGGCGATGGCCTGGCTGCGGGTGTAGCGCAGCTGCGCGGCCACTTCCTTGGACGCCGAACGCAACTGCATGCCGGCCAGGCCGCCGTTCATCATGCCCACCGTCAGCACGCCGATGGCGGCGATCAACACGATCACCAGCAACATCTCCAGCAGCGACAGGCCGCGCGCCGCCGCCGGGCCGAACGCGCCTGCGCGCCAAGCGCGCGGCCGCGGGCCGGGCCGGGCCGCGGCCGGCCCCGCCTGCCCTCCCCGGGCGGAGGAAGTGTGCCGCGCGCGCGCCATCGACCGGTGCCGGCTCAGTTGTTCTTGATGTCGCCGTCGACGCTGCTGCCGCCCGGCTTGCCGTCCTTGCCGTAGCTGATCAGGTCGTAGGGGTTGCTCTCGCCCGGAGCGCGGTATTCGACCGGGTGACCCCACGGATCCTTGAGCTCGGCCTCCTTGGCATACGGGCCCAGCCAGCCGGTGGCGTCGGCCGGCTGCTTGACCAGTTCGTCCAGGGTCGCCGGCAGGCGGCCGGTATCCATCTGGAAGGAGTCGATCTTGCCCGAGAGCGTCTGGATCTGGCCCTTGGCCAGGTTGTAGTCGCCGCGGTCCTTGCCGCCCAGCACGCGGTTGCCGACGAAGGCCAGCACCGCGCCGATCAACACGATCACGATGATGATCTCGATCAGGCTCATGCCGCGCTGGCGGGCCGGGGACGGGGAACGCGTGATCGAGCGGGAGAGCGGACGTGGATTGCGCATCGTGGTGTTCATCCGTAGTGAGGGTGACGGTTCGCGGACTCGGCCAGCCTAGGCAGGCCGCGTCTCGCAGGCGGGGATCGGGACGGACCGGCGGCGGGACCCAGCCCTTGGAGTCCGCCCATGCGGCTCCGGTTCCCTTCCGATTGTGGTCCGGGCCGCCGCGCCGCGCACGCGGGGGCACGCGCGATACAGGCGGCGTTCAAGCCGGCGGCCTGAACAGGCGCGCCCGCTCGGCCTGGCCAGTGGTTTGCGCAGCGCAACATGCCGATGCCCCGCCCCCTGCGCGCTCAACCGATGGAGTTGGTGAGGTCGTACAGCGGCAACAGCACCGCCATCACCACCGTGGCGACCACACCGGCCAGGACCACGGTGACCACCGGCACCAGCGCCGCCAGCATCCGGTCCAGGGCCATGCCGGTGTCCTGCTCGAAGGTCTCGGCGGTCTTCATCAGCATCGCATCCAGCGCGCCGGACTCCTCGCCGACCTGGATCATCTGCATGGCCAGGCGCGGGAAGCGCTTGCCCTTGCCCAGCGCGGTGGACAGCGCGACGCCGTTCTTGACCTCCTCGGCGGCGGCATCCACATCGGCGGCCAACACCCGGTTGTTGAGCACGTTGCGGCCGATGCCGATGGCGGTCATCAAGGGCACGCCGTTGCGCACCAGGGTGCCCAGGGTGCGCGCCAGGCGCGCGGTCTCGATCTTGCCGATCAGCGGGCCGACGAACTTGCGCTGCA
>CBIFVU010000337.1:0-4140 GCA_966185905.1 uncultured Lysobacter sp.
GGCCGGTCTCCCGCCCGTTCGGTGCGGGCGACCGGCCTGGACAGGCCGCTGGACGGGCGCTCTGCCCTGCTTCTTGCCTGGGGTCTGCTGGGCCTGGCGGGTCCGCTTGGCCCGCCTCACCCGCTTGGCCTGCTTCACTTGGCCGCTTGGCCCCTAGCCATTTGCCCGCTGGGTCGATTGGTCCCGCCTGAGCGGCTCAGTCGGCTCGCCCCCGCGCGCGCCCGCTCCCACCCATCTGGACTGCGCACCCGGCCCGCCCTCTCCGCGCTCCGCCGCGCAGCCACGCCAAGCGCCAGCATCCGCGCCCGGCGCTGGCATTGCCCGCAACAACGGAACGATCCGGCGCTGGGCCGCGGCTTGGAAAAGCCCGTGCGCAGGTCCAGGCTTGCCGGCATGGACATTCCCACTCGCCTGCCCACCCTGTTCCTGTCCCACGGCTCGCCCCTGCTGGCGGTGGAGGACTCCCCGGCCGGGCGCTTCCTCGACGGCCTGGGCCGGCAACTGCCGTGGCCGCGGGCGATCGTGGTCGCCTCGGCCCATTTCATGACCGACCGGCCGATGCTCGGCGGCCACGAGCGACCGCACACCGTGCACGATTTCGGCGGCTTCCCCGAGCCGCTGTACCGCATCCAGTATCCGGCGCCGGGACTGCCGCGGCTGGCCGAACAGATCCGCGCGCGGCTGGCCGACGCCGGCCTGGACGCGCGCTTGCGCGACAACCACGGCCTGGACCACGGCGTGTGGGTCCCACTGCGGCGCATGTATCCGCAGGCCGACATCCCGGTGGTGCCGCTGTCGGTGCAGCCGCACGGCGACGCGGCCCAGCATTACGCGATGGGCCAGGCCCTGGCGGCGCTGCGCGACGAGGGCGTGCTGGTGATCGGCTCGGGCGGATTCGTGCACAACCTGGGCGACCTGGACTGGCGCCACCGCGACGCGCCGATGCCGGACTGGGCGGCCGAATTCGCCGCCTGGATGCACGCCCGCCTGGCCGCCGGCGACCGCGCGGCCTTGCTCGACTGGCAGGCGCAGGCCCCGCATGCACGGCGGGCGCATCCGACCGTCGAGCACCTGATGCCCTTGTTCGTGGCCCTGGGCGCGGCCGGCGAGGCGCCGGCGGTGCGCACGATCCACCGCTCGCACGAGATGGGCTCGCTGGCGTTGGACGCCTTCGCTTTCGATTGAGCCAGCGGCGCAGCGGCGGCGCCCCGTCCGCAGGGGCGGCGCAAGCCGCGAAGGCGATCCATGCGCCGCGACGAACGCGACCGCGCCTGCGCCGCCCCCGATGCACCGTTCCGCGGCCGGCAGGGTGGTCCGGGCGCGGGTGTCGCGGCTCGCGCCGCTCCTCGCGATCGCCAGCTTGCGCCTTTTCGGCCGCTGCGTGGGTCCGGGCGCCGGCTTCGCGGCTCGCGCCGCTCCTGCGTGAGCGCCGGCTTGCGCATCCCTGGCGACGCGATGGTCCGGGCGCGGTGTCCGCGGCTTGCGCCGCTCCTACGCCGCTCCTACGCCCTCGTCCGCTGGCCTGCCGCGCCGCCCTGCCCGCCGGCGCCCCGCTCCCAGGGCGGCACCGGGCCGAAGGACTCGGCCACGAAGTCCACGAACGCGCGCACCCGCAACGGCACGAACCGCCGCTGCGGCATCACCGCGTGGATCCCGGTGTCGGGCAGGCGATAGCCGGGCAGCACTTCCAGCAACCGCCCGGCACGCAGGTCCTCGTGCACGTGCCAGGCCGAGAAATGGGCGATGCCCAGGCCGGCCAGCGCCGCGTCGCGCAGCACTTCGCCGAAGTTGCTCTCCAGGCGGCCGTTGACCCGCACCGCCGTGGCGCCGCCGGCCGCGTCCACCAGCCGCCAATAATCCGAACGCCCCTGCGCGCCTACCAGCAACAGGCATTCGTGATCGGCCAAGTCCTGCGGCTGGGCCGGGGCGCGGTGCCGGCGCAGGTAGGCCGGCGAGGCGGCCAGCACCCGGCGGTTATCGGCCAGCTTGCGCGCGACCAGGCTGGAATCGTCCAGCGCGCCGATGCGGATCGCCAGGTCCATGCCGGCGGCGACCAGATCCACGCGTTCGTCGCTGAGGTTCACGCTCAGGCGCACCGCCGGGCAGCGCTCCTGGAAGGCTGGCAGCAGCGGCGAGATATACATGCGCCCGAACGAGGCCGAGGTGGTCACCCGCAGCAAGCCGGCCGGCTCGCTGCCGGCGCGGCGCAGGCCGGCGGTCAGGGCGTCGAGTTCCTCGATCGGCGCGCGGCCGCGCTCGGCCAGTTCCAGGCCCTCGGCGGTGGCGTGCAGGCGCCGCGTGGTGCGGTGCAACAGGCGCACGCCGAGGTCGCGCTCCAGCCGCTTCAGGCGCTGGCTGGCCACGGCCGCCGACAGGTCCAGGCTGCGCGCGGCGGCGCTGATCGAGCCCAGGTCGAGCACCCGCAGGAACAGGGCCAGGTCGGCGACGCGGTCCATGGATTATCAACCATCGGTTGAAATTGATTCGCCATCCTCGCGGTTTTTCCACAAGATGCAAGCCTCCAGACTGCGCGCCGTCGCCTCCTGGATGCGTCGCCATGACCGCCCCCGCTTCCGTCTCTCCCGCCGCGGCCCCCGCCGGCCCGCGTCCCGGCCTGCCGCTGGCCTTGTACGCGCTGACCGTCGGCGCCTTCGGCATCGGCACCACCGAATTCGTGATCATGGGCCTGCTGTTGCAGGTCGCCGCCGATCTGCAGGTCGGCCTGGCCGCCGCCGGGCTGCTGATCTCCGGCTATGCGCTGGGCGTGTTCGTCGGCGCGCCGGTGCTGACCCTGGCCACCGGGCGGATGCCGCGCAAGGCGGTGCTGGTGGCGCTGATGCTGATCTTCACCCTCGGCAACCTGGTCTGCGCGATCGCGCCCAACTACACCGTGCTGATGATCGCGCGGGTGATCACCTCGCTGGCCCACGGCACCTTCTTCGGCGTGGGCGCGGTGGTCGCCACCGGTTTGGTGCCGGAGGACCGCAAGGCTTCGGCGATCTCGATCATGTTCACCGGCCTCACCGTGGCGACCCTGCTCGGCGTGCCGGCCGGCGCCTGGCTGGGCCTGCACTGGGGTTGGCGCTCGACCTTCTGGGCGGTGACCGCCATCGGCTTGATCGCCACCGTGGTCATCGCCGCGCTGGTGCCGCGCGACCGCGTCCGCCCCGAGCCGGTGGCGCTGCGCCGGCAGGTGCGCGCGGTGGCCCATCCGCAGGTGCTGCTGGGCCTGCTGACGACGGTGCTCGGCTTCGCCGGGGTGTTCACGGTCTACACCTTCATCCAGCCGATCCTGACCCGCATCAGCGGCTTCGGCGAAGCGGCGGTGTCGCCGATCCTGCTGGTGTTCGGCGGCGGCATGATCCTGGGCAACCTGCTCGGCGGACGCTTGGCCGACCAGCGCCTGGCGCCGGCCCTGGTCGGCACCCTGGTGGCACTGGCGGCGGTGCTGGGGGCGATGACCTTCGCCCTGCACAACGCGATCGCTGCGGTCGCCTTCGTCGGCCTGCTCGGGGTGGCGGCCTTCGCCACCGTGCCGCCGCTGCAGTTGTGGGTGTTGCACAAGACCGACCCGGCCGGGCAGAACCTCGCCTCCAGCCTCAACATCGGCGCCTTCAACCTGGGCAACGCGCTGGGCGCCTGGCTGGGCGGCGCCGTGATCGAACACGGCCCTGGGCTGGGCGGGGTGAGCTGGGTCGCGGCGCTGGTGACCTTGTCGGGGCTGGCGCTGGCCCTGCTGGCGGCGCGGCTGGATGCGAAGGCGCGCCGGGCCGCGGCGCACGGCGGCGCGGCGGGCGCCGCGGCGGCTTGCGCGGCCGGCTGAGGCAGCCGCTCGGCGCTACGACAGGGCGGGCCTTGCGATATGGCGCCGAAGCTCACCGATTGCCGCCCTTGCGGCAATGACGGCGAAGGCAACGACCGGAGCGTTCGCGCGCTTTGCCGCAGAGCGCCGAAGGCCCTGGATTCCCGCCTTCGTGCGCATGACGGCGAAGGCCGCGGCCATGCCCGCCGCCCTGGCTCTCGCCGCACCCTGCCCTGCCGTCGTCCCCGCGAAGGCGGAGACCCCGGGCTTCATCGCGACCCAGGCCTCCTCGCCACGCCTGCACGCCTGCCCCGCTGCGCCGGCGCGCGCGCCGGCGC
>CBIFVU010000338.1:0-4091 GCA_966185905.1 uncultured Lysobacter sp.
GTCCAGAGGCGGCCGCGTCCAAAGCCGGTCGCGCTCAGAGCATGCCGGTTTCCAGCCGCGCCGCTTCGGACATCATGTTGCGGTTCCACGGCGGATCGAACACCAGTTCGACATCGGCCTCGGCCACGGTCGGGATCATCTCCAGCTTGCTGCGCACATCGTCGACCAGGATATCGCCCATGCCGCAGGCCGGCGCGGTCAGGGTCATGCGCACCTCGACCACGCGCTGGCCGTCCTCGCGGTGCTTGACCCCGGCCTCGTAGACCAGGCCCAGCTCGACCACGTTGATCGGGATCTCCGGATCGAAGCAGGTGCGCAGTTGCCGCCACACCAGTTCTTCCACCGCCTCATCGTCGGCGCCCTCGGGCAGCTCCAGCGGCTCGGGCGGCTCCTTGCCGATGGCGTCGGCGTCGCGGCCGTGCACGCGGAACAGGTTGCCCTCGACGAAGACGGTATAGCTGCCGCCCAGGGCCTGGGTGATATAGCCCACGCTGCCGGCCGGCAGGGTGACCTGCTCGCCTTGGGGCACGAGGACGACGGCGCAATCGCGCTCGAAACGGACGGGTTCGCTGCTGCGGGAATACATGCCGGGAAGATGGGGGTGCCGTGCCGCAGCACAAGTTCCGCCATTCTACCGGCCGGGCCGGGCTATGCTGTAGGGCTTGCCCCATCCACAGCGTTCCGTCCATGACCGTCGCCGCTCCGTCTCCCGCCCCGTCCCGGCCGGCCGCCGCCCCGGCGCGGCGCCTGTCGCTGCTGTCCTGGCTGCTGCTGGGCATGGGCGCCTTCGGCTTCGCCGCGATCTGGGTGCTGCTGGCGGTGGCCCGCGAGCAGCAGAGCAGTTGGATGGCGGTGATCGGCGCCCTCGATGTGGCCCTGATGCTGCGCCTGGGCGGCTGGCGCCCGGGCTGGGGCCGGGCCGCGCTCGGCCTGGCCGCCACCGTGGTGGTGATCGCCACCGCCAATTGGGGCATCGCCGCCACCCAGATGGGCTTGGTCCTGGGCCTGGACACGATCGAGTCGGCCGCCCGGCTGGGCCCGAACTTTGCCTGGACCCTGCTGCAACTGGCCAACACCGGCTTCGAGCGGGTCTGGCTGGGCGTCGCCCTGCTGGCCGGGTTGCTGGTCTCGCGCTGAGCCGCCCGCGCGGCGGGCCGGTCGCGTCCGCCGCCCGCTCGCCGCCCCGTTCAATCGCCGAAATCCATCTCCGCCAGGCACTGGGCGAAGGCGCGCGCCGCCTCTTCGATCTCGGCCACCGACAAGGCGCCGTAGCCGAACAGCAAACCGGCCTGGTCGGGCGGCCGGAAGTAGTACGGCGCGACCGAATACAGCCCCAGCCCGCGCGTCTGGGCGAAGGCGATGAAGGCCTCGCCCTGGGCCGCGCTGCGCCCGGTCAGCCACACCAACAGGTGCATGCCGGCCTGGGAGTCGTCGATGCGCACGGCCGGCCCGGCCAGCCCGCGCAGCGCCGCCAGCAGCGCCTGGCGCCGTTGGCGCAGGGTCTTGGCGGTGCGCCGCAGATGCCGCTCGAACCCGCCCTCGGCCAGGAAGTGCGCCAGCGCCGCCTGCTCGATCGCCGGCGAGCCGAAGTCGTCCACCCACTTGGCCGCGACGAAATCCTCGCGCAGGCCCGGCGGGGCGACGATGTAGCCCAGCCGCAGCGCCGGGAACAAGGCCTTGGAGAAGGTGCCGGTGTAGATCACCCGGCGGCCCTCGTCGAGCCCGGCCAGGGCCGCGTGCGGGCGCGCGTCGTAGCGGAACTCGCCGTCGTAGTCGTCCTCGAAGATCCAGCAATCGTGCGCGGCGGCGTAGTCCAGCAGGGCGCGCCGGCGCGCCATCGACATCAACGCGCCGGTGGGGAATTGGTGCGAGGGGGTGACGCAGACCAATCGCGGCGCGCGCTCGGGCAACAGATCGGTGCGCAGCCCCTCCGCGTCCACCGGCACCGGCAGCAGGCGCGCGCCGTGGATCTGCAGCGCCTCGCGCACGGCGAAGTACTGCGGCTCCTCGATCGCCACCTCGTCGTTCTCTTCCAGCAGCACCCGTGCGGTCAGGCTGATCGCCTGCTGGGTGCCGGCGACCACGATCACCTCCTCCGGTGTCGCCCGCACCCCGCGGCGCAGCCACAGGTATTCGCACAAGGCCGTGCGCAACGCCGGCAGGCCTTGCGCGGTGGGGTAGTTGGGCGGGGTGTAGGCAGCGGCATGCGAGAGCGCGCGCGCCCAGGCGGTGGTCAGCAGCGGATTGGTGGACGGCACCCCGTACTGGAAGCTGTGCAGGGTGCCCGGGGCGCGCCGGCCGGGCATCTGGCCGTGGTCGTGATAGCGCCGCAGGCGGCGGGCGTAGGCGGTCTGGGGCGGCAGCCTCGGCGGCGGCTCGCGCAAGGGCAGCGCCGCCGCGGCCGGCACCGCCACATAGCTGCCGGCGCCGACCCGCGCCTGCAGGAAGCCCTCGGCGCGCAGTTGTTCGTAGGCGGCCAGCACGGTGTTGCGCGAGAGCCGCAGTTGCTGGGCCAGCAGCCGGGTCGGCGGCAAGCGAGCGCCGGCCGGCAGGCGCCCGCCGAGCACGGCCTGCTTGAGCGCGCGGACCAGTTGCCCGTGCAAGGCGCCGCGGCCGTCGAGCGGCAGGTGCATCGCGTCTCCGGATTGGCCCCGTGCGGGCCTTGGACGCCGCCGATAGTGCCAAGCCATTGCTGCCGCGCCCAGCCCGCCGGCGCGGATGGGTCGTCGCCGGCACATTCGGCGGCGCTGAGGCGAGCCGTGGGGCGGGCGGCGGGAGTGGCCTGCCAGAGCGGTCAGCGGGGCGGGGCCCACGCAGCGGATTCACGCGGCGCGCCCCTGCGCCCGGCTCGCTTGAGCGTTCCGTGTGCCGTCCCCGGCGCCCCTTGAACCGCCCCGGCGGGGGCCCAGCCAGCGCAGGATCGTTCGGGGCTGGAGGCTGATCGCCACAAGGCCTCTGGCGCGCATCCGCCCGCTGGCGGCTCGCGCACGGGCAGCGCCCCGGCGGATTGGCTCCTTCCGGACTGCGGCGATTGGCCCTGCTGGTGCAGCCGCTGGCTGGCTAGCGTAGGCACCGGCGCCAAGACCGCCCATCGGGAGGAGCGCATGCCGCTACGCCAGCACCGCATCGAGTTCGATCATGCCCTGGACCTGGCCGCAGGCCCGGCCACGACCCCGGCCGGGCCGCCCGGTCTGCACTTGGTCTGCGCCGATGGCCGCGCGCCGCGCCTGGACCTGGCCGCCGGCTGGTGGTCGCTGTGGTTGCCGCTGCGCGGGCCGCTGTGGCTGGAGAGCCGGGAAGGCGGCTGGTCGCTGCTGCCGGGCCAATGGCAGTTTTGGCGCGACGACCGCATCAGCAGCCCCGCCCAGCGCCCGTGCCGATGGCTGTGCCTGTGCGGGCCGGAGACGGCCTGGCGGGCGCAGTTGCCGCCCGGCTCCGACGACCCAGCCGGTAGCGGCGCTGGCGCGGCCGCGTCCACCGCCGAGCCCGAACTCTTCCCCTGGGAGGAGGCCCTGCCGCGTTCGGCGCTGCGGCTGGCCCTGCGCCTGGCGCGGCGCCCGGAGCGGGCGCGGTTGCAGGCGCTGTGCGCACTGCTGCTGGAACAACAAGCCAGCCTGCGCGCGCGCCTGCCGCGCTGCAGCGGCCGCACCCCGCGCCGGCGCCAGCAGACCCTGCTGCGCCTGCTGCGCGTGCAGCACTTGATCCGCCGCCATCCCGGCCAGCGCCTGGACCTGGAGCGGTTGGCGCGCAGCGCCAGCTATTCGCCCTGCCACCTGATCCGGATCTACCGCGAGGCCTTCGACGAGACCCCGCACGAATACGCCGCGCGCCTGCGCTGCGATCACGCCTGGCGGCTGGTGCGCGAGACCGGCCTGCCGGTCTGCCAGATCACCGAGGCGCTGGGGTTCGAAAGCCAGAGCGCGTTCTGTCGCGCGTTCAAGCACTCCTTCGGCCTGACCGCGACCCAGGCCCGGCGCCTGCGGCCCGCGCCCGGACGCGCGGCCTGAGTGGCGACCGCTGCGCCGCGAGCCGCCCGTCTCGCCTCGCCGGGCCTGGGTCGCGGTCAGGCCGAAGGAGTGCTTGAACGCGCG
>CBIFVU010000339.1:0-4086 GCA_966185905.1 uncultured Lysobacter sp.
CGGGCGCTGCGTTTGCCAAGGGTCACCGTGAATCGTGGCCCGATGCGGTTGATCCATCGATCCGCTACATCGTTGCACCTCGCTTCCTCCTTGCAACCAGCACGCGACGCGTCGCGTTAACAACATCACGTTCCAGGGAGAGAGTAGCGATGTCTGTTGGTAAAGAGATCGGGACCGTCAAGTGGTTCAACGACGCCAAGGGGTTCGGCTTCATCAGCCGTGAGAACGGCGAAGACGTGTTCGTGCATTTCCGCGCGATCCAGACGCAGGGCTTCAAGAGCCTGAAGGAAGGCCAGAAGGTTTCCTTCACCGTCGTCCAGGGCCAGAAGGGCCTGCAGGCCGACGCCGTCGAGCCGATGTAATCCGCGCCGGCGTATTGGTGCAGCGCCGCAAACCGGCGCGCATGCGACAGGAAAACCCGGCTTCGGCCGGGTTTTTTTATGCCTGGATCTTGCCGGCGATCACAGATCGGAACGAAGCCGGGATTCGCCGATGGACGGAGGGCGGTTTTCGTCCACGGTGGCGCCTGCAGAATCATTTATATCGATCCAACCCGACGCTGGCGGTAATCCAGCCGATATCGCCGGCGACTGGTTTGGATAATGGAACGATCCCGGCGCGTGCGAGCCGAAAGCCGGTAGCGATCCTATCGTGCGCCGAATGTGCCTGGCCTCAACGGCCGGAACCGCATCGCGGAGCCCGTGCACTGGCCCAACGGCGAGCCGGAACCGGCACCGGCTCGACACAGGGCCGGGAATCGGGAGTCGGGAATCGGGAATCGGGAATCGGCAGGGCAGAAGCAGGACGTGCGGATACGCTCGCGCACAACTGCTGTTCCGATTCCCGATTCCCCATTCCCGGCCACAAAAACCGGGAATCGGCAGGGCAGACGCGGGACGTGCGGACACGCTCGCGCGCAACCGCTGTTCCGATTCCCGATTCCCCACTCCCGACTCCCGACTCCCGACGACTCCCGCAACAAAAAACCGGGAGCCCGAAGGCCCCCGGTCGCCGCGACGGCCACGCCCGGCCGCCCACCTCCCTGTCCCGGCATCGCGCCCGTTCCCTCCCGTCGTTCCCTCCCTGGAGCCTGTCCGGCGCGACCGCCCGGCCTCCGGCCGGGCCGAGCCAAGGCCGCCACGGGCCTCGTCTCCCGCGGCGGCCGGCCGCCGTCCTGGCGGTTGCGGCGCGTCCCGGCGCCCGGCTCGAAACAGCAAACGCACGGCCAGGGCGAACGGGGTCGAACCATCGCGGTTGCATCCAAGGCCAGACGGCCCGCCGAAGCGGGCCGCCTGGGCCGGCGCGGAGCCGGCGCCGCCCGCACGCAGCCGGCGGCGGACGCGCGGCGCGCGAGGGCACCGCTGTCGGTGGCTCAGTCCTGGAAGGGCGTGTTCTCGGCGAAGTACTCGTGGTTGTCGGCGTTGTCCAGCGCAGCGCTGGGGTTGCTCGCGGCCAAGCGCTTGGCCGCACTCTGGCCGTAAGCATGATCGTCGGTGCCGGCCACCACGTTGAAGTGGCTCATCTCGTGCACCAGCGTACCGGCCTTGGAATCGGTGCCGGTCAGCGGCGCGCTCCAGAACGCATTGCATACATAAATCTGGTAAGGCTGGTTCGGATAGACGTAGGCATAGGCGCTGCTGCTGCAGCCGCAGTTGATGGTGATCTGGCCGTTGCTCTGGTCCAGCGCCTGGTCGATGGCGGCGAAGTGCGAGCGCGCGGTGCTGTAGCGGCTGGTCGTGTAGGCGCCGAACCAGGTGGCGTAGCGCGGGCCGTTCGTGCCGGCGTTGAGATAGCCCTTGGCGTTCTCCGAGTAATTGCGAGCGGCCACCACCGCCTGGCCGGCGCTGTTGGTGCGGGTGGTGCTGCAGCCGACGTAGTTGACCCCGTTGACCACCGCGCTCGGGCCGACCGGCTTCTTCGCCGCCGGCGAGACTTTTTGCCCGCCGAGCTGGTCCAGCCCGTCCACCCACAGGCTCAGCGGCGCGCTCTGCGCGCTCATCGGCAAGCCGTTGGCCTGGCGCAGCATCGCCCGGTCCGAGGTGGAGGCGTGTTGCAGCGGCGCGTTGAAGGCGACCACGTACTGGCCGGTGCGCGAGAGGTCGTAGCCGGCGGACAGGTCGACCACGCGGCGATAGGTCTCGCCAGGACGCAGCAGCGCGAAGTCTTCGGCCTGCGGCAGGCCGCGCTTGACCAGCGCGCCCTCGTAGGCGACCGGCTCGCCGTCGTAGCTGACCGAGAACAGCTTGGCGTCGAACTGATCGGAGGGCAGTTGCCACTTCGGCAGGCGCACGGTCTTGTCGCTGGTGTTGGTGATGCTGACCTCCACCGCGCCGAGGAAGTCGTCGGCGCCGCCAGCGACGGCGGTCAGGCCGACCCGCAGCGGGTTGTTCTGGGCCGCGCCCGGCGCGGCGACGGCGGCGGCGACCGCGCCGGTGAGGACGGCGGCTGCGGAAACCACGTGCACGATGCGAAGTTTCATGATCCACGATCTCCTGGATGCTGCGATGGCTGGGTCCGCCAAGCGGACGCATCGACGCTAGCGCAGCAGGGGCCGTCTGCCGATGGCGAACATTGCGCCAGTTCCGCGGCCGATCGTGACCCGGTTGGTGGACTGCGACGCTGCCCGGCGCAGCAACGAAAACGGCCCGCAATGCGGGCCGCCGGTGGTTGTTACATTGTTTCGGTCAGCGCGGGCTTCGCGCCGCCGCGCAGACGCCCGCAAGGCGCCGGCCGCTGTCGCGACCGGCGCAGAGCAGGCTCAGCGCACGTAGGCGCGGCCGTTGCTCACCCGCACATAGGTGTTCTCGCGGATGCCGGCGAGGTCCTTCTGGGTGACCACTTGGGTGCGGCCGTCGTCCATGCGCACATAGACATTGTAGCTCGGCGCGCCGACCCGGTTCTGGATCGCGTTGCCGGCGATCGCGCCGGCCACCGCGCCGCCGACCGTGGCGCTGTTCTTGCGGCCCTTGCTGTCGGTGTGGTCGTCGGCGATCTTGCGCCCGGCGACGGCGCCGACCAGACCGCCGAGCACCGCGCCGGTGGCGTTGGGGGCATTGCTCTGGGTGCTGATCTGCTCGATGCGGGTGACGATGCCGCAGTCGTAGCACACGTTCTGCTGCGGCTGCTGCTGCGGGTAGCCGTTGTTGTAGCCGCCGCCGCCATAGCCGCCGCCGTAACCCGGCGAGGTAGCGCAACCGGCCAGCGCCAGGGAGGCCACGGTGGCGACGCCCAGCAGACGGAGGGAAGTGGTGTTCATTCGGGGCTCCTGCGCGGTGGTTTGAGGCATGTGGCGGACAGTCGCCACGCGTGAGCCACGCTATAAGCGCGCACGTGAACGCGTGCTCAATCTCTGGCCTTGGCCGGACGGCGCGTGCGATCTCGTTCAGCTTGGCCCGGCCGCATCGGCGCGATGCCGATCCGGCCGCCGGCGGAGCGCCGCACCGGACCGGCCGGTGCGGCCAGGCTCAGTCCCCGCTCAAGCGCGGGGCGAGCGCAGATCGACCGCGGCTCAGCCGCGGAAATCCTGGTGGCAGGCCTTGCAGGCCTCGCCGATCTGCTGGGCGGCGGCGGTCACGCCGGCGCAGCTCACCGGCGGGCTGGCCAGCGCGCCGTCGAGCGCGGCGCGCATCTTGCTGGAGTGCTGGCCGAAGCGCGCATCGTCCTTCAGGCCCGGGAAGGCCGGGTCGAGGTCGTCGGCCAGGGTGCGCAGCGCCTTGAGGTGCGGCAGGGTGTCGGTGGCGCCGCAGCGGTTGGCCTGCACGGTGCCTTCCAGTTGCTTGAGGTGCCAGGCCTGCACGTGCATGACGCTGTCGGGGAAATGGTCCTTGCGCGCTTCCAGAGCCCGCATCGCCATGACCGTGGCGATCACGCCGCCGACCAGGCCGATCAGGAACAGGAACAGATACTTCGAACCATTGCCTTTGCGCTTGACTGCGGCATTGGTGGGCTGGGTGTCGCTCATTGCCTGGCCTCCATCCAAGATCGCGGCACGATAGCACGCGCCAACGTGAGGTCCAGGTCAGCGCCAGCGGCGCTCGGCCCGGGCGCGGCGCGCCCTTGCCGGTGGGCTGCGGGACAGGGTGGGGG
>CBIFVU010000340.1:0-4066 GCA_966185905.1 uncultured Lysobacter sp.
CGTGCGCGGCCACCGCGCGGATGTAGTACTCGCCCCAGCCAGTGCCGGACACCGCGCAGCGCGCGTCGGCATAGGTGCCGGCGCCGATGATCGGCGAATCGCCGACCCGGCCATAGCGCTTGTTGGTCATGCCGCCGGTGGACGTGCCCGCGGCCAGCCGGCCCTGGGCGTCGAGCGCGACTGCGCCGACGGTGCCGAAGTGCTTGGCGGTCTCGGTATCGGCGTGGGCCTGGCCGGCGGCTTCTTCCTTGAGCGCCTTCTGCAATTGCTGCCAGCGCTTTTCGGTGCGGAAGTAGGACGGATCGACCAGCGGCGCGCCGACTTGCGCGGCGAAGGTTTCCGCGCCTTCGCCGACCAGCATCACGTGCTTGGACTTTTCCATCACCGCGCGCGCCAGCAGCACCGGGTTCTTGACCCGGTGCACGCCGGCGACCGCGCCGGCGCGGCCGCTGGCGCCGTCCATCACCGACGAGTCGAGTTCGTTCTTGCCATCGTGGGTGAACACCGCGCCGCGGCCGGCATTGAACATCGGCGCATCTTCCAGCACGACGATGGCGGCGGTCACCGCGTCCAGCGCCGGCTTGCCGGCGGCGAGCGCGGCGTGGCCCGCGCGCAGGGCGCTTTCCAATGCGGCGCGCGCGTCTTTCTGGTCCTGCTCGCTCAGGCCGGCGCGCTCGACCCCGGCGCCGCCATGGATCAGCAGCAGCGGCTTGGCCGCCGGCGTCGGCGCGACGGCCGGTGTGGCGGCTTGGACGGCCGGTGCCAGGGCGAGGGCGGCCAGCAACAGCGCGCGGCAGTCACGGCGCAGCGAGTTCTTCATCATCGGCTCCAACGGAAGGGGCGGGCGCGCGCCGATCCTGCTCGGCGCCGCCGTCGGCGGGCGCTTCGCGGCGGATCAACTGCCCGGAACGGACATCATAAAGCTCGAGGAAGGCCGGCCGTTCGACCGCGAAATCGCGCATGTCCACGCGGCTGTCCGGGCCGATGCCGATCACCGGCACCGCGCTCTGGCGCAGCGGCCGGTCCCGCGCCCAGTCCTGCGCTCGCTCGCCCGGCTTGACCAGCCACACCCGCCCGTCGTCGCCGCTGAACACGCGGCCTTGGCCCTGCGCGTCGATGCACAGTGCGGTGTATTCGTCCACGCCCAGGCCGACCAGATCCTCGCGCCCCTGGTCCTGGCCCAGCCGCGCCAGGAACGCGATCAGCCGGCCCAGCCGCCGGCGCTCGCCGAAGTGGCTGTCGGTGATCACCTGTTGCAGATAGGGCAGGCGCAGGAAATCGCCGACCAAGGTCAACTGCGGCCCGGCCGGGTCGGCCAGCGCTTCGGGCGAGGTCACGCTGCCGCCGTCCATGGCGCCATAGGCATAAGCGCCGAGGATCGCCAGCCCGGCACTGGTGCCGCCGATCGGCTTGCCCGCGCGCACGTGCGCCTCCAGCGCGCGCGCCAGCGGCGTGTCCTTCCAGAAGCGCACATAGCGCGACTGGTCGCCGCCGGCGATGAACACGCCGTCGGCGCGGGCCACCAGTTCGAGCACGCGCGGATCGCTGGCGGCGCTGCGCTCCTGGAACACCAGGGTCTGCGCGCCGGTGATGCCGCCGATGTCGTTGAAGAATTCCTCCTGCGCTTCGATCGTGCCGGAGGCGCGCAGTATCAGGATGCGGCCGTGGCCGGCGCGCTGCGCCATCCAGGCGAACGCCTCGCGCGGCCAGTCGCCGCCGCCGACCAGCATCAGCCCGGCCTGGGTCGGCTGCGGCCGGGGCGCGTCGGGCCGGCCGATTTGGTAGTAGCGATAGCCTTCGCGCTGGGCCGGATCGGGCGCCTGCTGCGGCGGCCGGGCGAATGCGCCGAGGCTGGCCGCGGCCAGTCCGGCGGCCAGCCACAGGCGCGCCAGCGCGCGCCGGCGCAGGGCAAGACAGAACCAAGTGGACGCAGCGGGCACGGCAAGGTCTCCGGACGGGATCTTGGTTGGGGACGAAGCAGGGCGGCGCGATCCCCCATCTGCGCCGCCGTCGCCGCCGGCGGATGCGCGAGCCTGCGGCCCTGAGCTAAGGTCGGCGCATGGACAACGATCTCGACGCCTGGTTCGCCGCCGACATCCTGGTGCACGAAGCGGCCCTGGTGGCCTTCCTGCGGCGCTGCGGGCCCCAGGCCGGCGATCTGCACGACCTGCGCCAGGAGGTCTATGTGCGCGTCTACGAAGCCGCGGCCAAGGCCCGCCCGCACCATCCGCGCTCGTTCCTGCTGGCCACCGCCCGCCACTTGGTCACCGACCGCCTGCGCCGTGGCCGGGTGGTGTCGATCGAGCCAGTGGGTGATCTGGAGGCTTTGAACGTCTTGATAGACGAGTGCTCCCCCGAGCGGCGGCTGGGCGCGCGCCAGAACCTGCGCCGACTGGCCGACGCCTTCGACCGCCTGCCCGAACGCTGCCGGCAGGCGGTGTGGCTGCGGCGGGTGGAGGAATTGCCGCAGAAACAAGTGGCGCAGCGGATGGGCATCACCGAGAAGACCGTGGAGAAACAGATCGCCAAGGGCATGCGATTGCTGGCCGCGCACTACTTCGGCGGCGAGCCGGGGCTGCGGGCGCTGCAGGCGGGCGAGCGCGGCGCGAACGCCTCGGCCTCGCCCGTGGCCGAGGACGGACAACGCGGACATGGACGCAAGCAGGGAGATTGAACAGGCCGCTGCGACCTGGCTGGCGCGCCGCGAAAGCGGCGCCTGGACGCCGGTCGCGCAGGCCGATCTGGACGCCTGGTTGGCGCGTTCGACCGCGCACCGGGTGGCGTTCGTGCGCCTGCAGGCGGCGTGGGCGGAGACGGCGCGCCTGCGCGCGCTGGCGGCGGGCGGAGCGAGCGGCGTGCCCGCGCGCGCGGCTTGGGACGAGGGCGCGGTGCCGCTGCCGCGCGCCGCGCCTTCGGCGACCGCGCCGGACCTGGGCCTCGCACCGGACCCGGACCGCCAGGCGGCCGATCCGGCCGCCTGGCGTGTCGATACCCTGCGTTTCGCGCCGCGCGCCGCAACGGTCCGGCCGCGGCGCTGGCCGCTTGCGCTGGCCGCTGCGGTCGCCGCGCTGGCCCTGGTCGCCGGCTGGGGCTGGCGCCAGTACGGAGTGATCGAGCGCGCCGCCCATGCCACCGCGCTCGGCGCCACTGGCGAGGTCCGCCTCGGCGACGGCTCGCGGGCCACCCTCAGCAGCGACAGCCGCATCGAGGTGGCGCTGTCGGGCGCGCGTCGGCGCGTCGAGTTGCGCCGCGGCGAGGCGTATTTCGATGTGGCCAAGGACCCGGGCCGGCCGTTCTCGGTGCAGGCCGGCGCCCATCGCGTGGTCGCGGTAGGCACGCATTTCTCGGTGCGCCGCGACCCGGCCGGGCTGCGGGTGGTGGTGACCGAGGGCAGCGTGCGGCTGGAGTCCGAGCCGGTCGGCGGCCACGCCCAGCCGACCACCCTGTTGCCGGCCGGCAGCATCGCCCTGGCCGACGCCAGCGGCGTGCTGGTGCGCAGCGTGGCGGTGGAGGAGGCTGAACGCTACGTCGACTGGCGCAAGGGCTATCTGGTGTTCCGCGACACGCCGCTGGAGCAGGCGGTGGCCGAGTTCAATCGCTACAACGCGCGCAAGCTGGTGATCGGCGATCCGCAGGCAGGGGCTTTGCGGGTGGGCGGCAACTTCCGCTGGTCCAATGCGGAAATGTTCGTGGGGCTGGTGGAGCAGGCGCTGCCGGTCCAGGCCGAGCGCTCGGCCGAGCGGATCGTGCTGCGCAGCCGCTGAGCGCAGGCCCTCGCAGGCGCTTGCTGTTTCTTCTCCCGCGTGCGGGAGAAGGTGCCCGCAGGGCGGATGAGGGCGCGCGCGAGCGGACCGTCGGCGCAACCCCACGAAAGGCGCAGCCCTCACCCCAACCCTCTCCCGCCAGCGGGAGAGGGAGCCGAACGCAGGCGCTTGCTGTTTCTTCTCCCGCTTGCGGGAGAAGGTGCCCGCAGGGCGGATGAGGGCGCGCGCGACCGGACCGCCGGCGCAACCCACGAAAGGCGCAGCCCTCACCCCAACCCTCTCCCGCCAGCGGGAGAGGGAGC
>CBIFVU010000341.1:0-4050 GCA_966185905.1 uncultured Lysobacter sp.
GTGATCACCACGCGCAAGGACAGCCTGCCCGACGCCAAGGACTGGGAAGGCAAGAGCGGCAAGCTCGACCTGCTGGAGCGCTGAGCCACGCCGCCGGCGGGTCTGGCCGGCTCCATGTGGCCGGCTCCAATGTGGCCGGCTCCAATGTGGCCGGCTCCAATGCGGCGGGTTCCGATGTGGCGGGTTCCGGGGTGGCGAGCGCTGGTCTGGCCGCTCCTGTCGGGGTCGAGCCTGATGCCGGCTGATCCGACCGGCCGCTCCACAGTCGGCCGCCCCCCGCTCGGCCGATCCACACCCGGCTGATCCACAATCGGCCGCTCCGCAACCGGCCGCCCCACACGACCGACCCGGCCGGCTGCAACGCCGAGCCCGGCGTGCCGGCGAACTGGGCTCGCGGGAGTGGTGGACCTTCAGGCCCGGGCTCGATGCTCCGAACCGAACCGGCGCGGTTCATCCGCCTCCGCCTAGACTCGCCCCGTCCCCATCGCCGACGTCCTCGCCATGCCTCGCCTGGTCGCCCTCGCTGGTCTCCTCCTGAGTCTTTCCACCCTGCCCGCCGCGGCCCAGCCGCGCGCCTGGCACCCCGCCTCTGGCGACGCCCCGGCCGCGGTCGCCGCGCTCGAACGCGGCCTGGCCGGGCTCGCCCAGGCCGGTCGGGACGGCCGCGCCGAGCGGTTCCTGGCCGAGTTGGCTCCCTCGGAACTGGGCCTGACCGAGCAGGAGCTGGGGCGCGCCGGTCGCGAATGGCTCCGCCACGCCCTGTCCGCGCTTGAGGCGGCGCCGCAGCGCGCAGGCCCGGCCGGCTCGCCGCGGCTCGACCTGTCCCGGATCGACCTGTCCCAGCTCGGCCTGGCCCAGCTCGACCTGTCCAGCCTGGATTTGTCCCAGCTCGACCTGTCCCAGCTCGACCTCTCCGGCCTGGACCCCGCCGTGCTCGCCGCAGGCGCCGGCGACACCTTGATGCGCGCGCCCGACAGCGCCATCGACGCACTGTTCCAGGCCGTGCGCCAAGCCGCCCGCACCCCGTCCGAAGCCGGCAGCCTGTGCGCGCTGTTCGACCCCGGCGCCGACCGCAGCCCGCAGGCGCTGGCCGCGGCCGCCCAGCGCCTGGGCCCGGACAGCCAGCAACGCTTCGCCGCCGCCCTGCTCGGCATCGCCGCCACCGGCCTGCAAAGCCCGTTGCAGCCGTTCGACGCCAGCGCCGCAAAGCAGACCCTGAAATCGGCCGCGGCCACTGCGATGCTGCTGCACGACGGTTTCGGCGCCGGGCTCAACAACGAAGGCCGCGACCCGGCCGCGCGCGAAGCGCGTTGCCGCTCCCTGGGCTGGCTGCTCGATGCGGTAGCCGAGCAGCCGCTGGAGCGGCGCGCGGCAGCCACCCGCTTGATGCTCAAGGAAGGCCTGGAGCGCCTGGGGCCGCGCTGAGCGCCGGCGCGGCGCTTGGCGGAGCGGTGGATCGCGGCTCGCGCCACCCCTACCCAGACCGCGCGCCCCTGCGCCCCCTCCAGCAAGAGCGGCGCAAGCCGCAGTCCCAGATCCCCCAATCCCAAACACCTCCCGGCGCCCACACGGGCCGCCACCGCGGTGCCGCCGCACCGCAGGCAGGCCCTGATCGCGACTCGCGCCGCTCCTTCGGGCCGTCCGCCGGCCGCGCCGCAGCTTCCGGCGGGCGGCGCATCGACCCCGCTCGCCGGCCTGTCGCCAGCGATGCGCCTGCACGGGCCGCGCAGCCTGGGCGCTCACCCGCGACAACCCGGCCGCTCACTCCTCCAGCCCCACAACGAAAACGGGCGCCTTGCGGCGCCCGTTGCGTCTGCTTCGTGCGGTGCCCGCTCAGCGGCCGCCGAGCGTGCCCTTGAGGCTGGCGATCAGCTTGGCCGGCGCTTCGCCGCTGGCCGGCAGGCCGCGCGGGTCCACCGCCGAGACGTAGGCACCCGCCTCCACCGCGCTGACCCGGACCAGGAAGTTGCTGCCTTCGTAATTGACATCGTAGGCGCCCAGCAGCTGCGCGCGGCTGGCGATGGTCAGGCCCTCGATCTTGCCCAGGGCCTCGCCGACCTTGTTGAACAGATCGTCGCGCTCGCCGCTGACGGTGAAGCCCAGCGCCGAGGACGCCGGCACGCCCGGGGCGGCCTGGGTCGGACGCGCGGCGGCCTGGCCGGACGCGGTGGCCGGACCGCCGGGCACCGCCATGGCGCCGTCGGTGCGCGGCAGGTCCAGGTCCGGCGGCACTTCCAGCGGACGGTTCTCCGGCGCTTCGGCATAGAGCTTGTTGCCCTTGCGCCACCAGCTGCAGCCCGACGTGGCGACCACCGCCAGCAACAGGCCGGCGACGACGGCGCGGGACAGGGAAAGGTTGGAACGCATGGGAATCTCCTGCAGGGGTCAGGCCGCGAGCGTATCGCGGCAGGAATGTTCGAGTTCGGCGGCCAGCGCCAGGGCGGCGGCCGCGGCATCGCGGTGCTCGGCCGACAGCGGCTGCAGCGGCAGGCGCAGGCCGTGGCCGATGCCCTGCGCGGCCAGCAGCGCCTTGACCGGGATCGGGTTGGGCTCCACCCCGAGGAAATCGCAGACCGGGCGCAGGCGCGCGTCCCAGGCCTGGGCCGGGTCGCTGCGGCCGGCGCGGGCCAGGTCGGCCAGACGGCGGAACGAGCGCGGCAAGGCGTTGGAGCCCACCGAGACGATGCCGTCGGCGCCGGCGAGCATGGCCCGGCAGGCGGTCGGGTCGTCGCCGCTGAGCACGGCGAAGTCATCGCTCTTAAACGCCAGCAGCTCGTCCATGCGGCGCGGGTCGGACACCGCTTCCTTGATGCCGATCACCCGGGAGTGGCCGGCCAGGGCGGCCACGGTCTGCGGCAGCAGGTCCCCGCCGGTGCGGCCGGGCACGTTGTAGAGCACGATCGGCAGGGCGCCGTCGTCGGCGATGGCGCGGTAGTGGGCGATCAGGCCGGCCTGGGTCGGGCGCACATACGGCGGGGTCACCACCAGCGCGGCGTCCGCGCCCAGGGTGGCGGCGTGGCGGGTCAGCTCGATGGTCTTGGCCGTGTTGGACAGGCCGGTACCGGCCAGCACCGGGATGCGCCCGGCCACGCACTCCACCGCGATGCGCAGCAGTGCGTCGTATTCGGCGTCGTACAGGGCCGCGGCCTCGCCGGTGGAGCCGGCCACGACCACGGCCTGGGTGCCGCCTTCCAGCTGCAGCGCCAACAGCTTGCGCCAGGCGTCCAGGTCGATTTCGCCGGACGCGGTGAAAGGCGTCGCCAGCGCGGTGATACTGCCGGTAAGTCGCAAGTTGGAGGCCCGCAGAGTCTGGAAAGAGAGGAATGAGGAAGGCAGAACGCAGCGGCGGCCCGGGCGTGGCGGAACCCAAGCCCGGCCCCGGCAGCGCCGAGCCGGGCGCACCGGCCCGGAACCCCGCGGCCCACCTGCGGCGAAACGCTCCGTCCCCGCGCCGCCGGGCAGAACCGGCAGCCGGGCACGGAACCCGGAAAAACCGCGCGCGATGCCGCTGCGCACGCCACGATGTTACTTGCGGCCCGAAAGCGCGGGCAAGTATGCTGCCCCACAGTCCACGCCCGGCTCCGGGCCTCCGTTCATATCCGAGCCTCTCATCCGCTCCCTTGCAGGCGCCGCCTTGACCGATTCCGCTGCCCGGCCGTCGCCGAACGAAAACCACCTCCTGATCAACGCCTATACGACGCATCCGGAGTCGCCGCTGCTGTCGGTGACGCGGCGGATCGCCGATTCGGGCTGCAACCTGGTCGATGCCCGCCTATCCACGGTCGGCCGCGATGTCTCGGTGACCGCCCTGGCCCAGGGCTCCTGGGACTCGGTGGCCAAGCTGGAGGCCATGCTGAGCCGGCTGGAGCGCGAGGAAGGCCTGAAGCTGGTGTGGTACCGCACCGGCGCCAAGCAGGTGCAGTCCAGCCTGCTGCCCTACATCGTCGAAGTGGTCGCCGCCGACAAGCCCGGCATCCTGTTCCAGTTGGCCGACTTCTTCGACCGCCAGGGCATCACCATCGAAAGCCTGCATTGCTCGCGCTACCGCGC
>CBIFVU010000342.1:0-3982 GCA_966185905.1 uncultured Lysobacter sp.
GCCGGCGGCCTGGCGTTCTCGACCGTGGTCAGCCTGCTGTTCCTGCCGACCATCTACGCCATCCTCGACGATCTGCGCGCCGGCACCGTCGCCCTGGTGCGCCGCGCCCGCGGCTTGCCGCCGCGGACGGCCGCGACGGACGGCATGGACGGTGCGGCGGACGGCGCGGCGGTCGTGGCAGGCTGACGCGCCGGCCACGACGCCGGCGCCGCGGCTTCAACGCGGCCTGATTCAAGGCGGCCCGCTTCAACGCGGCAGCAACAGGCTATCGATGACCCGCGCGGCTTCGGCGGCGTCGGCCTCGACCAGCAACTGGTCTTCGATCAGCAGCGCCGGGGTGTAGGCGGCGAACACCCGGGCGCGGGCGTCCAGCGCGGCTTGCTCGCGCACCAGCGCCGGGCTGTCGAGCTGCGCCCACAGCGCCGGCGCCAGGCCGATGGCGCCGGCGATGCGCTCCAGCACCGCCGGCTGCTCGATGTCCTGCGCGTCCTCGAAGCGGGCCCGGTACAGCGCCGCGCGCGCGTCCGCCTCCAGACCGGCGCGCTTGGCTAACAGGAACAGGCGCTCAGGCCGGCCGGACCCCTCGCGCGGCGTTACCGCGGTCTGTTCGATCCGCAGGCGCTCGCCGTACTTGGCCGCCAGCGCCTGCAGGCTGGGCTCGAAGCGGCGGCAGGCCGGGCAATGGAAACTGATCGCCACCTCCAGACGCACCTGTTGCAGCGAATGCGGACGCAGGCGCGAGACCACCGCATAGCGGCCGTCGATCTGCGCCACGCCGGCAGGCGCGGGTTCGCCGCAGCCCGCCAGCAACGTGGCTGCGGTCACAGCGGTGGCCGCCAGGCGCAGTGGGCGCGCGAGCAGGCGTGCGAGGCGGGGCGGTAGACGCAAGGGTGAAGTCCTGGGCAAGGGCGGGAAGCAGGATGGGCGGCCGGCGGGTGGATCGTAATGCGGCCTTCTCGGGCCGGCCGTTCGAGCAGGTTGGCCGAGCAGGGTGTTCGGGCAGATTGTTCGGCCTGGCCACTCGACCCGGCCGCACCGGTCCGCGCAGACGGTTTTGTCGAAGTAAGCCCCGACTGGCGCGGGTGGATTCGCCGAATCCTGGGCTGGCTCGCGCCGGCAGCACCGTCGAATCGGGGGTCGGTTCGTGTCGGCAGCCCCACCGAACCGGGGCACGCTTGCACCGGCAGCTCGATCGACCCGGAACAGGCCCGTGCCGGCGCATCGACCCAAACGGTGCCGGCTCTCGCCGGTGGATCGACTCCAAACGGGGCCGGCTCTCGCCGGCCCCGGGGGAGGGGATCTCTTACTGGGTGCAGTCCAGGCCCCAGAAGTCGGTGAACCACTCGGCGTTCTCGCACAGCCAGGCCGGCGCGAATTCCAGCCGCTCGTCCAGCACTTCCAGCTTCAGTTCCAGATCCTGGGATTCATTCATGGTTGGATGTCCTTTTCGTTGGCCGCCTGCACGGGGAGCGCGGGACCAGGCCGGCGGCGTGGCCTGGTTGCGTAGAGCCGCCGGCGCGCGAACGCCAGCAGCCGGTAAAGCAGGAACGCCAGCAGCACCAGCGACAGCCAGCGCGAGGGTTGGCGCAGCACGTCGGAGACGATGCCGGTGCGGTGCGAACTGGCCAGTGCCTGCAGCAGGCCATGAGCGTGGCGCAGCGACACGGCCAGGATCGCGATCACCACCGCCGCGTTGCAGGCCTGGTAGGCCAGGCGCAGGCGCGCCTGCCGGCCGGCCGCGCCGGCTTGGCGCGCCTGCGCGAACAGGCCCGGCTCGAACCGGCCCAGGCGCGGATCGCCCAGGACATCGCTGAGCACCCAATAGCCATCGGTGCGGGCGAAGGGCAGGAACTGGGTCAGCGCCAGCACCACCGACAGCGCGCCGGCCATCTGCAGCGCCGGGCTCGGCCCGATCGCCCCGGCCAGCATCAGCGCGGTGGCGTAGATGGCCTGGAAATACACCCCGCCCAGGTTGACCGCGACCCGCGCCGGCACCGACAGGCGCCAGGCGCGCGAGACATCGGCGTAGAACACCGGGATCACCCCCAGGTACAGGCCGCCGCCGATCGCGCCGGCGGCCTGGCCGTGGCGGGCCAGCGCGCCGGCGTGGCCGAATTCGTGGATCAGCGCGCCCAGCAGGACCAGGCCGAAGGCCGCCAGCGATTCGCCCAGGCTCAGCCAGGTTGCGGCCAGGCGCTCGCCGAACACCGCCAGCGCCAGCACCGGCGCGGCCAGCGCCGCGCACAGGCCGGGCAGGGCCCAGGGCAGGGCGAAGGCGTGGCGCGCGCGCCGCGCCCAGGGCGCGACCTGGGCCGGGCCGAGCAAGGGGCGCCGCCATAGCAGCCGCGCCGGCGCCTGTGCGGACGGTGCCGGCGCCAGCGCGGCCAGGCAGCGCGCGGCCTGGGCAGCGAAAGCGTCCGCGTCCAGGCGCCCGCCGTCGGCGAGGTAATGGGCATGGGCCTGCGCGCCGTCGGAGGCTGCACACAGCGCGCGCACCACTGCGGCGATCTCGCGTCCGGCCAGCACGTGCTTGCCGCTGGCGGTGGCGATCAGGAACTCGCCGCCCGGCCAGGGCTGCACCTGCACATCGCGCAAGGGCAGGGCCGCCGGCGGCATTGCCGGGCGCGGAGCGGACGAGGAGGCCGAGGCAGGCGCGCGCGGCGCGGGCGCGGCCTGGGCCGGGCCGGGGGGAGCGGTCGCCTCATCCATGGGGTCGGTTGCAGTCCGTCGCGGGTCAGGCCCGCCGATGTATCGGACTATCCGGCAGGTCTGCGCAGCAAGTCAACGCGCCAGGGACCAAATGCCGGATCGGTGCGGCGAAAGGCCGGCGGCGGCGATCGCAGCCTCGGCCGGAGACCGCGCCGGGGGGCGCGCACACCGCAGGAGGCGCACGCCAGCGCCCAGGCGCAGACCAGCGTCGCGTGCGCCGAGCGCCCCGTCGCGGCCGCCGTCTCGATCGCGTCCGCTCAGCCCACCAGCTTGGCAGCGATGCGGAACCCGGCCAGCCACACGCCGATGCCGGTGCCGATGTTGGTCAGCATGAAATTGAGCACCACCCGCGCCACCCGGTTGCGATACCAGCCCTTGAGCGTCTGCGCGTCGTCGCGCAGGGCCAGGAAGTCGGCGTAGGCGGGCTTGCGCCGGTGCACTTCGACCAGGGCGCTGACCGCGCCGGCCGGTACCCCAGGCCGGAACGGCTTGAGCGGAGCGACCACCGCCGCGGTCAGGATGCTCAGCGGATGGCCGCCGGCCAGCAGGCAGCCCAGCGCCGCCAGGCCGCCGGTGAAGGCCACCCACTGCAGCAGCAGGTCCGCGCCCACGCTGGCGCCGCCCTTCCAGAACCCCCAGGCGATGCCGGCCAGGATCAGGGTGGTGATCACGATCATCACCCACGGCACCTTGCTCTTGGCCTTGACCTGTTCCAGCTCCGTGCGCTGGGCGACCGGGTCGCCCTGATCCTCGCGCAGGTGCCGTGCCAGGCCTTGCAGATGCCCCGCGCCGACCACCGCCAGCACCTCTTTCGACGGCCCGGCGGTCTCGCGCAGACGCGCGGCCATGTAGCGGTCGCGCTCGGCGATCACCGTCTCATACAGCTCCGGGCTTTCGGCGGCGAACTCGCCGAAGCTCGATTCCAGCATGTCGCCCTGCTTGAGCTTCTCGATCTCGTCCTCGCCGACTTCATCGGCGGCGAACAGGCTGCTGACCAGCCCGACGCCGAGCTTGCTGCGGCCCCAGAAACCCAGCCGCTGCGAGGCGCGCTTGAAGGTCAGCCCGACTTCGCGGTCGATCAGGTGCACCGGCAGTTCGCGCTCGCGCGCCTCCAGCACCGCGCGCTTGAGCTCGGCGCCCGGCTCGATGCCCAATTGCTCGGCCAGGCGGCGCTGGTAGGCGGCCAGCGCCAGGTTGGCGGCGAACAAGGCCGTGCGCCCGGAGCGGATCACCTGGATCAGGTCCAGCCGCGCCAGCGCATCCGGATCGGTCA
>CBIFVU010000343.1:0-3976 GCA_966185905.1 uncultured Lysobacter sp.
GCTTGTCCGGCTGCTGCTGGACGATGACGAAACGCGGCGGCGGGGCTTTGGCCATGGTTCGGAGGCGGACGGCTCGCACCGCCCGCTTTGCCTATACTCAACCTTCAATCTTAACGGGATCGCCCCGATGTCCGATGCGCACCTGTTCGCAGTTGGCGTAGTCCTGGCCTGGCTGTCGGGCGTCCGCGTCTACTTGACCGTGTTCGGGGTGGGCCTGGCCGGCCTGCTGGGCTGGCTGGAGCTGCCGACCGCGCTGCAAGCCACCCAGTCGCCCTGGGTGCTGGGGGTCTGCGGCCTGCTGACCGTGGGCGAGTTCTTCGCCGACAAGATCCCCGGGGTGGACTCGGGCTGGGACCTGCTGCACACGCTGCTGCGGGTGCCGGTCGGGGCGTTCCTGGCCGCGGCGACGATCTCGCCCGACGGCGAGCTGGGCGCCGGGGCGCTGGCCGCTGGCGCCGGCGTGGCCCTGACCAGCCATGCGCTCAAGTCCGGGACCCGGGCCCTGCTCAACACCTCGCCCGAGCCGGTCAGCAACTGGACCGCCTCGGTCGCCGAAGACGCCGCGGTGCTCGGCGTGTTGGCGCTGGTCTTCGCCCATCCGTGGTTGAGCCTGGGCATCGTGGCGACCATCACCCTGGTGCTGGCGCTGGCGCTGTGGTGGCTGTGGCGGCTGCTGTTCCGCCGGCGCAAGCGCGAGCCCAAGGGGCTGCCGGCGGGCTAAGCCAGCCCCTGTAGGAGCGGCGCAAGCCGCGATCCCGGAACCCGGCAGCCCCGGAGACAGCGGCGCCGGCTGCCGCGGCCCGGGATCGCGGCTCGCGCCGCTGCTGCGCGCTGGGCTGCGGGCCGGGCGGGCAAACAAAAGCCGCCGGCGTGGGCCGGCGGCTGGGGCGATGGGTCTGGCTGGCGAGGCGACCGGGTCGCCCGGGCTGGCTGGCACACGCTCGCCGCGGGTGCGGCGGCGGGGGTCGATCCCTCTGGCTGGCGTGCGCTGGCGGGAGGATCGCACCGCCGGGAGCGCGCGGCTCCCGCTCGACCTGGGCCGCGCTTACGAGGCGTCTTCGATCTTGGTCAGCAGGTAGTTCTGCTCGCCCAGGCGGTCGATCAGCGCGAGCTGGGTCTCGATCCAGTCCACATGCTCCTCTTCCGAATCCAGGATGTCGGCGAACAGCTTGCGGCTGACGTAGTCGCTGACCGTCTCGCAATACTTGATCGCCTCGCGCAGCAACGGGATGGCTTCCAGTTCCAGCGCCAGGTCGCATTCCAGCAACTCGCGCGGGTTCTCGCCGATGCGCAGCTTGCCCAGCGCCTGGAAGTTCGGCAGGCCGTCGAGGAACAAGATCCGGTCGGAGAGCTTGTCGGCGTGCTTCATCTCGTCGATCGACTCGTGGTACTCGTGGTCGGCGAGTTCTTTCAGGCCCCAGTTCTTCAGCATCTTGGCGTGCAGGAAGTACTGGTTGATGGCGGTCAGCTCGTTGAAGAGCGCCTTGTTGAGGTATTCGATGACTTTGGCGTCGCCTTTCATGGCCGGCTCCTGCGTTGCGATGGGCGGCACTGTAGACCTTTCGCCGAAGCCATGACGAAACGCGAATCGTGCGCAAGCGGAGTCGAGAATCAGTGTCGTCGCCGCCGGCCGCAGCGGACGCTCGCGGCCGGGGTCGATCTACGGTGGACAGACCTGCGCCAGGCTGCATTCGCAGGCACTGGCAGGACGGCGCGCGCATACGGAAACCGCCCGGGTCGCGGGCGGTCGGCGGGCGCTTTGGTTAGCGAAAGCGGGGGCGGGGCCGGACCGAGGGGCCGGCGCGAGCGGCCTCAGGCGGCCTGCTGCATCACCGCCAGCGGCAGTTCGCGCACGTTGCGCGCCTGCTCCAGCAGCGAGCCGGCCAGCTCCAGGCAGCTGCCGCAGTTGGCGCCGGCGCCGGTGCGCATGGTCAGCTCGGGCACGCTGCGGCAACCGGCCTCGGCGGCCTGGCGGATATCGCGGTCGGTGACTCCGTTGCAGATGCAGACGTACACGGCGCTGGTCTTCGGTTGGCAGCCGGCTGGCTGCAGGACCATTCCGCCACGGATGAGAATGATTGTCAATTAATGGCCGCTCAACGGCGGCCGGGCCGGCCGAGCCGGGACGGGCGCGACCGCGCGACCGCCCGATGCCGCCCCCTCAGCCCTGCCCCTTGGGCTCGGACCCGCCGACCGCCGGCAGCCCCGGCGCCGCGGCGCGCGCGCGCGGCCGCTGGTGGTTGCGCGCCTGCGGCTCGCGGCGCGGGTCGGGCGAGCGCACCGGCACCGCCTGGGCGCCGGCGACGTGCCGGGCGAACGGGGCCAGGTGGCGCAGGGCGCTGGCATAGACCCCGCGCTTGAACATCACCACGTGCTCGACCGGGTACCAGAAATCGACCCAGCGCCAATGGTCGAACTCGGGCTTCTCGGTCAGGTCCAGGCGCAGGTCGGACTCCTGGCCGGTCAGGCGCAGCAGGAACCAGACCTGCTTCTGGCCGATGCAGACCAGCCGGTCGTTGCGGCGGATGGCCCGGTGCGGCAGGCGGTAGCGCAGCCAGCCCGGGGTCGCGCCCAGCACCTCGACGTGCTGCGGCAGCAGGCCGGTCTCCTCGCGCAGCTCGCGGTACATGGCCTCGAGCGGCGTCTCGTCGGTGTTCATCCCGCCCTGCGGGAACTGCCAGCCGTCGCGGTGCACCCGGCGCGCCCAGAACAGGCGGCCGTCCGGGTGCATCAATACGATGCCGACATTGGGCCTGTAGCCGTCCGGATCGATCACGATGCGGACTCCGAATTGCACTGTGTCCGACTCTGCCATGGGGTGAGGCAGACGACAAGTCGGGCAAAATGGCCGGGAAGGATTGACAAGCCGCCCGCCGGCATGAAGAATTCGCGGTTCCCCGTGGCTATGTAGCTCAGCCGGTTAGAGCACAGCACTCATAATGCTGGGGTCGGTGGTTCGAGTCCACCCATAGCCACCATCGACGCGCGCGGCGGCCCAGGGCTCCGCAGCACTCCGGGCCCGCCAGCGCAGCGGGCTTTTTCGTATCCGGGCCGCGCCGGACGCGCGCCGCGCATCGCCCACCCACGGCCCTGCCGCTCCTGCGGCCGGCGCCCGCACCGCCCGACGGTTGCCCCGCCATGACTGCCATCGACATCTTCAAGGTCTTCACCCTCGAAGCCGCCCACCGCCTGCCGAACGTGCCGGAAGGGCACAAGTGCGCGCGCCTGCACGGCCATTCCTTCCGGGTCGAGGTGCACCTGCGCGGCCCGATCGGCGAGCACAGCGGCTGGCTGGTGGACTATGCCGAGGTCAAGAAGGCCTTCCAGCCGATCCACGACCGGCTCGACCACCACTACCTCAACGACATCCAGGGCCTGGAGAACCCGACCAGCGAGCGGCTGGCGGTGTGGATCTGGGAACAACTCAAGCCGGCGCTGCCGCAGCTGAGCGAGATCGTCGTGCACGAGACCTGCACCGCCGGCAGCCGCTACCGCGGCGAGTGAGCCGGGCGAGCGAGCCGGCGACCGGGCAGGACGGCGACGGGCCGGGGGCGAACGCTTCCGGCCCGTCGCGTTTTGGGGCCTCGCGGCTTGCCTGGGCCACCCCGGACGTCGCGGCGCGGGCCGAGAGACGACGACCCGCAGCGGCGCAACGGCCGATCCCCGGGCCAGACGAGGCGCCTGAACGTATTTCGCCCCGCCCCGGCCTCCCTTCCGGCCCGCCTCCGGGCCGCCCAAGAGCCCTGTGCGCGCCCTGTCCATTCAGCGCCAACTCGCTGAACAGGCAGGCTTTCTGAACCGTTCACGACCGCTCGTCGGGCCTATGTTGCGATGCAACAAAGAGGGGTCTATGCTGCATCGCACAATCCAGTCGCCCGACGGCTGGACCTCTTTCCCAGGAGCTCAGCCATGTACCAGCAATTCAACGAACAGTTCGCCGCCGCCACGCGCCAGTTCGCGGACACGGCCGCTCAGG
>CBIFVU010000344.1:0-3952 GCA_966185905.1 uncultured Lysobacter sp.
TGGACCCGCGGCGTCGCCATCCAGGTCAGGCCAGCGCCGGCCACCGCGGTGGCCGACTCGCCCTGGCTGCGCGACAGGCCCGCTTCCACGTAGGCGCCCAGGCGCTCGCTCAGGGCCAGCCCCAGGCTCGGCGACCAGGTCCAGGTGTCGCGGCCGTCGCTGCGGTCCAGGTTGAAGTACAGCGCGCCGGACACGCGGTCGTCGAAGTCGTAGCCCAGGGTGGTGCCCAGCGTGTACACCGTCGCGCCGTTGCCCAGGCCGCGGCGCGCGCTGTCGGCGGTGGCCCCGGCCAGCACGGCCCAGGAGAACCGCTCGTGCGCCGAGGGCAGCGCCAGCTTCAAGGCCAGGCCGGTATCGCCGGCGCCGTGGCGGCTGCGCCGCTGGCCGTCCTCGCGTTCGCGCAGATGCACGTAGGGCGAGGCCGACAGTTGCAGCTCCAGCCGGTCGGCCAGTCCCAGGCGCAGCAGCGTGGCCGCGGCGTAGCGGGTGCTGCGCGCGCCGCCGTCGCGGTCGCGCTCTACATCGGGCAGGCCCTGCTCCCAGGCGAAGGCGCCGCGCGGCAGGGTCTGGGTGGAAAAGGCGATGCCAGGGCGGTCGAAGGATGGCGCTTCGGCTTCGGCTTCGGCCGCCGTCGCCGCCGGCCCGGCCAGCCCGCCGCACAGCGCCAGCGCCAGCGCGCCGCAGCCGCGGCGATGGCCTGGGCTCACGGCGCCGACCACGTGCCGCGCTGGCCCTCGCAGGCCTGCTTGACCGCGGCCAGTTGTTCCGTAGTGCGCTGGTAGTAGTGCACGCGGCTGGGAATGCCCATCGGCGAAACGCAGGCGCCCTGGGCGCCAGAGGGGCAGGAGGCCAGCTGCTTCATCTGGATCCGGCCGCCGATCTCCTGCAGGCCGGGGGCCTGGCCGTTGCACTGGGTCTTGATCTCCTTGGCGGCGTTGGCGTCGTCGGTCTCGGTGCAGTCGTTGACCGGCTGGCCCAGCACCTCGCCCTGCATCATGCAGGCGCTCTTGGCGTGGACGAGCGGCGCGGCAGCGAGCAGGGCGGCGAAGGCGAAGGGCAGGGTCAGGCGGCGCATGGCGGGCTCCGTGGCGGGTGGGCGCGGTCCGGGGCCGGGCGAGCATGGCCCGCGGTCCGCTCCCTGGACGCACGCCACTGTAGCGCGCCTGCCCAGCGCGCGGGCCTGGAGGTGCGCGGGCCGGAGCGCAGGCGCGGCTCAGTCGGGCGCGGCGGCGTCTTGCTCGGGCCGCCTGGGCGGGAAGCGCAGCACCACGCCGGTCTGCACATCGCGCGGGTCGGGGCGGTTCCACAGCACCGGCACCTCGCGCGGCGCCGGCGGCTCCAGCTCGTCGGCCAGCGGCGCCAGATGCTCGTCCTCGTCCTCCCAGCTATAGCGCTTGCGCGGCGGCAGCGGGTCGCGCAGGCGGAACAGGAAGGCCGCGGCCACGCCGGCCACGGCGCCGCCCAGGTGCGCCTGCCAGGACACCCCGATCTCGCGCGGCAGCACCGTCAGCAGCATGCCGCCGTAGAGCAGGAAGGCGATCATCGCCGCGGCGATGGAGGAACGGTCGCGGCGCAGCAGGCCCAGGGTCATGACCAGGAACATCAGGCCGTGGGTCAGGCCGCTGGCGCCGAGGTGGTGGCTGCCCGGGTCGCCGAGCAGCCAGGCGCCCAGCCCCGAGCCCAGCCACAGCACTGGCAGCGCGCGCACGGTGGCCTTGGGATAGACCGCCCCGGCCAAGCTGCCCAGCAGCAGCAACGAAGTGGCGTTGGCGGCCAGGTGCTCGACCGATCCGTGCAGCAAGGGCGCGGTCAGCACCCCGAGCAAGCCCTCCCAGGCGCCGGGCCGGACCGTGAACGGGCGCAGGTCGAAACTGCCCTGGGCGCTGAACACCGCCACCAGCAGCAGCACGAAGGCCAGGCTCGCGTTGAGGGCCCGGACCAGGCGCGCACGGTCGGCCTTGCGCTGGGCAGGGGTGTCGGGGATCGGGGCGTCGGTGGGCAGTTGCATTCTGCCGAGATTGGCACCGCGGCCGGCCAATGCAAGCCGCGGCGGATGGGCTTCACCGTCCCGCCTGCGGGATTGGGCCGGCGGTCGCGCTCCGGCGCCAGGGCGGCCGCGCGCCCGCGGCCCGGTAGAATGGCGCGATGACTACCGAATACCCCACCGTACGCCTCAAGAACGCCTGGAAATCCACCCACCCCTGGATCTTCCAGCGCCTGGTCGACAAGCCGGCCCAGCGGCCCAAGCCCGGCAGCATCGTCGATGTGATCGGCGTGGACGGCGACTGGATCGGCCGCGGTTTCTACAACGGCCACTCGCGCATCGCCCTGCGCATGCTGGAGAACGATCCCGCCGTGGCGGTGGACGCGGGCTGGTTCGCGCGCAAGATCGCCGCGGCGGTGTCGCTGCGCCGCGACGTGTTGCGCCTGGATGAGGCCAGCGACGCCTGGCGCGTGCTCCACAGCGAAGGCGACGGGATCAGCGGCCTGGTCGTGGACCGCTACGGCGACCTGCTGGTGGTCGAGTTCTTCAGCGCCGGCGCGTTCCGCCACCGCGAATGGATCTACGAAGCGCTGCGCGCGCAATTCCCCGGCTGCCGCATCTACGCCTTCGCCGACGAGCACGTGCAAAAGCAGGAAAGCTTCGATTTCCGCCCGTCCTACAGCGGCGGCACCGAAGCGGTGCCGCCGGCGATCATCACCGAGCACGGCATCCGTTTCCGCGCCGACCCGGCCGGCGCGCACAAGACCGGTTTCTTCGCCGACCAGCGCGAGAACCGCGAATGGCTGTCGCAACAGGTGGCCGGCAAGCGCGTGCTCGACCTGTGCTGCAACACCGGCGGCTTCGGCGTCTACGCCAAGGTGCGCGGCGCGGAGGAAGTGGTCGGCGTGGACATCGACGCGGACGTGATCAACATCGCCAAGGGCAACGCCAAGCTCAACGGCGTCCAGGTCAAGTTCGTGCAGGCCGACATCTTTCCCTACCTGCGCGACCTGGGCAACGCGGGCGAGCGTTTCGACGTGGTGATCCTGGACCCGGCCAAGATGACCCGCGACCGCGAGCAGGTCATCGCCGCGCTGAAGAAGTACCTGGACATGAACAAGCTGGCGCTGAGCGTGGTCAAGCCCGGCGGCCTGTTCGCCACGTTCTCCTGCACCGGCCTGGTCGGCGAGGACCAGTTCCTGGACATGCTGCGCCGCGCCGCCTTCTACGCTGGCCGCACCGTGCAGGTGCTGCGCGTGGCCGGCGCCGGCCCGGACCATCCGTGGCTGGCGCAGGTGCCCGAGTCGCGCTATCTCAAGGCGGTGTTCTGCCGCGTGCTGGACTGAGGCCGCCGGCTCAGGCGCGCCACCACAGCACCTGCGGCGGATCCTCCGGACGCGCCTGCTCCAGCCGGCGCAGCGCATCCACGTCCAGCCCGGGCAGATGCACGCTCATGGCCGTGGTGACTTCGCGGAAACCCGGCCAGTCCGTGCGCAGTTCCAGCCGCTCGCCGCTGGCCGTGCCCAGTTCCACGAACACCAGCCTGCGGTCGATCGCGTCGATCGCATAGCCATCGATGCCGTCGATGTCGTGCCAGCGGATGCCGTGGACGCGGCCGGCGCCGTCGTCGCGCCAGACGCCGCGCGGATCGGCGTAGAGCCGGGGATCTTGCGGGTTCATGCGGGGCGGTCCTTGCGCGGTCCGGCGGTCGGTCGGCCGCCGGAGTCGGGGCAAGCGTCGCACAGTCCCATGGCGTACGGACGCTGTCAGAACGGGCAAAAACGGCCTGCCGACTTCATATATGTGATGGATGCCGCATTTGATGGCCGAACCATGCCCTTGCCAAGCCGGCGCCCGGAACGCTTGGGACGGCGCCACCCGCCGGCTCCTGCGGCCAGGCCAGCACCGGGTCGAAGCCGCTGCGACGCGCCGGCCTAGACTGGTTCCGTAGACTAGGCGGGCCGGCAT
>CBIFVU010000345.1:0-3914 GCA_966185905.1 uncultured Lysobacter sp.
TCTCCCGCACGCGGGAGAAGAAAACAGCAAAGGCTCGCGCACTGCCCCCTCTCCCGCTGGCGGGAGAGGGTTGGGGTGAGGGCCGCCGCCCTTGCATGGAGCGGCGCCGGCAGCCCGCCCTCGCGCGCCCTCATCCGCCCCTGGCGGGGCACCTTCTCCCGCACGCGGGAGAAGGCGCGCTCAAAGCTCGCCCAGCCCCTCCGCGCAGCCGCCATCGGCCACCTGCAGCAGGCGCAGGGTATTGGTCGCGCCGTGCTGCTCCATGGTGTCGCCGCTGGTGAAGATCACCCGCTCGCCCACCGCCAGCTTGCCCGAATCGAACAATTGCTTGACCACGTTGCGGGCCGCATCGCGCGAGGCCATGCCGCGGCTGTCGAAGTCGATGGGGTAGACATCGCGCATCAGCGCCATGCGCCGGCGCGCGCCGGGATGGCGGGAGAAAGCGTAGATCGGCGCATCGGAGCGGAAACGCGAGAGGAAGCGCACGGTGCCGCCGGATTCGGTCATCGCCACGATCGCGCGCACGCCGATGTGCTCGGACAGGAACATCGCGGCCATGGCGATGGCCTGGTCGGCGCGCTGCAGGTTGCGCGGGGCGGCCTCGAAATCGGTGTCGTGGTCGAACTGGCGTTCGGCGCCCAGGCAGATGCGCGCCATCGCTTCCACCGCCTTGACCGGGTAGCGCCCGGCGGCCGATTCCTGCGACAGCATCACCGCGTCGGTGCCGTCGATGACCGCGTTGGCCACGTCCAGCACTTCGGCGCGGGTCGGGATCGGGTTGTCGACCATCGACTGCAGCATCTGGGTGGCGGTGATCACCACCCGGTTGCGCGCCAGCGATTCGCGGATGATCTTCTTCTGCAGGCCGGGCAGCTCGGCATCGCCGATCTCCACGCCCAGGTCGCCGCGGGCGACCATCACCACATCGCTGGCCTCCACGATCTCGGACAGGTTCTCGATCGCCTCGGCGCGCTCGATCTTGGACACCAGCGCCGCGTCGCTGCCGGCCTCGCGCGCGATCCGCCGCGCCTCGTTCATGTCCTCGGCGTTGCGGCAGAAGGAGACGGCGATGAAGTCCGCGCCCAGTTCGGCGGCGACCTGGATCAGTTGCTTGTCGCGCTCGGTCAGCGCGCCCAGCGACAGGCCGCCGCCGAGCTTGTTCAGGCCCTTGCGGTCGGACAGGGCGCCATCGTTGAGCACGGTGGTGACGATGCGATCGCCGTCCACCGCGCCCACACGCAGTTGCAGCAGGCCGTCGTCGAGCAACAGCACGTCGCCGGGCGCCACGTCGCCGGGCAGGCCGAGGTAGCTAACGCCGACTTCGCGCAGGTTGCCCGGCGGCGGGGTCTGGCTGGCGATCAGGTCGAAGCGGTCGCCGGCCTTGAGCAGCACCCGGCCTTCGGCGAAACGCTCGATGCGGATCTTCGGCCCAGGCAGATCGACCAGAATGCCGACCTCCACCCCGAGCCGCTGCGCGGCCTCGCGCACGGCCTGGGCGCGGGCGACCTGGGCGGAGGGATCGCCGTGCGAGAAGTTGAGGCGGACCACGTCGACGCCCGCGCTGAGCAGGGCGTCGAGCACGCCCGGCGGGTCGGTGGCCGGGCCGAGGGTGGCGAGGATCTTGGTGCGACGAAGACTGGCGGACATGGCAGACTCTCTGGACTGCCGGCCAAGCTAGCACAGCTTGCCGACGCGCGAAGGGCGCCGCGCCCGCCCGCGCGCGCGCGCCGTCGCACGCGCCACGGCGCATACCGCGGCGAACGGAAACTTCCATCGACCAGGACCGCGCATGACCCTGCCCCTCACCGCGACCAGCCAGGCCATCGCCGACCGCCTGGCAGCACTGGAATGCCCGCCCACCCTGCACGGCCCGCGCGTGCGCCTGCGCGCGCTGCGCGACGAGGATGCGCAAGGGTTGCTGGCCCTGTTCGGCGATGCCCGGGTGACCCGCTTCTGGAGCCGGCCGCCGCTGACCCAGCGCGAAGAAGCGCAGGCGCTGCTGGAGCGCGCGCACAACGAATTCGCCGCGCGCACGGCATTGGAATGGGCCATCGCCGGCGAAGACGATGCGCTGATCGGCAGTTGCAAGCTGTTCCGCATCGCCCCGGCGCACCGCCGCGCCGAACTGGGCTATGCGCTGCATCCGGACCATTGGGGCCGCGGCGTGGCCGGCGAAGCGGTGCGGCTGGCGCTGGGCTGGGGCTTCGGCACTCTGGAGCTGCACCGCATCGACGCCGATATCGACCCGGACAACCAGGCCTCGCGCTCGTTGTTGCTGCGGCTCGGTTTCCAGATCGAAGGCCGGCTGCGGGAAAGCTTCTTCGTCGGCGACCGGGTCACCGACAGCGAGAAGCTGGGCCTGCTGGCCCGCGACTGGCCAGCGCTGGCGGGCTGAGCGTAGCCGACCGAGCGCAGGCGCGGGACGGCGCCGCCGCCCGCGCCTGGGTTTTGCGCAGCGGCCTCGGCCGGGCGCCGAGAATGGCGCCGAGACCGGGCGCCTGCCGCCAAGGCCCGCAGCGCCGCCGCAGCGGCGCCCGGCCCGTGCTCAGCTCTCGACCTGGCAGCCCTGGACGAAGTGCCGGTTGGCGGTGGTCTCGCCCCAGCGCACGTCGGCGGCGCCGCAACCGGCGGTCCACTTGCCGACCAGCGCGCCCTCCTCGTTGTAGTAGTACCAGGTGCCCTGCCAGCTGTTGGCGGCAGCGCTGAACGACACGCCACCGGCCAGCGCCACGGCGAACACGGCGGCGAACAATCCGATACGACGCATGCGATGTCTCTCCTGTGCGAAGCGGCCCCTTCGGCCGCCCAGGCACCTTAGCCACGCGCCGTCGCGCGGACTGGGACGGCGGTCCGCCTGGCGGCGAGGATATGCGCAAACGTGATTGGCTTTGGCTTTCGCCCTGCTTTGCGCCGTTTGCGCAATCGCCGGGCCGCGCTGCCGGGCGCTGCGTGCAAGGGGCCTGGCAGCACCCGCACGCCGGCCCGCGCCCGCAGCGGGCTCAGGCCTGCAGCAAGCCCGGCAACTGCGCCGGGGTCGCCGCCAGCCCGCGCGCGCCGGCGCGGCGCAGTTCATCTTCGCTGCCGAAGCCCCAGAGCACGCCGATCCCGGCCATGCCGTGCTCGACCGCGCCTTCCATGTCCATGCGCCGGTCGCCGATCATCCGGCACTGCGCGGGCGCCAGGCCGAAGCGGCGCAGCGCCTCGGCGATCAGTTCGACCTTGTGGGTCAGCCGGCCATCGTCGGTGCAGCCCACGATGTCCTCGAAGTGCGCGCCGAACGGCAGATGGCCGAGGATCTTGCGCGCGTTGTTCTCGTTCTTGGCGGTGACCACGGCCATGCGATAGCCCTGCGCGCGCAAGCCGTCGAGCAGTTCGGCGATGCCGTCGTAGACGCTGTGCTCGGTCCAGCCTTCGCGGCCGTAGCGTTCCAGGTACAGCGCCACCGCCTGCTCGACTTTGTCGGCCTCGCCCAGCAGCAGCTGGAAGCTGGTGCGCAGGGCCGGCCCGATCCACGCGCGCAGGGCCTGCGCGTCGGGGACCGGGTGGCGCAGGGTTTCCAGCGCATAGGCGATGGAGCGGGTGATGCCGAGCGAAGAGTCGATCAGGGTGCCGTCCAGGTCGAAGAACAGCACCGGCCGCGTAGCCTGCATGGTTCAGCCCGCGCGCTGCTTGAGCGCGGCCACCGCCGGCAGTTCCTTGCCTTCCAGGAATTCCAGGAAGGCGCCGCCGCCGGTGGAGATATAACCCACCTGCTCGGCGATGCCGTACTTGTCCACTGCCGCCAGGGTGTCGCCGCCGCCGGCGATGGAGAAGGCCTTGGACGCGGCGATCGCCCGCGCCAGCGCCTCGGTGCCCTTGCCGAAGGCGTCGAACTCGAACACGCCGACCGGGCCGTTCCAGACCACGGTGCCGGC
>CBIFVU010000346.1:0-3879 GCA_966185905.1 uncultured Lysobacter sp.
GCCTACGACATCACCGAGCACCTGATCCAGCTCGGCCACCAGCGCATCGGCTTCCTGTGGGGCGGCAAATCGCACCGCTCCAGTTGGGAGCGCTACAAGGGGTATGCCCAGGCCCTGGCCGACTACGGCATCGTCGAGGACGAGAACCTGGTGCTGCCGGGCGACTATTCCTTCGACGATGGCTTCCGCGGGGCGCGACGGTTGTTCGCCCTGCCCGACCGGCCGACCGCGATCTTCGGCAGCAACGACGAGATCGCTGCCGGGGTGCTGGCCGCGGCCAAATCCTCGGGCATGCACGTGCCCTACGATCTTTCCATCGCCGGATTCGAGGACAGCCCGTTCTCCAAGCAATCCTGGCCGACCCTGACGACGGCGCGGCAAGCGACCGAGGAGATCGCGCGGCATGCGGCGTATCGCCTGATCGCCGAACTGCGGCGCGAGAGCGAGCAGCCGGTGGACGCGCCGGCCAACGAGGGCTTCAGTCCGATCTTGGTGGTGCGTGGCTCCACCGCACCGCCGAGGCCAGCGCAGGCTTGACGATCGGGTTCCCTCTCCCGCTGGCGGGAGAGGGTCAGGGCGAGGGGCGCAGGTTGGCGGTGGCGACGGTGCTTGCTGGTGCGCGTGCCCTCTCCCCAGCCCTCTCCCGCACGCGGGAGAGGGAGCACAGACGCGGCTTCGTTTCTTCCGCGCTCGCGCCGCGGCCCCGTCCCCTCTCCCGCTGGCGGGAGAGGGTCAGAGGCGCGGCTTCGTTTCTTCCGCGCTCGCACCGCGGCCCCGTCCCCTCTCCCGCTGGCGGGAGAGGGTCAGGGTGAGGGCGCGCGGGATGGCGGTGGCGACGGCGCTGGCTGGTGCGCGTGCCCTCTCCCCAGCCCTTACCCGCACGCGGGAGAAGGAGCAGGCACACGGCTCACTTCAACGCCGCGGCCTCGCGCGCCAGGCTTTCGATCCGGGCCCAGTCGCCGGCTTTCACCGCCGACGCCGGCGCGACCCAGGAGCCGCCCACGCAGGGCACGTTGCCCAGCGCCAAGTAGTCGCCCGCGTTGTGCGCGCCGATGCCGCCGGTGGCGCAGAAGCGCAGTTCCGGCAAGGGGCCGGCCAACGACTTGAGCGCGGCCGCGCCGCCGATGGACTCGGCCGGGAAGAACTTGAGCTGGGTGTAGCCCTGTTCGAGCAAGGCCATCGCCTCGGACGCGGTGGCCGCGCCCGGCAACCAGGGCAGGTCGATGTCGCGCGCCGCCGCGATCAGGCCGGGCGCGCTGCCCGGCGACACGGCGAAAGTCGCGCCGGCCCGCAGTGCATCGGCGAAGTCCTGCGGCCGGCGCACGCTGCCCACGCCCACCGCCGCGCCTTCGACTTCGGCGGCTATCGCGCGCACCGCGTCCAGCGCCACTGGCGTGCGCAAGGTCACTTCGATCGCCGGCAAGCCGCCGGCCACCAGCGCCCGCGCCAGCGGCACGGCCTCGCGGAGTTCGTCGATCACCAACACCGGCACCACCGGCGCCAGCGCCAGCACCGTGCCGATGCGTTGTTGCCGATCCTGCATCGCAGTCATGGGTTCTTCGTTCCTGGTCGAGAGCGGGTCAAGCGCGCGCGGCGACTTCGTCGATGTGCCTGAGCAGGTCGGCTGGGTCTTCGTAGACGCGGAAGCCGCCTGCGCGTTCGAGTTCGTCCTGGCCGTAGCCGCCGGACAGCAGGCCGACGCCGAGCGCGCGGGCGCGGCGCGCGGCCAGCAAGTCCCAGATGCTGTCGCCGACCACCACCGAGTGCTCGATGTCGGCGCCGAGCTTGTCGGCGGCGGCGAGGAACAGGTCGGGATCGGGCTTGGCGTAGCGGACCATATCGCGGGTGATCACCACGTTGCGCTCAGGGTCCACGCCGAGCGCGATCAGGTTGTGGCGCGCGGTTTCCATGCGGCCGCTGGTGGCGATGGCCCAGGGAATGCCGTTGTCGCTGAGGTAGGCGAGCAACTCCACCGCGCCGGGCAGCGGGCGGATCTGCGTCGCCTGTGCGGCATAGGCTTGCGCATGCAGGCGATGCAGGCGCTCGACCCGCTCGGGCGTGATGTCGATACCGGTCTCGCGCAGCAGGATGTTGGTGAACAGCCCACCGCTCATCCCGATCTTGCGGTGGATGCGCCACACCGACAAAGGAATGCCATCGGCGTCGAGCGCCTGTTTCCAGGCCAGCACGTGCTGGTAGACGCTGTCGACGAGGGTGCCGTCGAGGTCGAACAGGAAGGTGGTGCGGATGGGGAGGGGCATGGGGGGCCTGGGTTCCGGAGGTCGGGAGTCTGCCTGGAGCGAGGAGCGAGTAACGAGGAGCGGGCGGAGGGCGGAGGGCAAGGAAGGGCGAACGGAGGACCGGCTGTGCGCCATCGCGCTCGTTGCTTACCGTCATCCCCGCGAAGGCGGGGATCCAGAGACCTCAGCGCCTGGTCGCGATGGAGCCCTGGGCTGCCACCTTCGCGGGAACGAGGTTCTGGAATCACTGCGGTGAAGCCCTGGGCTGCCTCCGCGGGAACACGATGGTGGAATCATAGCGATGAAGCCCTGGAGCCCGCGTTCGCGGGCGATGGCCGCGGGAGCCGAACCCTCGGCGGCTTGCTTCACGGCCTGATTCACAGCGGCACCGGCCCGAATACCCCCGCGCCCTGGTCGGCCGGGGCGGCGGTGTCGCGGAAGGCAGCGAACAGTTCGCGGCCGAAACCGACATGGTGCGCGGAAAGATCGGCGAGCGCGGGTTCGCGTTCGCGCCACTCGGCCGGCTCCAGCACTTCCAGCGTGCCGGCGACCGCGTCCAGGCGCAGCAGATCGCCGTCGCGCAGCCGCGCCAGCGGCCCGCCGGCCTGGGCTTCGGGCGTGACGTGGATCGCCGCCGGCACTTGGCCGGAGGCGCCGGACATGCGCCCGTCGGTGACCAGGGCGACGCGATGGCCGCGCTTTTGCAGCACGGTCAAGGTCGGAGTGAGTTGGTGCAGCTCGGGCATGCCGTTCGCGCGCGGGCCTTGGAAGCGCACCACCACGATCACATCGCGATCCAGTTCGCCGCGCTCGAAGGCTTGCTTGACCTCGTGCTGCTCGGCGAATACCCGGCATGGCGCCTGCACGGTCCAGCGGTCCTGCGGCACGGCAGAAACCTTGATCGCGGCGGTGCCCAGGTTGCCGGTGAGCACGCGCAGCCCGCCGTCGGCGCGGAATGGGTCGGCCACCGGCCGCAGCACGGCGGTGTCGCAGCTCTCGCGCACGGACGGCACGAACTGCGCCTGCCCGTCCTCGCCCAGCCGCGCCTCCACCCGGTAGCGCGCCAGCCCCGGGCCGGCCACGGTCTCGACATCGCCGTGCAGCAAGCCGTGGTCGAGCAGCTCGCCGATCAGGAAAGCCAGGCCGCCGGCGGCATGGAAGTGATTCACATCGGCACTGCCGTTGGGGTACACGCGCGCCAGCAGCGGCACCACCGCCGAAAGCGCGTCGAAGTCTTCCAGCCGCAGTTCGATGCCGGCGGCGGCGGCCATCGCGATCAAGTGCAGCAGATGGTTGGTGGACCCGCCGGTAGCGTGCAGTCCGATCACGCCGTTGACGATGGCGCGCTCGTCCACGATCCGCCCGATCGGACGGTAGTCCTCGCCCAGCGCGCTGATCTGGGCCGCGCGCACCGCCGCCTGCGCGGTCAGGGCATCGCGCAAGGGCGTGTTGGGATGGACGAAGCTGGCGCCGGGCAGGTGCAGGCCCATCATCTCCATCAGCATCTGGTTGGAGTTGGCGGTGCCGTAGAAGGTGCAGGTGCCCGGGCCGTGGTAGCTGCGCGCCTCGGCTTCGAGCAGCTCGTCGCGGCTGGCCTCGCCGGTGGCGTAGCGCTGGCGCACGCGCGACTTCTCGTCGT
>CBIFVU010000347.1:0-3879 GCA_966185905.1 uncultured Lysobacter sp.
GCCGCGGCCTTTTGCGGGCGCAGCGCCGCCGCGCGCGCGGTAGCAACTGCGCGGGCTGCAATGCGTGGCGCCGGGATTGCGAGGGATCTGGGGCGTGGAGGCGCGCGCGGCTCAAGCCAGGGCCAGCAACCGCGCGGCGAGCAGTTCGGGGTGGCTGATCATCGCATCGTGCGGCGCGTCGAGTTCCTCGTAGTGCCAGGCCGGGTCGGCCTGCGCGCGCGCGATGGAGCGCTGCAGCAACTCGCCGGGCGCAGCGCGGCAGCGCAGGTAGGTCTTGCGTGCGGCGGCCGGCGCGGCCGGCAGATCGATGGGCTGGAAATACGTGGCGACCGGATGCGCGCCCAGGCGCGCATCGACCCAGGCCTGGTCGGCCGCGGCCAGGCCGAACAGGGACGAGGGCAGGGGCGGGATGTGCCAGTGCGGATCGGCGGCCGCGGCCTCGCGATACGGCGCGATCAGCGCAGGGGCATGATCGAGCAGGATCTCGCCGTCGGCCGGCAGGAAGGCATCGAGCAGGACCAGGTGGGCCACGCGCGCGCCCAGCCGCTGCGCCGCGGCGGTGGCGGGGAAGCCGCCGTAGCTGTGGCCGACCAGGACCATGCCTTGCAGGCCGTGCGCATCGGCGCAGGCCAGGATATCGGCGATGTGCCGGTCCAGGTCGATGCTGCGGTCCAGTTCGCCGGCGCGTTCGCCCAACCCGGCCAGGCTCGGCGCCATCGCCCGGTGGCCTTGCGAGCGCAGTCGCGCGGTCACGCGGTCCCAGCACCAGCCGCCGTGCCAGGCACCGTGGATCAGCAGGTAATCGACCATCGCGCGTTCCGCTGCGGGCAGAGCGCCATCCTGCCGCGGGGTGCGTGACGGGCGTTTGGCGAGCCTGGGCGAGTGGCCGGCGATACCGCGCCGCGCGGAGCCGCCGTGCGGCGGCGCGGCGTGCAGGTGGGCGGGAAGGGGCGCGCCGCGGTTGCCTGCGATAGCGCGCGCAATGCGGGGGAAGGGGGTAGCGCCGTGGCCAGTGGGCCCTTGCGCCGAGGTGGCTGCGAGCCCGGACAGCGGCGCTCGGCTGCGCGCGTTGCCGTGGCGCAGGCGCGCTCGCGCGACGAAGCGCTTGTGTCGCGCACTTCTGCGACGGCGTAAGCGCTAGCGGCGAATCGGTCCGATCGAGGACAAAAACTGTCCGCGGCGATGCCTATGCTGAACGGCGTCGGGTCTGGCGTGCTGTCGCCCACCCCTTGAGGCCGATGTCGATCCCGGCCCCTGTGTTTCGTCGTTTCGTCAATGGCGGCGCTGCCCCGCGCGCCGAGGTCCGATCCATGCCTGCCGTCCCCCGCGCTGGAGAGTTGCCGATGTCCCGTTACCTGCCGATCGCGGCGGCCTTGCTGGCCATGCCCTACCTGATGGCCGCGGCCTGTCCCGACCGCAGCCCGGCCCAGGCGGTGCCGGCGATGGTCGAACGCTTGCGCGCGCCGTCGCCCACGGCCTGCCGCGGCGAGGTGGCCTGGGCGGCGCGGATCGCCCACGGCCGCGTGGCCGCGGGGCTGGGGCGGCGCTGAGCGCGGCCGCAGGCTCGGCTTCCGCACCCAGGTCCAGTCCAGCGGCGGCGGCGCTCCGGCGCGGGTGAGCGAAGGTGAGCGGAAGTGGCGGCCGCAGGTGCGCCTGCGTTGTGTGATAAACGCCGCGGTCGCCCGCCGCGCTGCTCGCTAGGGTGGGGCTCGCCGCTGGGCCGAGCGCCCTTGCCGCGGCCCAGGAGGCAGGGATGTCCGCGCTGCGCGGCCCGCAGGTGCTGTTCGCCCCGATCGCCGGCATCGTCCGGGAGGCGGCGCGCTGCCGCGGCAGGTCGGTCCAGACGGGGCGGCTCCGGACGCGGTGGTGTCAGCCAGGCTGGGAGCAGATGGGGCGACCCCGGCCAGGGGCCAGGATGCGGCGCGTTGCCGCGGGCAGGTCGGTTCCAGACGGATCGGCTTTGGGCGGGGTGGGCGTCAGCCAGGCTGGACCAGATGGGGCGATCCCGGGCAGGTCGGCTCCAGGCCGTTCGATTCCAGGCAGGTCGATTCCAGGCAGGTCGATTCCGGCCGGGCAGGGCGCATCCGGCCCTGGGCCGCTCCAGCATCCGCCGCTCCCATGCCGAGCGACCGACGACCGCCGGGCCAGATCTGGATCCAGGCTCATCCAGGGCGTGCCGATCCAGGGCGTGCCAGCCCGAAGCGAGCCGGCCCTACGCAACCTGCCCCAAAGCCATCTGGCCCAAAGCCAACCGACCCACCGATGCATCCGATCCGGCCCGGCCCAGTACGCGCCTGCCACCGCCCCGCGGCGCAGGCGCGCCGCAGACGCCCGCGCCCGGAGCGCGGCAACGCGCCGCCCGCCATTTGCGCGCGCCACCCCAGATCGCATCGGCCGCGCAGGATGCGCGACCGCCTACGCCGCCGGCCTCGCGCCGCCGGCGCCGCCGACCGCCGCGGCACGGAGCCGGCGCGGCCGGATCATCGAAGACGCAAGGAGAGAACGATGAAGAAGTTGTCTCGCGCCAGGCTGTTCCTGGTTTGCTGTGCGTTCGCGTTCGGTGTCACTGTCAGCCTCAGCGCGGTCGCGCGGCCGTGCTGCAGCAGTTGTTCGGACGACGATCCGGATTCGCGCTGCTGGGCGATCTGCACCCCGGGTTGCTGATCCGGGCCGGACGGGGGCGGGCGACCGCCCCCGTCCCGTCCGCGGCGCGGATGCGCACGCGCCGCGGGCGGACCATAATCGCGCCTGGCGCTGCGCTCCCCGCGGCGGAGAGGCGGGACCGCGTGGGCGAAGAGCAGGCCGAGATCGATCGTTACTGGATGCGCCGCGCGCTCGACCTGGCCGAGCGCGCCGAACGCGACTACGACGAAATTCCGGTAGGCGCGGTGGTGGTCTCGGCCGCCGGCGAAGCCCTGGGCGAAGGCTGGAACCGCAACATCGGCCTGCACGACCCCAGCGCCCACGCTGAGATCGTCGCCCTGCGCGAGGGCGGTGCGCGCATCGGCAACCACCGCCTGGTCGGCGCCACTCTCTACGTGACCCTGGAGCCGTGCGCGATGTGCGCGATGGCGATGGTGCATGCGCGCGTGGCGCGGGTGGTGTTCGGCGCCTTCGATCCCAAGACCGGCGCCGCCGGCAGTGTGTTCGACCTGCTCGGCGACCGCCGCCACAACCATCGGGTGGAGGTGTTGGGCGGGGTGCTCGGCGAAGAAGCCGGCGCGCGCCTGACCGCATACTTCCGCCGCAAGCGCGGCAAGCCCGCGTCCTGAGCGTCGCTGCGTTCAGCGCTTGCGCTTGCCGCCGTTGTCGCGATCGAACTCGCGCTTGACCTCGGCGTCGAGCATGGCCACGCTCATGCGCGCCTCGCGCCCCATGTTGATCGAGGCGGCCAGCACCAGCAGCACACCGCACATGGCAAGACCGGTGGGCACGCCGCGCAGATAGCGGAACTCGGTGAACTGGTCGATGCCGATGGCCAGGCTGGTGGCGACGAAAGCGGTCATGGCCCCGTACAGCAGCTGCAGGCAGGTCAGGATCAGCCGCACCCGGCGCCGGTGCAGCAGGATGCGTTTTTCCAGGTACTGCCGCGCCGGTTCGTCGACCGTTTCCTCCAGCGTGGCCAACTGCTGGCGCATGCGGTCGACCACCCGCGCCAGGCGGTTGTTGGACGACACCAGCAGCGAGGCGGTGGCGGTCAGGAAGAAGGCCGGCGTGATCATCGCCGCGACCACGGAATAGTGCGAACTCAGCTGCAGGGGATCGGCCATGGCGGGCTCTCTCGCGGCAGACGCGCTGGACGGGACATGATGCCGCAAGCGGGTGGTTCGAGAAACGAGGCACCAGCCATCCCCAATCCCCAACTCCTAATCCCTAATC
>CBIFVU010000348.1:0-3860 GCA_966185905.1 uncultured Lysobacter sp.
GGCTGTAGGAGCGGCGGTTGCGCTAGAGGCCGCCCTCGCCGCCCGAGTGCGCATAGGCCAGCCCGGTCGCGGCGCGCTGTTGCCGCCAATGCGCCTGCCAGGCCTGGAACATCAGCACGTTCCACAGATGCGTGTGCCAGCGTTTCTCGCCATCGAGGAACCGGCGCCAGAGCCCGTGCACCAGCCCGACCTCCAGATAGCCTTCCTGGCGCAGCCGCGCCGGGTCCAGCAGGCCATCGGCCCAGTCGCGCAGGTCCTCGCGCAGCCACTGCGACACCGGCGCGCCGAAGCCGCGCTTGCCGCGATCGACCATGGCATCGGGCAGGTAACGCTTGAGCACGCGCTTGAGCAAGCGCTTGCTGCCGTCCTCGCCGTGCTTGTAGGACAGCGGCAGCGACCAGGCGAACTCGGCCACGGCGGTGTCCAGCAGCGGCGCGCGCGCTTCCAGGCCGACCGCCATGCTGGCGCGGTCGACCTTGCACAGCAGATCGTCGGGCAGGTAGACGCTGTAGTCGGCCAGCATCATCGCATCGGCCGCAGTGCCCTGCCCGTCCAGCGGATCGGCCAGGTCGTACAGGGTCGGCGGCAGGCCCGCGCCGGGCACCGCCGCCTGCGGGAAGCGCCAGCGCAGGATCCGGTTGCGGTAGACATCGCCGATGCCGCGCGCGCCCATCTCCGCGGCGAAGGCGGCGAAACCGCCGGCGCGCGCGGCTTCGCCGTGGCCCTGGGCCGAACGCGCCAGCCAGCGCCGCAGCGGCGCGGGCACGCGCTGGAGCAGGCGCAGGTTGCGCAACGCGCGCTCGTAGCGGGTGTAGCCGAAGAACAACTCGTCGCCGCCGTCGCCGGACAAGGCCACCGTCACCCGGCTGCGCGCCAGCCGGCAGACCAGCGCAGTGGGCACCTGGGAAGCGTCGGCGAAGGGCTCGTCGAACATGGCCGGCAACTGCGGCACCACCGCCAGCGCGTCGGCGCCGCTGACGTACAACTCGGTGTGGTCGGTGCCCAGATGGCGCGCCACTTCCAGCGCCAGCGGCGCTTCGTCGTGGTGCGAACCCTGGAAGCCGATGGTGAAGCTGCGCACCGGCTGCGGACTGAGCGCCTGCATCAGCGAGGTCACCACCGACGAATCGGTGCCGCCGGACAGGAACACGCCCACCGGCACGTCGGCGACCATGCGCAGGCCCACCGCCTCGCGCAGCAGTTCGTCCAGGCGGTCCTCGGCGGCGTCGATGTCGCCGCCGAACGGCGCGGCGATGGCCGCGGCCATGCGCTCGCGCGCGCTCCAGTAGCGGCGCTGGTCGCGCCCTGGCTCGTGCGCGCCCGGGCCGCGCGCCACCGCCTCGGCGTCCAGGCGCAGGATCGTGCCCGGCGCCAGCTTGAAGGCATCGGCATGGATGCAGTACGGCGCGGGCACGTAGTCGTAGCGCAACAACAGCGCCAGCGCGTCGCGGTCGATGCCGTTGTCGAAGTCCGGATGCCGCCACAGCGCCTTGAGCTCGGAGCCGAACACCAGGGTGCGGCCGGCCCAGCCGTAGTACAGCGGCTTCTTGCCGACCCGGTCGCGGGCCAGCCACAGCGCGCGCTCGGCGCGGTCCCACAGGGCGATGGCGAACATGCCGTTGCAGCGGCCGATCGCCGCTTCCACGCCCCACTCCACCACCGCGGCCAACAGCACCTCGGTGTCGGAGTGGCCGCGGAAACCGTGGCCGCGCGCGGCCAGTTCCTCGCGCAGTGCGGCGAAGTTGTAGACCTCGCCGTTGTAGGCGACCACGTAGCGGCCGTCGGCCGAAGCCATCGGCTGGTGGCCCAGCGGCGACAGGTCCAGGATGCTCAGGCGCCGGTGCGCCAGGGCGATGCCGGCCTCGGCATCGGCCCAGACGCCGTCGTCGTCGGGACCGCGATGGCGCAGCGCATCGCCCATCGCCCCGGCCAGGGCCGCCAGGTGCGCTGCGTCGATCTCGCCGCCCGCGCGCCACAGTCCGGCCAGGCCGCACATGCGCGCCTCAGCCCGCGGCCAGCGCGTCGGCGGCGCGGACGATGTCCTCCTCGCCGGGGATCACCAGGAATGCGGCGCCGGCCAGCGGCGTGTACGTGTCCACGCCGACCACGCGCCGCAGCGGCACCGCGCCGAAGCCGGCTTCGGCCAGCGCGGTGATCACGCCTTCGCCCACGCCGGCGCTGCGGCGGCCCTCGTCGACCACGATGATGCGGCGCGCGCCGCGCGCCTGCTCGGCGATGTAGGCATCGTTGAGCGGCACCAGCCAGCGCAGGTCGACCACGCGCGCCTTCCAGCCGTGCGCCTGCTGGATCTGGCGCGCGGCGCGCAGGCTCATCGGCACGCCGTTGCCGTAGCTGAAGATCACCAGATCGTCGCCGGCGCTGCCGTCCTCGGGCGCATACACCCGGCCTTCGCCCAGGGCCATGGCCTGGTCCGGCGGCGGATAGGCAGTCAGCCACTGGCCGTCGCCGGCCTCGTGCAAGTCCTTGGTCATGTACAGCGCGATCGGCTCCAGGAACACCGCCACCCGGCCATCGACCTTGGCCAGCGCGGTGAGCGTGCGCAGCATCGTCGCCGCATCGTCGCCGCGCGAGGGGCAGCCGACCACCAGGCCGGGGATGTCGCGCAGGGCGGCGATGGAGTTGTCGTTGTGGAAGTGGCCGCCGAAGCCGCGCTGGTAGCCCAGGCCGGCGATGCGCACCACCATCGGGTTGCGGTACTGGTCGTTGCTGAAGAACTGCAGCGACGCGGCCTCGCCGCGGATCTGGTCGCAGGCGTTGTGGAAATACGCCAGGTACTGGATTTCCGGGATCGGCAGCAGGCCGAGGTTGGCGAAGCCCTGGGCCATGCCCAGGATCATGGTCTCATCGAGCAAGGTGTTGAACACCCGGCGCGGGCCGAAGGCCTTCTGCAGGCCCTTGGTGACGGTGTAGACGCCGCCCTTCTGGGCCACGTCCTCGCCGAACAGCAGGGTCTCGGGGTACTTGGCGAACAGATCGTGCAGGGCGTTGTTGATCTGGATCGCCAAGTGCCTGGGCGGCTGCGCTTCGGGCAGCTTGGCCGCACCGCCGAAGACGTGTTCGCGGCGCTCGGCATAGTCGGCGCGCTCGGCCTCGGCGCGGACCGCGTCCGGCGTGTAGGGCGCCAGCGGGGCGATCACGTCGGCGAGCCGGTCGAGCTTGGGCCGGCGATCGGCCTCCTCGGCCGCGGCGAAGCACTTGCGGCGGGTGGCCTCGTACAGCTCCAGCACCTCCTGCTTCGACATCAGCCCCGACTCCAGCGCGATCGCCGCCGAACGCAGCAACGGGTCGCTGGCCTCCACCGCGCACAGTTCCTCCACCGAGCGCCACTCGATCTCGAAGTCGGTGCCGGCGTGGCCCATGATGCGGGTGGTGCGCAGGTGCAGGAAGGTCGGGCGGCGGCTGCGGCGGCAATGCTCGACCGCGCGCAGCACGTCGGCATAGCCTGCGGCCAGGTCCAGGCCGTCGGCGGCGAAATAGTCCAGGCCGTCCATGTGGCGGAAGCGGTTGCCGATCCAGCCGCCCGGGGTCTTGACCGAGATGCCGATGCCGTTGTCCTCGCACACGAACAGCACCGGCGCGGGCAGCTTCTGGTAGGCGGTCCAGGCGGCGGCGTTGAACGCGGTCTGGGCGGTGGCGTGGTTGGCCGAGGCATCGCCGAAGGAGCAGATGGCGATGCTGTCGTCGGGGATCGGCAGGCCGTGGCCGAGGCGGCGGCCGGCCTCGATCGCCACCGCCGTGCCCAGCGCCTTAGGCAAGTGCGAGGCGATGGTCGAGGTCTGCGGCAGCACCCACAAGGGCTTGCTGCCCCAGACCTTGTGCCGGCCGCCGGAGGCCGGGTC
>CBIFVU010000349.1:0-3852 GCA_966185905.1 uncultured Lysobacter sp.
CCTGGGGCGCGGAATGGCGCGGCGAGGAGTTCAGCCAGCGCGCCGGCGAGCCGCTGTCCTACGCCAACGGTGGCGTGCCGGCCTCCAACGGCCAGGTGATGCCGGGCGCGCAGGTGTTCTCCGGCTTCCGCGCCAGCGACGCCGGCGAATTCGACCGCCACAGTTACTCGGCCTACCTGGACGTGGAAGCCGACCTCACCGACAAGTTCTCCGCCGGCCTGGCCGCGCGCTACGAGAGCTACAGCGACTTCGGCGACACCACCTCGGGCAAGCTGTCGGCGCGCTACGCCTTCACCGACGCGGTGGCGCTGCGCGCGACCGCCTCCACCGGCTTCCGCGCGCCCTCGCTGCAGCAGCAGTTCTTCCAGTCCATCGCCACCAATTTCATCAGCGGCGTGCCCTACGAGATCGGCACCTTCCGGGTCGACAACCCGGCCGCGGTCGCGCTGGGATCGGAGCCGCTGAAGGCCGAGGAATCGACCAACTACAGCCTGGGCCTGGTGCTGCAACCGGCCGAGGGCCTGTACATCACCGTCGATGCCTACCACATCACCGTGGACGACCGCATCCTGCTCTCGGAAAACCTCACCAGCCCGCTGGTGCGCAACTATCTGCAGGCCAACGGCTATCCCGGCATCGGCGGTGGCCGCTATTTCACCAACGCGGTGGACACCAAGACCCAGGGCGTGGACTTGGTGGCGACCCAGGCCTGGGACTGGGCCTCGGGCAAGTTCAACCTGACCCTGGGCTACAACTACTCCAAGACCGAGATCGAGAAGATCGCGCCCAACCCGCCGCGCCTGGCCGCGATCGACCCGGCCGCGGTGCGCATCGGCCGCACCGAGATCGGCCGCATCACCAAGGGCTCGCCGCGCGACAAGTTCTTCCTCGCCGGCGACTGGACCACCGGCGCCTGGAACTTCACCGCCACCGCCACCCGCTACGGCGAGTTCACCGAACTGCACGCCTCCGACCCGCGCTTGGACCAGACCTATTCGGCCAAGTGGACGCTGGACCTGGCCGCGACCTATCGCCTGGACAACTGGGAATTCACCGTGGGCGGCGACAACGTGCTCAACGAATACCCCGACGAATCCAAGCTGGTGCGCGGCACCCGCAACTACCTGCCCTACAACACCGCCTCGCCGTTCGGCTTCAACGGCGCCTTCGCCTACGCCAAGGTGGGCTACAAGTGGTGACGGCCACGGCCTGAGCCGCCTCGCCGCGGGCGCCGGCCGTGCGAGCGGCCGCGTCCGGGGCAGGGCGCCGCGTGGCGCGTTGCGATTCCCGCGGTGCGGGCGTTCGGGCGTTCGGGCGTTCGGGCGTTCGGGCAATGCTCGCGCGGACGGGGCCGGCGGCCGTGCCCCGGGCCGCTTTGGACGGGTCGCGGCTTGCGCCGCTCCTGCGCGGAGTTGCAAGAGGACGCGCCCGTTGCTGTAGGAGCGGCGCAAGCCGCGATCAGCGGCTCCAGCGTAGGCAGGCGGCGCAACCTGCGCCGCCTGCCCCCGTCTCAGCCCTTGGCGAACACCAAGTGCCCGCCCTGCGCATCGACCTGGATGGTATCGCCGCTGGCGAACTCGCCGGCCAGGATCTTCTGCGCCAACGGATTCTCGATCTGCTGCTGCACCGCGCGCTTGAGCGGGCGCGCGCCGTAGACCGGGTCGAAGCCGACATTGCCGATCAAGGTCAGCGCCGCCTCGCTCAGGGCCAACCTCAGGCCGCGCTCGGCCAGGCGCTTTTCCAGGCCATGCAACTGAATCTTGGCGATCTCCCGGATCTGGCCCTTCTCCAGCGGATGGAACACCACGATATCGTCCAGGCGGTTGATGAACTCGGGGCGGAAATGCGCCTGCACCACGCCCATCACCGCCGCCTTCATCTGCGTGTAGGCCTCCGGCGAGGCGTCGCCGCTCATCTCCTGGATCATCTGCGAGCCCAGGTTGGAGGTCATCACGATCACCGTGTTGCGGAAGTCCACGGTGCGGCCCTGGCCGTCGGTGAGGCGGCCATCGTCGAGCACCTGCAGCAGGATGTTGAACACGTCCGGGTGCGCCTTCTCGACCTCGTCGAGCAGGATCACGCTGTAGGGGCGGCGCCGCACCGCCTCGGTGAGGTAACCGCCCTCTTCGTAGCCGACATAGCCCGGAGGCGCGCCGACCAGGCGGCTGACCGCGTGCTTCTCCATGAACTCGCTCATGTCGATGCGGACCATCGCGTCGGAGGAGTCGAACAGGAACTCGGCCAGCGCCTTGCACAGTTCGGTCTTGCCCACGCCGGTGGGGCCGAGGAACAGGAACGAGCCGCTGGGGCGGTTGGGATCGGACAGGCCGGCGCGCGAGCGCCGCACCGCATCGGAGACCACCCGCACCGCTTCGTCCTGGCCGACCACGCGCGCGTGCAGGGCCTGTTCCATCTGCAGCAGCTTCTCGCGCTCGCCTTCGAGCATCTTCGACACCGGGATGCCGGTCCAGCGCGCCACCACCTCGGCGATCTCCTCCGCGGTCACCTTGTCCTGCAACAGCTTGAAACCCTGGGTCTCGGCTTCCTGCGCGGCCTTGAGCTGCTTTTCCAGCTCCGGCAGGCGGCCGTACTGGATTTCGCTCATGCGGGCGAAATCCTGGGTGCGCTGGGCGGCCTCCAGGTCGAGCTTGGCCTGCTCGATCTGCTCCTTGATCTTGGTCGCGCCCTGCAAGGTGGCCTTCTCGGCCTTCCACACCTCTTCCAGGTCGTTGAAGTCGCGTTCGAGCGTGGCGATCTCCGCTTCCAGGTCGGCCAGGCGCTGCTTGGACTCGGCGTCCTTTTCCTTCTTCAGCGCCTCGCGCTGGATCTTGAGCTGGATCAGCCGGCGCTCCTTGCGATCGAGTTCCTCGGGCTTGGAGTCGATCTCCATGCGGATGCGCGAGGCGGCCTCGTCCATCAGGTCGATGGCCTTGTCCGGCAACTGGCGGTCGGCGATGTAGCGGTTGGACAAGGTGGCCGCGGCGACGATGGCCGGATCGGTGATCTCCACGCCGTGGTGCACCGCATAGCGTTCCTTCAGGCCGCGCAGGATGGCGATGGTGTCCTCCACCGAGGGCTCGCCGACGAACACCTTCTGGAAACGGCGCTCCAGCGCGGCGTCCTTCTCCACGTACTTGCGGTACTCGTCCAGCGTGGTCGCGCCGATGCAGTGCAGCTCGCCGCGCGCCAGCGCCGGCTTGAGCATGTTGCCCGCGTCCATCGCGCCCTCGGCCTTGCCGGCGCCGACCATGGTGTGCAGTTCGTCGATGAACAAGATCACCTGGCCCTCGTTCTTGGCCAAGTCGTTGAGCACGGCCTTGAGCCGCTCCTCGAACTCGCCGCGGAACTTGGCGCCGGCGATCAGCGCGCCCATGTCGAGCGAGAGCACGCGCTTGCCGCGCAGGCCCTCGGGCACCTCCAAGTTGACGATGCGCTGGGCCAGGCCTTCGACGATGGCGGTCTTGCCCACGCCGGGCTCGCCGATCAGCACCGGATTGTTCTTGGTGCGGCGCTGCAGCACCTGCACGGTGCGGCGGATTTCCTCGTCGCGGCCGACCACCGGGTCGAGCTTGCCGGACTCGGCGCGCGCGGTCAGGTCGATGCAGTACTTCTCCAGCGCCTGGCGCTGGTCCTCGGCGTTTTCCGATTGCACGCTTTCGCCTCCGCGCAGTTTGTCGATGGCCGGTTCCAGCTTGGCCTTGTTGGCGCCGGCGGCCTTGAGCGCGCGGCCGGCATCGCCGCCGTCGTCCAGCGCGGCCAGCAGGAACAGCTCGCTGGCGATGAAGGCATCGCCGCGTTGCTGGGCCAGCTTGTCGGTCACGTTGAGCAGGCGCGCCAGATCGTTGCCGACCG
>CBIFVU010000350.1:0-3843 GCA_966185905.1 uncultured Lysobacter sp.
GCGTGGGGACCGGTCATGGCGCGGAGTTACCGTTTTGAGGGCCGGCGAGTTTACCATTCACCCCCCGTAAGGCTCGGAATCGGCGAATGATTCGCAGCATGACCGCCTTCGCCAGCGGCGAACGCGCGACACCCTGGGGCACGCTCGCCTGCGAGCTGCGCTCGGTGAACCACCGCTTCCTGGAGCTGGGCGTGCGCTTGGCCGACGAGCTGCGGGTGCTGGAGCCGGCGCTGCGCGAGCGGGTGGCGGCGCGGATCGGCCGCGGCAAGCTCGACCTGACCCTGCGCCTGCGCGCGCCGGAAGGCGGCGACGCGCTGCAGCTCAATCCCACCCGCCTGCGCGAGCTCAGCGAGCTGGCCATCGACCTGTCCGCGCGCTTTCCCGCGCTGCGCACCGAGTTCACCGAGCTGCTGCAGTTCCCGGGCGTGCTCCAGGCCCCGTCCGCCGACCCGGCCGCGCTGCAGGCGCAGGCCCTGGCGCTGCTGGACGAGGTGCTGGCCGAATTCGTCGCCGCGCGCGAGCGCGAGGGCGCCAAGCTGGCGGCGGTGATCGGCGAGCGCGTGGACGCCATCGACCGCATCGCCGGCCAAGTGCGCGAGCTGATGCCGGCCATCCGCGCCGGCCAGCGCGCCAAGCTCGAAGCGCGCCTGGCCGACCTGGCCCAGCCCGCCGATCCCGGCCGGCTGGAGCAGGAACTGGTGATCTGGCTGCAGAAACTGGACGTGGACGAGGAGCTCGACCGCCTCGACGCCCACGTCGGCGAAGCGCGCCGCGTGCTGACCCTGCGCGAGGCCGTCGGCCGCCGCCTGGACTTCCTGCTGCAGGAGTTCAACCGCGAGGCCAACACCCTGGGCTCCAAGTCGGTGGACGCGCGCAGCTCGGCCGCCGCGGTCGAGCTGAAGGTGCTGATCGACCAGGTGCGCGAACAGATTCAGAACATCGAGTAGCGGGGATTGGGGATTGGGGATTCGGGATTGGCGAGAGCGTCCCCTCCCGTCCCGTCGCTCGCTTTTGCCAATCCCCAATCCCCAATCCCCAATCCCGATTAAGAATCCCGGCCCAATGCGCGGAACTCTCTACATCGTCGCGGCCCCCTCCGGGGCCGGCAAATCCAGCATCGTCAACGCGGTGCTCGCGCGCGATGCCGATATCCGGCTGTCGATTTCCTTCACCTCGCGCCAGCCGCGGCCGGGCGAGCGGCACGCCGAGCACTATCACTTCGTCAGCGCGCAGGAGTTCGAGGCGATGGTGGCGGCCGGGGACTTCTTCGAGCATGCGCGCGTGCACGGCGACTGGAAGGGGTCGGCGCGGCAGTCGGTGGAGCCGTTCCTGGCGGCGGGCAAGGACGTGCTGCTGGAGATCGACTGGCAGGGCGCGCGGCAGGTGCGGGCCAAGGTGCCCGACGCGGTCAGCGTGTTCATCCTGCCGCCGTCGCGGCAGGCGCTGGAGTCGCGGATGCGCTCGCGCGGGCAGGACAGCGAGGCGGTGATCCAGCAGCGCCTGGCCGCCGCGCGCGAGGAGATGCTGCATTACGACGAGTTCGACTACGTGATCGTCAACGAGGTCTTCCAGACCGCGGTGGACGAGATGTGCGCGATCTTCCTGGCCAGCCGCCTGCGCCGCGAGGCCCAGGCGGTGCGGCACGCCGGCCTGATCGGCGCGTTGCTGGGCGAAGAGGGCTGAGCCCCGCCTCCCGCCGCGCAGGCGCGGCGCCAGCCGCGATCGCGTCCCGGCATGCGGTTGGGGCATGGCGCGCATGGCCGCCGGTTCCGGGCGCGCGGAGCGCTTGGGCCGGCCGCAGTCAGGCTGGCACCGGGGAAATAGCCCCGGGGCCGCGATGGCGCCGCCCTGCCGGCTATGTATTTGATTTGAAAGGCCTGAAGGGGCGAAAACTTGTTTTTCCGGCCAGTTGGCCCTAGACTCCCCGGTCCCCAACCGTTTGCAAGACGGCCGCACCGGCCGCAGGAGCCCCATGGCCCGCATCACCGTCGAAGATTGCCTGGAAGTGATCGACAACCGCTTCGAACTCGTCATGCTGGCCGCCAAGCGCGCCCGCCAGCTGGCCAACGGCGTCGAGCCGCAGCTGGACAACAGCGAAGCCAACGACAAGCCGACCGTGCTGGCGCTGCGCGAGATCGCCGCGCGCCAGGTCAACCCCGACTACATCGATGCGGTCGAAAAGGCCGAGCGCGAGCGCAAGGAGCGCGAAGCCCTGGAGTGGGCCGCCGCCGAAGTGGTCGCCGACGACGACCTGTCCAAGGGCGACGACTGAGCCTTCCTGCCGCGCCCACGGCGCGCGCTCGCATCGCTTGCACGGCCCCGCCTCGGCGGGGCCGTTTGCGTTGCAGGCCCCGGGCTTGGCTTCGGCGGGGGCAGTGGGTCTGGATCAGGCCGATGATCGGACCGATGCGTTGGGGCGGACCTGCTGGCGCCGCTGGGCGCCCGGACCGGGTCGAGTCCGCCCGCGGACGCGGACGCGGTTCGGCCGGCCTGTGGGAGCCGGCCTGTGGGAGGTTCGATGAACCGGTTCAGCCGCAGGCACGCACGGTCGGCCCGCCGTCGGCGCCTCCGCCCGGGCGGCGGTCGCCGCAGGACGCGACTCAGGGCGGCCCAGCGCGATCCAGCGCGGCCGTGGCCTTTCCCGCACCCGTATTCAGGCCCGGCGCCGAGGCCGCCCAGCCACCGGCGTGCGCGGCGGCTCATCCGGGTCGTGTCCAGTGCCCGCCATGCGTTGCCTACAGCGAGCCCGCGCGCGTAAATTTCCGTAATGACACCTGCCGAGCCCGCGTTGAACACTTACTCCGCCACAGCCGAGGACACCGAGCTGCCGGACTACGTGCGCGAGCTGGAGCTGGCCGCGCATTACCTGCCCGAAGACCAGCGCCGGCTGTTGCGCCGCGCCTGGGCGGTGGGCGCGGCCGCGCACGCCGGACAGACGCGCAAGTCCGGCGAGCCCTACATCACCCACCCGGTGGCGGTGGCCAAGGTGCTGGCCGACCAGGGCCTGGACGTGGAGACCCTGGTCGCGGCGATCCTGCACGACACCATCGAGGACACGCCGGTCACGCGCGAATGCCTGGCCACCGAATTCGGCCCGACCGTGGCCGAACTGGTGGACGGGGTGACCAAGCTGGACAAGCTGCAGTTCCGCGACCGCCAGGAAGCGGCCGCCGAGAGCTTCCGCAAGATGCTGCTGGCGATGGCGCGCGACCTGCGCGTGATCCTGATCAAGCTCGCCGACCGCCTGCACAACATGCGCACCCTCGGCGCGCAGAGCGCCGAGGCGCGCACCCGCATCGCCCGCGAGACCCTGGAGATCTTCGCTCCGATCGCCCAGCGCCTGGGCATGAACCTGATCAAGGCCGAACTGCAGGACCTGGGCTTCCGCGCCCTGCATCCGTGGCGCCACGCGGTGATCGAAAAGCGCATCCGCACCCAGCCGGTGGTGCGGCGCGAATCGCTGGTGCAGATCGAGGCGCACCTGGCCCAGCGCTTGGCCAAGGAGAAGCTGCAGCACCGGCTGATCAGCCGGGTGAAGTCGCCGTGGAGCATCTATACCAAGATGCACAACGAGCATAAGAGCTTCAACCAGGTCATGGACGTGTTCGGTTTCCGCGTGGTCGTGCGCAGCGTGCCGGACTGCTACCACGCACTGGGCGTGGTGCATTCGGCTTACAAGCCGCTGGACGGGCGCTTCCGCGACTTCATCGCCATCCCCAAGGCCAACGGCTACCAGTCGCTGCACACGGTGCTGTTCGGGCCTTACGGTTCGCCGGTGGAAGTGCAGATCCGCACCGAGGACATGGACCTGATCGCCGAGCGCGGCATCGCCGCGCACTGGTC
>CBIFVU010000351.1:0-3804 GCA_966185905.1 uncultured Lysobacter sp.
CACCTTCTCCCGCACGCGGGAGAAGAAACAGCAAAGGACCCGCGTCCTGCTCCCTTTCCCGCGAGCGGGAGAGGGTCAAAAGCACAGCGTCAGCCCTTCAGCGCCGCTGCGATCCGCTGCTGCTCATCGTGCAGGGCCTGCGGCATGCGCGGACCGTACTCGCGCAGGTAGTCGCCGATGCTGTCGAACTCGGCGGCCCAGCCGGCCCGGTCGAAGCCGAACAGCTTGGCCTGCGCTTCCTCGCCCAGGCTGACGCCGTCCAGGTTCAGGTCGCCCGGCGACGGCAGGTGGCCGATCTCGGTCTCCACCGCGCCGGCCTCGCCCTTGACCCGGCCGATCATCCACTCCAGCACGCGCAGGTTGTCGCCAAAGCCCGGCCACAGGAACTTTCCGTCCTCGCCCTTGCGGAACCAGTTGACGTGGAAGACCTTGGGCAACTGCGCGCCGGCGCGGTCGAAGGACAGCCAGTGGGCGAAATAGTCGGCGAAGTTGTAGCCGCAGAACGGCTTCATCGCCATCGGGTCGCGACGCATCACGCCGACCGCGCCGGTGGCCGCAGCGGTGGTCTCCGACCCCATGGCCGCGCCGACCAGCACGCCGTGGGTCCAGTCGCGCGCTTGGAACACCAGCGGCACCAGCGAAGCGCGGCGGCCGCCGAAGACGATGGCCGAGATCGGCACGCCGGCCGGGTTCTCGGCCTGTTCGGAATAGCTCGGGCACTGCTTGGCCGAGACGGTGAAGCGCGAGTTGGGGTGCGCCGCCGGGCCCTTGGCGGCGTCGTAGGCGTTGCCGCGCCAGTCGGTGACCGGGACCTGGCCGTTGTCCAGGCCTTCCCACCACGGCTGGCCGTCGGCCGTGACGCCGACATTGGTGAAGATGGTGTTCTTCTGGATAGAGGCCAGCGCGTTCGGATTGGACTTGGCCGAAGTGCCCGGAGCGACGCCGAAATAACCGGCCTCGGGGTTGATCGCGTACAGGCGGCCATCGGCGCCCGGACGCATCCAGCAAATGTCGTCACCGACCGTCCACACCTTCCAGCCCGCCTGGCGGTAGCCTTCCGGCGGGATCAGCATGGCCAGGTTGGTCTTGCCGCAGGCCGAGGGGAACGCAGCGGCGATGTAGTGGGTCTCGCCCTGCGGGTTCTCGATGCCGACGATGAGCATGTGCTCGGCCAGCCAGCCCTCGCTGCGCGCCTGGTGCGAGGCGATGCGCAGGGCGTGGCACTTCTTGCCCAGCAGCGCATTGCCGCCGTAGCCCGAGCCGTAGGACTTGATCGCCAGCTCGTCGGGGAAATGCATGATGAAGCGGCGCTCCGGATCGAGTTCGCCGATGGAATGCAGGCCGCGCACGAAACCGCCCTCGCGCTCGATCCGCGCCAGCGCCGGCGCGCCCATGCGGGTCATGATGCGCATGTTGGCCACCACATAGGGCGAGTCGGTGATCTCCACCCCGCAACGCGCCAGCGGCGAATCGATCGGGCCCATGCAATAGGGGATCACGTACAGGGTGCGGCCGCGCATGCAGCCCTCGAACAGCGCGTCCATCTTGGCGTGGGCTTCGGCCGGCGCCATCCAGTGGTTGTTCGGGCCGGCGTCCTCGCGCTCGCGCGTGCACACGAAGGTCAGGTGCTCCACCCGCGCCACGTCGTCGGGATGCGAGCGATGCAGGTAGCTGCCCGGATGGGTCTGCCCGTTGAGGGCTTCCAGGGTGCCGTCGGCCAGCATCTGCTCGACCAGGGCCGCATGCTCCGCATCGCTGCCGTCGCACCAGTGGATGCGGTCGGGACGGGTCAGCGCGGCGACCTGCGCGACCCATTCGTTGAGGGCGACCAGCAGACTGCCCGCGCTCCCCGGCACGGCAGTCGCGGGGGCGGCGTCTTTGGAAATGGCATTCACGGGATAACTCTCCAGCCGGGGGATCGACGAACGAAGGAAACGGTCAGGACGAGGGGATCAGCGTGGCCATCATGTGCTCGACATAGGCCTCGAACTCGTCGTGTTGCATGCGCGTCTGGTGCAGCTGCAGGTTCAGCTGCAGGAAGCCGACATAGGCCGCGTAGAGCAGGCGCGCGCGGTGCTGCGCGTCGGTGCGGCTCAGCCCGGCCTGGCGGAAGGACGCGGTGAGATAGTCCAGGCGGCGCTCGGACACGCGCCCGATCACCGGCTGCACGGCCGGATGGTCCAGGGCCTTGAGCAGTTCGGAATAGATGATGTGCGACTTGACCTCGTGGGCGACGAGGTGGAACAGCGAACGCAGGCGCTGGCGCGGATCGGGGATGGGCTCGAGCTGGCCGAACACGGTTTCCTGTTCGACCTTCTCCCAACGCTCCAGCGCCGCCACCAGCAGGGCGTCGCGCGAGGGGAAGTGCCAGTAGAAGCTGCCCTTGGTCACGCCGAGCCGGCGCGCCAGCGGTTCGACCGCCACCGCCGCCACGCCTTGTTCGGCGATCAGGTCGAGCGCGGCCTGGGCCCAGTCGTCGGCGCTGAGCCGGCCGCTGCGCTCGGGTTTGTCGGCGCGGCCCTCGGCCTTGGCGGCCGGCGCTGCGGACGGAGTGTCGAGCTTGGGCTCGGGCTTGTTCGAGGCGGGGGCGTTCATGGAGCGCAAGTTTATCCATACGCCCAGGTCGGGAACAGTACGCAGTGCAGCAATCGGCCAGGCCGGTACAGCGAAGGTTCGACCGCGGCGCGCTAGGCGCGCGATGCTGCAATGCAGCAAGAAACCAGGGAAAAACCGCATCGGCGCCAATCGCGGCGAGGAAAACGCAGCGTTGCGCCGGCACCGCGCTGGGGTCGGTTGACAGCGCCCGGAGGCAATTCCATACTCGTCCGTATGTTAAGCGTTTGATGCCAGCGTTTGAATGGCGCCCCGTCCCGGCCCGCGCGGCCACCGCCGCGCCGCTTCGCCGCCGGCATCACACGTGCCCCACTAGCCTGAGTCTCGCCGCATCCTCTGGAGCGCCGTCATGAGTATCGCGATCCCCTTCCTCGCCTTCCTGCTGGTCGGCGCCATCGCCGCCTACCACCGCCTGCGCCTGCCGGTCTGGGCCGCGCTGACTGCGACGGCGCTGGTGGCCTGCTACCTGCTCGGCGCCAACCCGGTCGCCACCCTGGTGGCCGCCGCCCTGGTCGCGCTGATCGCGCTGCCGCTGCTGATCCCGGCCATCCGCCTGCCGTTCATCACCAAGCCGCTGCTGGGCTTCTACACCAAGATCCTGCCGCCGCTGTCGGAGACCGAGCGCACCGCGCTGGAAGCCGGCACGGTCGGTTTCGAGGGCGAACTGTTCTCGGGCAAGCCCGACTGGCAGCAGTTGCTCAGCCAGCCCAAGCCGGAGCTGACCGCCGAGGAGCAGGCCTTCCTCGACGGCCCGGTGGAAGAACTGTGCAAGATGACCAACGACTGGCAGATCACCCACATCGACGCCGATCTGTCGCCGCAGTTGTGGAGCTACATCAAGAAGAACAAGTTCTTCGGCCTGAACATTCCCAAGGAATACGGCGGCCTGGGCTTCAGCGCGCTGGCCAACCACAAGGTGATCCAGAAGCTGGCCTCGGTCTCCAGCGTGGTCAGCTCCACCGTCGGCGTGCCCAACTCGCTGGGCCCGGCCGAGTTGCTGATGCACTACGGCACCCAGGAGCAGAAGGACCATTACCTGCCGCGCCTGGCCGACGGCCGCGAAGTGCCTTGCTTCGGCCTGACCGGCCCCTGGGCCGGCTCGGACGCGACCTCGATCCCCGACTACGGCATCGTCACCATGGGCGAGTGGAACGGCGCCCGCGTGGTCGGCGTCAAGCTCACCTTCGACAA
>CBIFVU010000352.1:0-3804 GCA_966185905.1 uncultured Lysobacter sp.
ACCCCAGCGCCCCGCTTGTGTTCCTGCGCGCTCACGGCCGCACCTCCGCGACAAAGGCGGCCGCGGACCGCGCGCCCGGGCCGCGGCTGCGGCCGCTCTGGATCGATCCGCGGCTCACGAGACCAGCACCACGGCGCTGCCCGCGTCCCACGACAGCCACAGGGTGTCGTCCCAGTCGTAGTGCGGTTCGGAACTGCGCGCCACATGGGTCTCTTGCACCCGCAGCACCGCGCCGGCCTCGGTCTGTACGTGGTAGATCGACACATCGCCCAGGTAGGCGATGTCGCGCACCTTGCCGACCACGACATTGTCCAGGCCCTCGGGCCGGGTCTCGTGCACGTCGATCTTCTCCGGCCGCACCGCGATCCCGACCGCGGTGCCCTCCGGCAAGGGATCGGGGTGGCGGGCCAGCAACTGCCCGCCGATACCGTCGCTGTGGATGCGCAGCAGGCCGCCGGCCTCGTCCTGGCCGAGCACGCGGCCTTCCAGCAGGTTGATGCCGCCGATGAATTCGGCCACGAAGCGGGTGGCCGGATATTCGTACAGCACCGCCGGCGTGGATACCTGGACGATGCGGCCGGCGTCCATCACCGCGATGCGCGAGGACATGGTCATGGCCTCTTCCTGGTCGTGGGTGACCATGATGAAAGTCGTGCCGACCCGCTCCTGGATGCTGACCAACTCGAACTGGGTGTGCTCGCGCAGCTTCTTGTCCAGCGCGCCCAGCGGTTCGTCCAGCAACAACAGCTTGGGTTGCTTGGCCAACGCGCGCGCCAGCGCCACGCGCTGGCGCTGGCCGCCGGAGAGCTGGTCGGGGCGGCGGTTGCCCAGTTGCGGCATGCGCACCAGCTCCAGCATCGCCTGCACCCGGTCGCGGATCTCGCCGGCCTCCAGCCGCGGCTCGCCGGGCATGCGCTGCTTCAGGCCGAAGGCGATGTTCTGGGCCACGCTCATGTGCGGGAACAGCGCATAGCTCTGGAACATCATGTTGACCGGCCGCTGGTAGGGCGGCAGCGCGGTCACGTCCACGCCGTCGATCAGCACCCGGCCGCGGTCGGGCGACTCGAACCCGGCCAGCACCCGCAGCAGGGTGCTCTTGCCCGAGCCCGAGCCGCCGAGCAGGGCGAAGAACTCGCCGCGGTAGACGTCCAGGGAAATGTCGTCGCAGGCGTAGACCTTGCCGAAGGTCTTGGTCACGCCCTCGATGCGCACGAACGGCTGCGCGGCCGGATCGCGCCAGGGTTCCAGCGCGGGCGAGCGGGAAGCGGGCACGCTCACCGGCTCAGTGCCCGCTCTTGATGCTGGTCCAGGCGCGCACGCGCTGGCGCTGCACGTCCTCGGGCAGCGACTTGGGATCGACCAGCTTGGCCCGCACCGCCTCGGGCGGATACACGCCCGGGTCCTGGGCGATGGCCGGGTCGATCAGGGCGGTGGCGTCCTTGTTGGCGCTGGCGTAGGCGACGTGGTTGCTGATCGCCGCGGAGACCTTGGGGTCGAGCAGGTAGTCGATGAAGGCGTGGGCGTTGCCCGGGTGCTTGCCGTCCTTGGGGATGGCGATCACGTCCACCCAGCGGATCGCGCCCTCCTTGGGGATCACGAAGCGCAGGTTCGGCGCCGGCTGGCCGGCCTTCTTGGCCGCATCGAAGGCGGCGGTGCTGGCCTGGGCGATATCGCCGGAATAGCCCATCACCAGGCAGGCGTCGCCATTGGCGAAGGCGTCCTTGTACTCGGCGTTGTTGAAGGTGCGCACGTGCGGGCGGATGGCGGCGTAGACCTTCTTGACCGCGTCGATCTCGTCGGCGGCGCCGGCGTTGGGGTCGCGGCCCAGCCAGATCAGCGCCGCGCCGAAGGTTTCCTGATCGTCGTCGAGCACGGTGATGCCGCACTTGGCCAGCTTGGCCGCGTTGGCCGGGTCGAACAGCAGCGACCAGGAGTCCAGCGGCGCGTTTTCGCCCAGCGCCTGCTTGATCTTGTCCACGTTCAGGCCCAGGCCGGTGGTGCCCCACATGTACGGCACCAGGTGCTCGTTGCCCGGGTCGATGGAGGCCAGGTTCTGCAGCAACTGCGGGTCCAGGTGGCGCCAGTTGGGCAGCTTGCTCTTGTCCAGCTTGGCGTACAGGCCGGCCTTGACCTGGCGCTGGGCGAAGGGACGAGCGGAGGGGAACACCGCGTCGTAGCCGGAGGCGCCGGCGGTGAGCTTGCTTTCCAAGGTCTCGTTGGCGTCGTAGACGTCGTAGTTGACCTTGATGCCGGTGGCGGCCTGGAAGTTCTTGACCGTGTCGTCGGCGACATAGTCCGACCAGTTGTAGACGTTGAGCTGCTTCTCCTCGGCGCCGGCCGGCGCGTTGGGCGCGGCGGCGTCGGGCTGCTTGCCGCCGCCGCAGGCGGCGAGCAACAGGGCGCAGGCGCAGGCGAGCGGGGCGAGGCGAAGGGTCACGGCGAACTCCTGGAAGCGGAAGGAAGACCCGGGTGGGTCGGCAGAGCGGGGCGCCGGCGCGAAGGTGCGGGCGGTCGGCGGCGATGATGTTCGGAGCCTGTCCCGGCGGTGTCAACGCGGTACTGCGCGAATGCAGGAGGCGTGAACGCAGGGAAGCCGGCCAGGGCCGTGACGCGGGCATCGGCGCAGCCTCGCCCTCGGCGACCCGCGCGGGTCCCGCGTGCGGCTCAGCGGAGCCTGCAAGCAGGTCGGCGCACAGGCGGGGCGCGCCGCCTGGGGCGGTCGCCGAGGTTGGCCGGCGGGTGGCTCGGGCGGGCGAGCGGGGCGGCAGCGGCCGTTGCGCGCGCAGTCGGGTGTGGGAGCGCGCCGCCGGGGCCGCCGCGAAGCCGGCCCGACGCCCAGGCGCCCGGCCTGCCCCGCCCGTCGTGCAGGGGCGCCGGAGGAGGCGCAGCGTCGCGCGTGTCAGATCGCGGTCGCCGCCGTGGGATGTGCGCAACGGCCGCGTGCGCTATCGTTCGCGCCCTGGCGCGAGGTCCGGCGCCTGCCGCCGCGCTCCAACCCCCTTGCCCACACCGCCTCAGTCCGGGAGATCCCAGGCCATGCCGATCCGCCTCCGCCGTCCTTCGTCGCTGCCGCTGCGCCTGGCGCTGGCCGCCGCGCTGGTCTTCACCGCCGCGCCGGCCCTGGCCCAGGATGAGGCCGGGACCGCCGGCGAGGACGCGGCCTGGCAAGCGCACGGCGGCATCGTCGCCATGAGCGACTATGTCTGGCGCGGCGTGTCCCAGACCCAGGAAGACCCGGCCGTGCAGGTCGAGGTCAATCTGGAGCACCGCAGCGGCTTCTACGCCGGGCTGTGGGCTTCGAGCATCGACTTCACCGCGGCCGGCGAGGAAGACGACGGCATCGACTACGAACTCGACGGCTACCTGGGCTGGGCCGGCGAGCTGCGCCCCGGGCTGGAACTGGACCTGGTGCTGACCCGCGCCGCCTACCCGGGCGCGCGCAGCGGCTACGACTACGACTACACCGAGCTGGAGGGCACGCTGTCCTTCGCCGAGTACTACAGCGTCGGGCTGGCGTATTCGCCGGACATCTTCGGCCTCGGCGGCAAGGGCTACTACTGGCACGCCGGCGGCGAATGGCCGCTGGGCGAAAGCGGCTTCGGGCTGAAGGCCCAGGTCGGCCATTACGATCTGGAAGACGCTGCCGGCGACAGCTACAACGATTACCTGCTGGCGCTGACCCGCGATTTCGGCCCGGTCCATGCCGAGTTGCAGTACACCGACACCTCCAGCTACGGCCCGGAACTGTCCGAGGCGCTGGACGACGCCAAGCTTGCCGACGGCCGGATCAGCGTGCAGGTGGGC
>CBIFVU010000353.1:0-3762 GCA_966185905.1 uncultured Lysobacter sp.
GGATGCCGCTGTCGCCGCGCTCGAGTTCCTGGCAGATCAGGCCGTAGCTGACCGCATTGAGGCCGGCGCAACCGTACTGCTCGGGCAGCGAGGAGCCCAGCAGGCCCAGCTCGGCGATTTCCGGGATCAGCTCCTTGGGGAAACGCCCCTGGTCGAAGGCGTCGCCGATGATCGGCAGCACGCGCTCATCGGTGAAGCGGGCCACGGTGTCCTGTACGGCGCGCTCCTCTTCGCTGAGCAGGGAACGGACGTCGTAGAGATCGTAGGGATGCAGGGCCATGGCGCGCTCAGGAGACCTGTTTGGACAGAAAAGACGGCCATTGTAATGGGCGCGTCCGGCCGCGGTAAGGCCGGGGCTGGCGGGTCGCGGCGCCGCCCGGCCGAGCGGCCCGGACCCGGTGGCAAGCAGCGGCACGGCGCTGGCAGCAACGGCGAGGCCGGCCCGGGCGCAGCGCCGCAGGGGCGACGATCGCGCAAACGTGGCCGCGCGCCGCCGGACGGCCTGCCGCGGCGGCGACCGCATGGATCGTGGCGGGCCGGACGCGGATGGCCGGCGGGGCCAAAGGCACAGCACAGCGCCGGCCAGCGCGCGGTGGCGACAGCCCGGGACGCTCGCAGCCGCAAGCGGCGGTTGCCGGCCGCGGCGCCCGCCGGCCCCGAGCCCGCCGTCGCCCGCCTGCCGGCGACGATCCCGCGCCCACGCTCTGCCCCAGCCGGCCGGAGCGGCAAAAAAAACGGGGCCGGCTGGGCCGGCCCCGTGGGGATGCTGCGAGGGCGCCGCCGGCTCAGCCGCGGCTGGGCACGCTGGCCGCGGCGGTCTGGGTGACCACCTGGCCGTCGATGACCGGCAGGCGCTGGGTCGGACGCTCGTCCATGCGCACGGTCTGTTCCTGGCCCTGGTAACGGTAGGTCACGTCGTAGCCCACCACCTTGTCCTCGCTGCCCAGGGCGATGCGGCTGCCGGGCTTGGACTCGGTGCGCATGGTGCCGGTGGTGCCGTCCGGGTTGCGGTAGGTCACGTTGTAGGCGACCACGCGCGAGGACTGCGAGGTATCGGACACGGTGCGGCACTGGCGTTCGGTGCGGTTGACCACCCGGCCGCCGACATGGTTGCGGTCGACCCGGTTGCCGATGAAACCGCCAGCCACGGCGCCGGCCGCGGTGGCGGCCTTCTTGCCGTTGCCGCCGCCGACCTGGTTGCCCAGCAGGCCGCCGATGACCGCGCCGGCCACGGTGCCGCCGACGTTGCCGTCGCGCTCGGGCAGGCGCTCCTGCACGACCACGTCGTCGCAGACCTCACGCGGCGTGGAGACCGTGCTGGTCTCGCGCACCGGGTCGGTGCCGATGACGGTGGCGTACAGCTTTTCCTTCTGGTTGATCGGCTTGACGTTGACCACGTCGGCGTAATCGACCTGCGGGGTGCCGGCGATCGCGCCGGTGGCGGCGATGTCGCCCTGGGCGCCGGCGTCGCCCGTCTGGAACTGGGCGCCGGGGCCGGCCGGATTCAGGCCGGCCGCAGGGACCTCGCCCGCGCTGGGGCCGCGGAAGCTCTGGAACGCCGCAACCGCCACGCCGCCTACCAGCAGCGACGCGATCGCGACAGCAATCAGGTTCTTGTTCATGTGGAGCCTCCTGCAGCGGCCGGAAACCGCGGTGGTGTGGCGCCCCGGCGAGGGGCGCGGTGTGGACGGGGTCATTCCACCACCGGAATGCTGAACCGGTGCCTATTGATTTTCGCCAATCTGTCCCCTGTCTGAATCCTCACCCGGGCGCGTGCTAGCGTGTTTGCAACCGCCGTCACATCCACGTCCCGCCATGGCCAATCCGCTGATCGCACCGATGCTCGGCTTCCTCGGCCGCCTGAGCTATCCGCGCCTGTTCCTGCTGACCGCCACCTTGTTCACGGTGGACTTGGTGATCCCCGACATCGTGCCCTTCGCCGACGAATTGCTGCTGGGCCTGGGCACCTTGCTGCTGGCGAACTGGAAGAACCGCAAGTCGCCGCCGCCGGTCGAGCCGCCGGCACCGCCTGCGCGCTGAGCGCATGCCCGGCTTGATCGACAGCCACTGCCACCTGGACGCGGCCGAGTTCGACCCCGACCGCGCGCAGGTGATCGCCCGCGCGCGCGCGGCTGGCGTGCGGGCGCAAGTGGTGCCGGCGGTGGACGCGGCCGGCTGGCCCAAGTTGCGCGAGGTCTGCGCCAGCGCGCCGGGCCTGTTCCCCGCCTACGGCCTGCACCCGATGTACCTGTCCTCGCACCGGCCCGAGCACCTGGACGCGCTGGCCGACTGGATCGAGCGCGAGCGCCCGCCCGCGGTCGGCGAATGCGGCCTGGACTATTTCGTCCCGGACCTGGACCGGGAGCGGCAGTCCTTCTATTTCGACGGCCAGTTGCGGCTGGCCCAGGCCTTCGACTTGCCGGTGATCGTGCACGCGCGCCACGCAGTGGATGCGGTCATCGCCGCGATCCGCCGTTTCCCGGGCGTGCGCGGGGTGGTCCACAGTTTTTCCGGCAGCCCGGAGCAGGCCGCGCAGTTGCGCAAGCTCGGTTTCCTGCTGGGGCTGGGCGGCCCGGTGAGCTACCCGCGCGCCCAGCGCCTGCGCCGCCTGGCCGCGCAGATGCCGCTGGAGCAGTTGCTGCTGGAGACCGACGCCCCCGACCAGCCCGATGCGGCCATCCGCGGCCAGCGCAACGAGCCGGCCCGGCTGGCCGAGGTGTGCGCGGTGATCGCGCAGTTGCGCGACTGCGCGCCCGAGGCGCTGGCCCAGGCGACGGCGGCCAATGCGCGGCGCCTGTTCGGCCTGCCGGCGGATTGAGCGCAGCGCTCAGGCCGCGGCCGGCGTCTCGGGCCCGGGCGCGGCCGGCGCCGCGGCCGGCTTGGGCTTGAGCAGCAGTTCCAGCGCCCGCCCCACCGCGGCGAAGGCGAAGGCGCCGGTGATGTGGGTGGCCGCGCCCAGTCCGGCGCCGCAGTCGAGCTTGAGCGCGGCCTCGCCGTCCAGCTTCGGCCGCAGGCCGCAGACGCTGCCGTCGGGCTGCGGATACTGGACGTTCTCCAGCGAATAGATCGCCGACACGCCGAAGTAGCGGCCCGGGTTCTTGGGGAAGTTGAACTCGCCGCGCAGCTTCTTGCGGATCAGCGCCAGCATCGCGTCGTGCTCGGTCCGCGACAGGTCGCGCACCCGCACCAGGGTCGGGTCCAGGCGCCCGCCGGCCGAGCCGACCACGATCACCGGCCGCTTGCGCCGCCGGCACCAGGCGATCAGCTCGACCTTGCTGCGGAAGCTGTCGCAGGCGTCGAGCACCAGGTCGAAGCCGCGGTCCAGCAGGGCGTCCAGGTTGGAAGGGGTCAGGAAACTGGCGATCGGATCGACCTGGATGGCCGGATTGATGGCGCGGCAGCGCTCGGCCATGGCCTCCACCTTGGCCCGGCCGTACTGCCCTTCCAGGGCCGGCAACTGGCGGTTGGTGTTGGACACGCACAAGTCGTCGGCGTCGATCAGGCTCAGGTGGCCGATGCCGCTGCGGGCCAGGGCCTCCACCGCCCAGGAGCCCACGCCGCCCATGCCGACCACCGCGACGCGGCAATCGCGGAAGCGGGCGACGGCGCCGCGGCCATAGAGCCGGTCCACGCCGGCGAAGCGTTCTTGCCAGACCGTATCGGGATGCGCTGTTTCCATCGTCCCATTGTAAAGGCCGGCAGGCCCTCCTCCGCCCGCGCCGATGGAAAGCTGCGGCCCGTCCGGCCCGACTGCCGCCCTCC
>CBIFVU010000354.1:0-3748 GCA_966185905.1 uncultured Lysobacter sp.
GGGCAGGCGATGCTGTGGTGGGAGCGATGGGTGGGCGCGCGCGGCGTTCGTGCGGGGCGGCGGTTCACTTGTTCTTCCGCGCTGGGATGCTCGTCCGCCTGGGAAACGAGCGCGTTCGGCCGTGCGGCTGGCGCGGGTCGGCGCGCGGCGGATGAGGTGTCGGAGGTGTCGGACGCGGCGCGCGGCTCTCGTCGCATTCCTTGGGTCCGACCGGCTGTTCACATAAGACATTCATCCGCGCTCGGCTATAGTCCGGCGATGCCCACGCGCCCTCACACTCTCCTGTTCGCCGCGCTTTGCGCGACCTTGGCCACCACCGCCTGCGCCCAGACCACGGCCAGCGCTCCCATCGCCAGCGCCGGGCCGGCCAGCGCTGCGGTCAAGCCGGCGCCGGTGGCCAATGCGCTGCCCGCACCGACTGCCGATCCGCAGTTGCCACGCCTGCGCGCGGCCCTGGATGCGGCCGAGCGCGGCAGCTTCGACGCCGGCCAGTACGCCGACCTCGCCCGCCACCCGCTTTATGGCTGGGTCGAGTACGCGCAACTGCGCCGCGACATCGACAGCCTGGACAATGGCCGCGCCCGCGACTTCCTCGCACGCCGCGGCCAGGAGGCCTCCGGCGACGCGTTCCGCGAGATCTGGCTGGCCGCGACCGCACGCCGCCAGGACTGGCCGGCCTTCCTCGATGCCTGGACCCCACGCAGCATCAGCGGCAAGGCGCGCAGCGCCAGCCTGCGCTGCGCCGAACTGAACGCACGCCAGGCGCTGGGCAAGGTCGATGCGCAATGGAACCAGGACGCCCAGGCGATCTGGCGCAGCAGCGGCAAGTCCCTACCCGATGCCTGCGATGCGCCGTTCGCGGTGCTCGCCGCACGCGGCGGCCTGAGCGCGGAGCTGCGCTGGGAACGCATCGACGCGGCCGCCGCCGAATGGCAGCCGGCGGTCATGCGCTCGGCCGCGCGCGGCCTGCCCGCGGCCGAACTGGCCCTGGCCAACGGCTATGCCGGCTTCATCGACAAGGTCAACGAAAGCGCGCTGTCCTGGCCCAAGACCGACCGCAGCCGGGCCATGGCCTCGCACGGCCTGGCCCGCCTGGCCAAGGCGCAGCCGGCCAGCGCCGAGTCGCAGTTGCCCAAGTACGCCAACGCCCTGGGCATGGGCGATGAGGACCGCGGCCGCGTGCTCTACCAGGCCGCGTTGTGGTCGGTGGCCTCCTACGATGCCGAATCCGCGCGCCGGCTCAACGCCGTGCCCGCGGTGTCCTACGACGAGCGCCTGCACGAATGGCGCGCGCGCGAGGCCATGGCGCGTTCGGACTGGAACGCGGCCCTGGCCGCGATCCGGCAGATGGGCCCGGCCCAGCGCGGGCAATCGCGCTGGCAGTATTTCGAAGCGCGCCTGAGCGAGCGCAGCGGCGATGCCGCCACCGCCCAGCGCCTGTACCGCGAATCGGCGCGCAACGCCGACTTCCACGGTTTCCTGGCCTCCGACCGGCTCGGTGCGCCCTACAGCCTGTGCCCGGTGCAGCCCAACGACAGCGCTGCGGCCAAGGCGGCGATCGCGCGCGACGCGGCCATCGTCCGCGCCATGGGCCTGTTCCAGCTCGACCGCGTGGCGTGGGCCGTGCGCGAATGGGACAGCGCCCTGGCCCGCTTCGACGACGACCAGCGCCGGCTCGCGGTGGAAGTCGCGCAGAGCCACTACTGGTTCGACCGCGCGGTGTTCTCGCTCAACGCGCGCGATCCCTACGAGCAACGCCTGTACTACCTGCGCTTCCCGTTGCACCACGACGCCACCATCCGCCGCGAGGCCGCCAGCAACCGCATCGACCCGGCCTGGGTCGCCGCCGAGATCCGCGCCGAGAGCGTGTTCCATCCGAAGGCGCGCTCCGGCGCCAACGCGCGCGGCCTGATGCAGGTGCTGCCCAGCACCGGCGCGGGCGTGGCCAAGAGCCTCGGCCTGCCTTGGGCCGGCGCCGACAGCCTGTACGACTCGGACACCAACATCATCCTCGGCACGGCCTATCTTCGGCAGTTGCTGGACAAGTACGGCGGCCTGCCCTACCACGCCATCGCCGGCTACAACGCCGGCCCGGCGCCACTGGGCCGCTGGCAGTCCCAGCGCCCCGGCATGGATCCGGATTTCTGGATCGAGACCATCAGCTACAAGGAAACCCGCGAGTACGTCGCGCGCGTGCTGGCCTTCAGCGTGCTCTACGACTGGCGCCTCAACGGCGATGCGCTCAACGTGACCGACCGCATGCTCGGCCGCAACAACGCCAAGCGCAAATCCTTCGCCTGCCCGGCCGGCGCGTCCGCCAGCGCCAGGCCGGCCGCCACGCCGGCGGCGGGCCGGCCGGCCAGCGGCCAGCCCGCGCCCCAGGCCGACACCGACGCCGCCGCGGACGCGCCCGCGGACGGCGGCTGAGGCTGGCCGTGGCGCGCCGACACGTCCTGGTCCTGGGCGGCACCGGCTTCGTCGGCCGCCACTTGGTCGCGCAACTGCTGGCCGAGGGCGACCGCGTCACCGTGCTCAGCCGCGGCGTGGACCCGCACAAGAAGCGCCTGCTCTCGCGCGAGGCCAGCATCATCGAGGGCGATGTCGGCCACCCCGACTTCCTGCGCGCAGTCCTGGACGACGTGGACGCGGTCGCCAACCTGATCGGCATCCTCAACGAGCGCGGCGACAGCGGCGCCGGCTTCGCCCATGTCCATGTCGAATTGCTGGAAACGCTGATCCAGGCGATGCGCGAGATGGGCGTGGCCCGCCTGCTGCAGATGAGCGCGCTCAACGCCGGCACCGGCCACAGCCACTATCTGGAATCGCGCGGCCGCGCCGAGCAGGCGCTGCGCGCATCGAAGCTGGACTGGACCTTGTTCCGGCCCTCGGTGATCGCCGGCCCGGGCGACGGCCTGTTCTGCCGCTTCGACGCCCTGCTGCGCTACGCCCCGCTGCTGCCGCTGGGGCGCGCCAGCGCGCGCTTCCAGCCGGTGTGGGTGGGCGACGTGGTCCAGGCCTTCGCCAAGGCCCTGGCCGACCCGGCCCATATCGGCCGCAGCTACAACCTGGTCGGGCCGGAGGTGATGACCCTGGCCGAGATCGTGCGCGCCGGCGCACGCGCGCGCGGCCGTCTGCGCGGCGTGCTGCCGCTGCCCGATGCGCTGGGCAGGCTGCAGGCCGAGATCGGCGAACACCTGCCGGGCAAGCCGATCAGCCGCGACAACTGGCGCTCGCTGCAGACCGACTCGACCAGCGTGGAGAACGGCCTGCTCAAGCTCGGCATCGCGCCCACGCCGGTGCGCTCGCGCCTGCCCGAAATCCTCGCCGCCTGCCCCGGGCGAGCCTCGCCGTAGGAGCGGCGCAAGCCGCGACCCCGCGCATCGGCCCCTCGGATCCACACCGCAAAGCGCTGCAACGATGATCCGCACGATCGCCCCCCGCAGCGGACGCCCGGTACCGGGTGGCCGGGCTTCGGCGCGAACGCTCGCGTACATCGCCGCGGCTGACTCGCATTAGCGCTGCTCCTACAGGCCACCCGGCGGTGCGCTAGGATGCGCAGCACACCTCTCGCGAAAGGATCGCGCCATGGGCCTGCTCGACACCCTGCTCGGCCACGCCGGCGAAAAACCCACCGACAAGGTCAACGAAGACTTCGCGCCGCTGCTGGCGGCCGGCGAGAACGTGCTGCGCGCCTTCGGCGAGATCCGCGACCTGATCGTGTTCACCGACCGGCGCCTGATCCTGGTCG
>CBIFVU010000355.1:0-3735 GCA_966185905.1 uncultured Lysobacter sp.
CCGCCGCCCCGGCCAAGCCCACTGAGCCCGCCAAGCCCGCGCCGGCCCCCACCAAGACAGGAGCCGCGTCGTGAGCAAGGCTTCGATGAAGAACCTCGACCTCAACAGCATCGGCAGCTGGCCGCGGAAGGCGCAGATCGTGTTCTGCGCCCTGGTCGGGCTGGTGATCGTGGGCCTGGCCTGGTACCTGTTCGTCTCCGACAAGCGCACCACGCTGGAAAGCCTGGAAGGCCGGGAAACCGAGCTGCGCGCCACCTTCGAGACCAAGCAGGGCCGCGCCGCCAACCTGGAGCCGCTCAAGCAGCAGCTGGTGCAGATGGAGCAGCAGTTGCAGCAGATGCTGCGCCAGTTGCCCAGCAAGACCGAAATGCCCGACCTGATCGTCGACATTTCCCAGACCGCCCTGGCCACCGGCATCTCCAACGAGCTGTTCCAGCCCGGCGCCGAAGTGCCCAAGGAGTTCTACGCCGAGAAGCCGATCGCGCTGCGCATGGTGGGCACCTACCACCAGTTCGGCGCCTTCGTCAGCGGCGTGGCTTCGCTGCCGCGCGTGGTCATCATGACCATGCACGATATTTCGCTGAAGCCCAAGGGCAACAGCGGCCGGGACGCGCTGGGCGGGATCACCCCGAACAGCCCCCTGGAGCTCGCCGGCACGGTCAAGACCTATCGCTACCTCGATGAGGAAGAGATGGCTGCGCAAAGCAAGCCCGAGGACGGCGCGGAAGGCGACGGCCAACCGAAGGAGGGCAACTGATGAACGCCCGACCGACGACTCATAACCGTTCCCTGCTCGCCGCGGGCCTGGCCGTGGGCCTGGCCCTGCTGGCCACCGGCTGCTTCCGCAGCGTGACCAGCACGCCGGGCGATGCGCCCAACCTGGAAACCTGGGTGGCCGAAGTCAAGGCCCGCCCGGCTCCGCCGCTGGACCCGTTGCCGGTCATGCAGCAGTTCGAGACGTTCGAATATGCCGCTCAGGACCTGCGCGACCCGTTCAGCACCGCCTTCACCGACGAGGACGACGGCTCCGGCCTGCGCCCGGACAAGGTGCGGCGCAAGCAGCCTCTGGAAGCCTTCCCGCTGGACGGCCTGGACATGGTCGGCACGCTGGGCCGGGGTTCCGGGATGGTGGCGCTGGTGATGGCGCCGGATAAAGTGACTTATCGTGTTCGACCCGGTGCGTACATGGGGCAGAACGACGGTCGCGTGACCGCCGTGTCTGAGGAGCGCATCGACTTGGTGGAACTGGTGCCGGATGGCGCAGGCGGCTGGCTGGAACGACCGGCTTCCGTGGCGCTGGAAGATCAATGATTAGGGGATAGCATGATGATCGTACTCAACGCCAAATCCGCGCCGTCGGCCCGACGCCCCATGGCTTCCGGCGCCGCCAAGGCGGGCCCGCGCCTGACCGGGCTCGTGCTCGGCCTGCTCGCCGGCATCAGCGCGGTGCATGCGGCCGCGCCCGCCGCCACGACGGCGCCCGCGCCGCAGGCGGCCGCGGTCCAGGTCGCCCCGACTCCGAGCGCCGATCCGTCCAAGCAACTGCCGGGCGTGATCTCCATCGCCAACATCGACTTCAAGCGCGGCGACGGCGGCTCCGGCAAGCTGATCGTGCGCTTCAGCGGCGACGGCGCGATGCCCGACCTCAAGAGCCAGGGCGCCGAAGTGCTGGTGGACGTGGGCAATGCCCAACTGCCGGCCTCGCTGCAGAAGCCGCTGAACGTGGTCGACTTCGCCACCCCGGTGCAGCGCATCGAAGCGCGCACCAAGGGCGCTGGCGCGCAACTGGTGCTCAACACCAGCGGCGCCTACGACACCATGGCCTACCAGACCGGCCGCGAGTACATCGTGGAAGTCGTGCCGCGCACCGCGCAGGCCGCCGGCAACCGCGCGGTCGGCGCGCCGGCCACTGCGGCCCGTCCGGCTGCCGGCGCTGGCGTGACGTCGATGCCGACTCCGGCCGGCAGCGGCGCCGTCGGCACCCGCGCCTACTCCGGCCGCCCGGTGACCTTCAACTTCCAGGACGTGCCGGTTCGCACCGTCCTGCAGCTGGTCGCCGAGGAGTCCAACCTCAACATCGTCGCCGCCGACACCGTGCAGGGCAACGTGACCCTGCGCCTGGTGAACGTGCCCTGGGACCAGGCCCTGGACATCGTCCTGCAGGCCAAGGGCCTGGACAAGCGCCGCAGCGGCAACGTGGTCTGGGTCGCGCCGCAGGCCGAGGTCGCCAAGTACGAGCAGGACCGCGAAGACGCCCGCATCGCGCTGGACAACCGCGTGGACCTGGTGACCGAGTACGTCCAGGTCAACTACCACAACGCTCCGGCGATCTACAAGGCGCTGACCGAGGCCAAGGGCATCGGCGGCACCGGAGGCGGCGGCAACGAAAACTCGCAGGGCGAGAACGGCTTCCTCTCGCCGCGCGGCCGCCTGGTCGCCGACGAGCGCACCAACACCTTGATGATCAGCGACATTCCCAAGAAGGTCGCGCAGATGAAGGAACTGATCCGGGTCATCGACCGCCCGGTCGACCAGGTCCTGATCGAAGCCCGCATCGTCATCGCCACCGAAAGCTTCGCCCGCGATCTGGGCGCGCGTTTCGGCGTGTCCGGCCAGAAGGGCGATGTGATCACCAGCGGCACGCTGGAGAGCATCAAGAACTACACCAACACCCGCGCCCAGAACGTGCTGATCGAGCGCAAGGCCGACCTGCTGAACCAGGAAGCCACCGCGGCGCGCAACGCTGGCGACACCCAGACGGCCAACCAGTTGGTGCAGCAGGCCCGTTCGCTGCTGCAGACCATCACCAACCCGGCCTTCCTGTTCCCCAACGCCCTCAACACCAACCTCAACCTGGCCAACCCGGCCGGCGCGCTGGCCTTCACCATCCTCGGCAAGTGGGTGAACCTGGACCTGGAATTCAACGCGATGCAGACCGAAGGTCGCGGCGAAGTGGTGTCCAACCCGCGCGTGGTCACCAGCAACCAGCGCGAAGCGGTGATCAGCCAGGGCCAGGAAGTCGGCTACGTGACCATCTCGCCGCAGCAGGGCGGCAACAGCATCCCGATCCCGAACGTGCAGTTCAAGGACGTGCTGATGGAGATGAAGGTCAATCCGACCATCACCAACGACGGCCGCGTGTTCCTGAACATGAACGTCAAGAAGGACGAGATCGAGGGCTTCGTCGACACCTCGATCGGCCAGGTGCCGCAGATCAACAAGCGCAACATCAACACCGCGGTGTTGGTCGAGGACGGGCAGACGGTCGTGATCGGCGGCGTGTACGAGTTCCGCGACCGCACCGATCTGTCCAAGGTGCCGTTCCTGGCCGACATCCCCTTCCTCGGCAATCTGTTCAAGAAGAAGAGCCGCAGCAAGGAGAAGGCCGAGCTGCTGATCTTCGTGACCCCGAAGGTGATGCAGGTCAGCCAGCGCTGAGCCGCATCGCGTTCGCCGGAAAGGGCCTTCGGGCCCTTTTCGCGTTTCCGGGGGCCGGCTGGGCCGCAGGCGGCTGAACGGGCAGGCCAGCGCCGGCCTCGGCCCCGGCCCCGGCCCCGGCAGGCTTCCGCATCGAAGCGGGCCGCCCCCCGCGAATGGCCGCGCGGCGGCCGGCGCCGGCTTCGTCCCGGCTTTTTTCGCGGGTTTTGAACCTGGACAGCGAACTTCGGTCAAAATCGACCCGGACACTTCGCTTCGCCCTTACTGGACACCGGATGGAAAGCGCTATCGAACGCC
>CBIFVU010000356.1:0-3681 GCA_966185905.1 uncultured Lysobacter sp.
AGCTTGGCGGCGGCGTGCTGCATGGTCTCCCAGTCCGAGCGCGAGCCCATGACGATGCCGACGAGCGCGGCGGTGGCGGGGGGCGTGGCGGAAGCTGGGGACATGGGGCGGGCCTTGGCGCAAAGACGTATTCTAACGCCCTGTCCCGTCGTATCGGCATCGCACCGTATGGATCGCAAACTGCTCGACCTGCTCGTCTGCCCCACCACCCGCCAACCGCTGCTGCCGCTGGACGGCCGCGGCCTGCAGGCGGTCAACGCCGCCATCGCCCAGGGCGGGGTGGTCCGCGGCGGCGGCCAGGCCCAGACCCAGGCGCTGCGCGAGGCCCTGGTGACCCGCGACCGCAAGCTGGTCTACATCGTCGACGACGGCATCCCGCTGCTGGATTCGGAGAACGTCATCGCCACTGCCCAGGTGGAAGGGTTCCCCAGCGCATGAACGCCGCCGCCACCGCCCTGGCGCCGCCGCCCCAGGCCGAGATCGAGGCCGATGTCGCCCAGGCGCTGGCCGAGGACCTGGGCAGCGGCGATGTTACCGCGGCCCTGCTGCCGGACATCGCCGACAGCGCCTACCTGCTGTGCAAGGAGGAGGCGGTGGTGTGCGGGCGGCCGTGGTTCGACGCTTGCCACCGCGCCCTGGACCCCCAGGTCCACATCGACTGGCGGGTGGCCGAGGGCCAGCGCGTGGCCGCCGGCACCGTGCTGGCGACCTTGCAGGGCCGCGCCCGCGCCCTGGTCAGCGCCGAGCGCGCCTCGCTGAACTTCATGCAGACCCTCTCGGGCACCGCCACTGTCACCGCGCGCTATGTCGCCGCGGTGGCCGGGACCGGCGCGCGCATCCTGGACACCCGCAAGACCCTGCCCGGCCTGCGCCTGGCGCAGAAGTACGCGGTCCGCGCCGGCGGCGGCAGCAACCACCGCATCGGCCTGTACGACACGGTGATGCTCAAGGAGAACCACGTCCGCGCGGCCGGTTCGCTGGCCGCGGCGATCCGCGGCGCGCGCGCGCTGCACCCGCAACTGCCGTTGGTGGTCGAGGTCGAGACCCTGGAGCAACTGCGCCAGGCCCTGGAAGAAGGCTGCGACCGCATCCTGATCGACGACTTCGACGCCGCCACCCGCCGCGAGGCGGTGCGCATCGCCCATGCCGCGCCCTACGCCGGGCGGATTCCGCTGGAGGTTTCCGGCGGGGTCGATCTGGACGGCCTGCGCGCGATCGCCGAGGACGGGGTGGACTGCATTTCCATCGGCGCGCTGACCAAGCATGTGCGCGCCATCGACCTTTCGCTCAAGCTCGGCCCGCCGCCGGGCTGAGCCCCTTGGCTTTCGCCGCGGCCGCCCCGACACAGCGGACATGCCCAGCCTGATCCTCTTCATGATCTTCGGCGCCGCCGCCTACGCTTTCTGGAGCGCGGGCCGCGCCGCCGCCGAACGCGCCGAGGCCGCCGGCCGCGACGCCTGCCGCGCCGCCGGCGTGCAATGGCTCGACCACAGCGTGCACGCCATCGGCCTGCGCGTGGTCCGGCAGGAGAGCGGCTGGCTGGGTTTCGAGCGCACCTTCCGCTTCGACTATTCCATCGACGGCGAAGACCGCCATTCCGGCCGCTTGGTGCTGCGAGGCGACAAGCTGGTCGCCTTCACTGGGCCGATGGCGCGCGAGCCCGGCCAGTTGCACTGAGCCGCCGCGGCCGAAGCTGCGCAGCGACGCCCAGGCCCCGCGAAGGGAGGCGGCCTCCGGCGCGGCGCGGGCGGCCGGCAGGCGCGACTTACTTGACGATGCGCAGGTGCCCGCCGCGACGCGGCGTAGGCGTGTGCGGACCGTCGTCGTCGCCCTCGGGCGAGGGCTCGCTCGGCACCGCGCTGAGCACCGGCGCGCCGGGCTCGGCCGATTCGCCGCCCTGCTCCTGCTCCAGCTCGGCCTCCTCCAGGCTCGCGTCCTCCGGCAGGGCCATGCCCTGCCCGGTCTCGCGCGCATAGATCGCCAGCACCGCGCCGACCGGCACCGAGACCGGGTGGCTGACGCCGCCGAAGCGGGCGCTGAAGCGGATCACGTCGTTGCCCATTTCCAGGTGCGAGACCGCGCGCGCGGCCACGTTGAGCACGATCTTGCCGTCCTTGACCGCGTGGGTGGGGACTTGCACCGACGGGCGGGTCGCATCGACCAGCAGGTGCGGGGTCATGCCGTTGTCGGCGATCCATTCGTACAACGCCCGCAACAGGTAGGGGCGGTGGCTGGTCATCGGGGTGCTGCTTTCGCTCATGCCGGGCAGTTTAACGCCAAGCCCCGGCCGGACACGAGGCGGCGATGCTCCCGCCGGTCGCCGCGCAGCGCCGCCGGCGCAGCAGGGTCGCTGCGTTCCCTGGGCCGGCCCGGCCCGGCGCATCCCACCGAGCGCGGCGCCAGACGGCGCGGCCCACCGCGCACGGCCGGGCCGCCGGCGGCTCACATCGGCAGGTCGCGCAACTTGCGTTCCTGGTCGGTCAGGCTGCGGCTGAAACCGGGGTTGCGGAAGATGCGGTTGCCGTAGTCCTCGATCGCCTTGCCGTCCTTGGGCAGCGGTACGTCCAGCGAGGGCAGGCGCCAGATGATCGGCGCCATGGCGCAGTCGGCCAGGCTCATTTCGGGGTTCAGGAAGAACTTGCTGGCCTTGAACAGCGGCACCGAGGCGGTCAGCAGCTCCTTCAGGCGCTTGCGCGCGGCCTCGGCCTGGGTCTTGTTGCCCATCTGGATGGCCTGCACCTGCGGCACCCAGTCGTGCTCCAGGCGCAGCATGGCCAGGCGCAGGCGCGCGCGGGACAGCGGATCGACCGGCATCAACGGCGGATGCGGGTAGCGCTCGTCCAGGTATTCGCTGACCACGCTGGCCGCGTACAGCACCAAGTCGCGCTCGACCAGGGTCGGCACGGAGTGGTAGGGGTTGAGGTCGACGAGGTCCTCGGGCGGGTTCTGCGGGTCCACCGGGATCAGGTCGTATGTGACGCCCTTGGCCGCCAGGACCAGCCTGACGCGGTGGCACAGCACGCAATCGGTGGAGGAAAACAGAGTCAGGGCATTACGCATACGGGGACTCGCCGCCATCATCGACCTCTCCAACGATCGGAATCCGCCGATCGCAAGACGCCCCCCACCCTCTGTGGAAGGTCGTCACGGCCCCGAGCCCTCGCCGCGTCCGCCTGTCCTCTCCCGCGGCGCGGCGCCGACTCGCCGGAACCGACACCGTAGCCGAAAACCCGCGCCCGTGGCGCGGGCTCCCGCCCGTGCGGCCTCAATGCTCCACGTCGCGCCAGTACTCGGTCTTGAGCAGGTAGGCGATGAAGGTGAACAGCGCCAGGAACAGGATCACCCAGACGCCCAGGTTCTGGCGCTTGAGCGCGGCCGGCTCGCCGGCGTACTCGAGGAAGGCGGTGATGTCGCGCACCGCGGTGTCGAAGCCCTTGGCGTCCAGCTTGCCCGGCTGGGTCACCTTGAGGTGCTCCACCGGACGCTCGCCGGTGGCCTTGTCCGGCTCGCCGAACTCGGCGTGCTGCAAGCCCTGCAACTCCCACAGGGGGTTCGGCATGGAGGCGTTGGGGAACAGCTGGTTGTTCCAGCCCAGCGGACGGCTCTCGTCGAGGTAGAACGACTTGAGGTAGGTGTAGACCCAGTCGCTGCCGCGCACGCGGGTGATCAGGCTCAGGTCCG
>CBIFVU010000357.1:0-3676 GCA_966185905.1 uncultured Lysobacter sp.
GATTACTGAGCGCAGCGCCCCGGCTTGGCCTTATGCTGGATGCGGCGCCAGCGCTCCCGACCTTCCCAATCCCGAATCCCGAATCCCAAATCCCGGCCCCCCATGCACTGCCCCTTCTGCCAGCATCACGACACCCGGGTGATCGACTCGCGCGTGTCCGACGATGGCGCCACGATCCGCCGGCGGCGGGTGTGCGAGGCCTGCGGGGAGCGTTTCAGCACGCTGGAGACCATCGAGCTGAAACTGCCGGTGATCATCAAGGGCGACGGGCGGCGCGAGGCGTTCGACGCGCGCAAGCTGCGCGCAGGCTTCGATCGGGCCCTGCAGAAGCGGCCGGTGTCGGAGGAGCAGATCGAGGCGGCGGTGCGCGCGGTGGTGCATCAGTTGCGCATGACCGCCGAGCGCGAGCTGCCTTCGCGCCGGGTCGGCGAGTTCGTCATGGCCGAGCTGCGCAAGCTCGATCACGTGGGCTATGTGCGCTTCGCCTCGGTCTATCGCTCGTTCGAGGACGTGGCCGATTTCCGCGAGGAGCTCGACCGGCTGGAGCGCGACGCGCCCGGCGACGGCCAACTGCCGTTGCTGGGCGAGGATGAACCGCGTTCGGACAAGGGCAAGAAACGATGAGGGCGCGCCCAGGCGTGCGGGATGCGCTGGTCTGGGCGGTGCTCGGCGTTGCGGCGCTGTCGGCGTCGGCACAGGCCAGCGAGCGCGGCGATGCGGCGCTGGCCGGTCTTTACTATCTCAACGGCGTGACCGAAGTCGGCTCGCAGTTGCGCCTGCGCGCCGATGGCCGGTTCGACTATGCCCTGGCCTATGGCGGCCTGGACCAGAGCGCCAGCGGCCGCTGGCAGCGCGAAGGCGAGCGCATCGTGCTGCGCGCCGAGCTGCCCCAGGCGGCGGGCGAGGGCTTGTATCGGTTGGCCGGTAGCGAGCCCTGGGATGCGAACGCCGAAGAGGCCTTGCTGCACCAAGACCGCCAGGCCGAAGTCCTGCGCACGATCGAGCGCTGCCCGTTCGCGTTTCGCGCAAGCTCGGATTATCCCGCGTTGACTATCGACGGCCCGGTGCCCGCAGCCGAGCGCGCCCAGCGCGAGCGGGCCGCGAGCGCGGCGCTGGCGGGGCTGGCGCAGGCGCGCACGGCGCTGGAAGCCCGTGGGGTGGAGGCGCTCGCCGATGCTTCTGCGATGGTGCCCGCGCTGGACGCCGCGCAGGCCTACGATCGCGCCCTGCACGAGGCCGAGAAAGCCTATGTCGCGGCCGGGCTGGAGTGGAGCGCGCCGGTGCCGCCGCGCTTGCCTGCCGCTTGCGCCGAACCGGCGGAGATCGCCGAGGTACCGCCGCCGGCGGACTGGCGCGGCGGCTACATGGCGATCGCGACCGCACCGGAGCTGCGCATGATGGTCTCCGAAGTGCCGGTGCGGTTCGAATTCAGCGATGGCCACACCGTGCTGACGGTGAGCGATCACAGCGGCCGCGCCGGCACCCGCCCGCGCCCCGGCGCGCGCCTGATCGCGCTGTCGCTGTGGCCGCCCGGTGCCTGGCCGGAAGGCGGGCAAAGCCTGCCGCGAGGCGAGCCACAGGGGACGCCGGAGCGGATCGCCGTCGCGCCCGCCGGCCACGCCGTGCTGCGCATCGACCTGGACGCGCGCGCCGTGGCCGGCCCGGCCTTCGAGACCATGGAACTGCGCGTGGACGGCGACGGCCTGGTGCCGACCTGGCCCGACGGCCGCGAGCGCGGCCGCTACCAGCGCTGAGCCGCATCCGGATTCCAGGCCGGCGGTTGCGCGCGCCGGCCTCCACCGCCCGCCCGAGGAGGCCGCCGCATGGCCGCACCGTTCACCGCTACCGATCACGCCCACATGGCCCGCGCCCTGCGCCTGGCGGCCAAGGGCGCCTATACCACCAAGCCCAATCCCCTGGTCGGCTGCGTGATCGCGCACGGCGAGCAGGTCGTGGGCGAGGGCTGGCACGAACGCGCCGGCGAGCCGCATGCCGAAGTGCACGCGCTGGGCGCGGCCGGCGAACGCGCGCGCGGCGCCACCGCCTACGTCACCCTGGAGCCCTGCGCCCACACCGGCCGCACCGGTCCATGCAGCCAGGCCTTGGTCCAGGCCGGCGTGGCGCGAGTGGTCGCGGCCATGCGCGACCCCTTCCCGCAGGTGGACGGCGCAGGTTTCGCCCGCTTGCAGGCCGCCGGCATCGAGGTCGCCAACGGATTGATGGAAACGCAGGCGCGCGCGCTCAATCGCGGTTTCCTGTCGCGGGTGGAACGCGGCCGGCCGTGGCTGCGGGTCAAGCTGGCCGCCAGCCTGGACGGTCGCAGCGCGCTGGCCAGCGGCGAGTCCAAATGGATCAGCGGCGAGGCCTCGCGCCTGGACGTGCAGCATTGGCGCGCGCGGTGCGGGGCCATCGTCACCGGTGCCGGCACCGTGCTCGCCGACGACCCCTCGCTGACCGTGCGCCTGGGCGATGACACGCCCTTCGTCGCGCCGCTGCGGGTGGTGCTCGACCCTGGCCTGGCCACGGTCGCGCGTGGCCGGGTACGCGAGGGCGACGCGCCGACCCTGTACCTGCACGCGCCCGACGCCAAACCGCCGCGCGGCCTGGATGCGCAACTGGCGGCGGTGCCGGTGCGCGAGGGCCGCATCGACCTGCAGGCGGTGCTGGCGCTGCTGGCCGAGCGCGGGGTCAACGAAATCCAGCTCGAAGCCGGCGCCACCCTGGCCGGCGCCTTCCTCGCCCAGGGCTTGGTCGATGAGGTATTGCTGTACGTGGCGCCGGTACTGCTCGGCCAGGATGCGCGGCCGCTGTTCGACGGCCTGAGCATCGACGCGATGGCCGACAAGCTGCGCCTGGAGGTGATCGACGTGCGCCGGCTGGGCGAAGACACGCGCGTGCTGTTGCAGCCGCGTGCCGGCTGAGTGGCGCGCCGGCCGTACGATGCGGCGCGCGAGCGCGACGCCGCGCAAGCCTCGCCAGGGCCGCTGATAGCGATCGATGCGGACAGCGGTTGCCTGCGCGTGGCCGGCGTCGCCTTTGCCCTGGACCTGGACGCGGAGGCCTTGCCGCCGGCCTTCCGGGTCGGCGCGCCGCAGCCGACCGGGGTCTGTGGCCGCAACGTGTCCTGTCGTTTCGCCGAGGCATGGTTCAGCGAGGATGGGCAGCGCGTGGCGCTGAGCCTGCGTTTCGACGATGGCGTCTGGGTGTGCTCCTTCTTCGTGCTGCGGCGGGCGGACGGCGAGCGCGCCAGCCTGGGGGCGCACCAGCGCTGGCTGCGCGCGCGGCTGGGCGCGGCGCAAGGACAGGCGGCGGGTTGCCACTGGGGCGTGGCGGTGGACCGCAGCGGCGACTGGCATGGCTTCGTCCATAACCGTCAGGGCGTGCGCCGCTGGGGGCTTGGCTAAGGCGCGGCCCTCACCCCAACCCTCTGCCGCCAGCGGGAGAGGGAGCAGGCCGCAGGCCTTTGCTGTTTCTTCTCCCGCGTGCGGGAGAAGGTGCCCGCAGGGCGGATGAGGGCGCGCGCGAACCGACTGCCGGCGCGACCCCATGAAAGCCGCAGCCCTCACCCTAACCCTCTCCCGCCAGCGGGAGAGGGAGCAGGACGCAGGCGCTTGCTGTTTCCTTCTCCCGCGTGCGGGAGAAGGTGCCCGCAGGGCGGATGAGGGCGCGCGCGAAC
>CBIFVU010000358.1:0-3661 GCA_966185905.1 uncultured Lysobacter sp.
CGACCGAGATCTTGCCCAGCTCCAGCGCATCGGCCAGCAGCGGGTACAAGGTGCCCAGCAGCACCATCGCGCAGGCCGTGGTCAGCAGCAGGTTGTTGGCCAGCAGCAAGGTCTCGCGCGAGGCCGGCTCGAACGGCTTGCCGGCCGCCTCCTGCGAGGACGGCGCGCGCAGCGCGAACAGCAGCAGCGAGCCGCCCACCACCAAGCCCAGGAACACCAGCACGAACAGGCCGCGCGAGGGATCGGCGGCGAAGGCGTGCACGCTGGTCAACACGCCCGAGCGCACCAGGAAGGTGCCCAGCAGCGACAGCGAGAACGTGGCGATGGCCAGCAGCAAGGTCCAACTGCGGAAGCTGCCGCGCTTTTCGGTGACCGCCTGGGAATGCAGCAGCGCCGCGCCGGCCAGCCACGGCATGAAGCTGGCGTTCTCCACCGGGTCCCAGAACCACCAGCCGCCCCAGCCCAGTTCGTAGTAGGCCCACCACGAACCCAGCGCGATGCCCAGGGTCAGGAAGGCCCAGGCGATGTTGGTCCACGGCCGGGTCCAGCGCAGCCAGCGTGCGTCCAGGCGCCCGTCCAGCAGCGCGGCGATGGCGAAGGCGAACGGCACCGAGAAACCGACGTAGCCGAAGTACAGCATCGGCGGATGGATGATCAGGCCCGGGTCCTGCAGCAGCGGATTGAGGTCGCGGCCCTCGGCCACCGCCGGCAGCAGGCGCGCGAACGGATTGCTGGTGAAGATCAGGAACGCCAGGAAGCCGACGCTGACGATGCCCATCACCCCGAGCACGCGCGCGATCACCGGCTCGGGCAGCGCGCGCGAAAACCGCGCGACCGCGCCGGTCCACAGCGCCAGCACCAGCGCCCACAGCAGCAGCGAGCCCTCGTGCGCGCCCCACACCGCCGAGTAGCGATAGGCCATCGGCAGCAGGCTGTTGCTGTTCTCGGCCACATAGCGCAGCGAGAAGTCCTGGCTGACGAAGGCTTCGGTCAGGATGGCGAAGGCCAGCCCGACCAGCAGCAACTGCGCATAGGCGGCCGGCCGCGCCACCGCCATCCACGGCGCCAGCCCGCGTTGGGCGCCCAGCAACGGCAGCACCGCCTGGACGATGGACACCAGCAGGGCGAGGATCAGCGCGATCTGGCCGAGTTCAGGCAGCATGGGAGAGGGCCTTGGAGAAGATCGGGCGCACGGACGTCGCCCGGCCGTCGGTTTTCAGCGGGTGCGCAGCGCCGGGACGCGGCGCGGTCGGGCAGGACGCTGCGTGGAAGGGCGCCTCGGAGCAGGACGCCGGGCGTGCGCCGTCGACGCCGTCGACGCCCCACAGGCCGCAGAGCAAGGGCGCGCGCGTGGCTGCGCCCGCGGCCGGCGCGGTCAACGCGGCGCCTCCGCGCCGCCCGGCGCGGCCACCTCGTGCTTCTTGTGCGCCGCGCCCATCTTGTCGGCCACTTCCTTGGGCATGTAGTTCTCATCGTGCTTGGCCAGGATCTCCTCGGCCACGAACACGCCATCCTGCATGCGCCCGGTGGCGACCACCGCCTGCTTCTCGCGGAACAAGTCCGGCAGGATGCCGCTGTAGCGCACCGGCAGCTCGGCATCGCCGTCGGTGACCCGGAAGCGGGCTTCCAGCGAGCCTTCCGCACGCTGGAACGAGCCGCCCGCGACCATCCCGCCCAGGCGGAAGCGCGCGCGCTCGCCGGCTTCCCCGCGCAGGATCTCGCTGGGCGTGTACAGATAGGCGACATTGCGCTGCAGCGCGGTGGCCACCAGCGCGGTGGCCGCGCCGGCGGCCAGCACCAGGCCCAGCACCCACAGCAGGCGGCGGCGGCGGATCGGATTCATCGGCTCAACTCGTTGGTCGTGGACGGGCGCGGCGAGCTGCGTGCGGCGCCGCGTGCGGCGCGGCGGCGCGCGGCGCGCAGTTCGCGCCGCACCGCCAGGTGCGCGGCCAGGAAGTCCAGGCCCAGCACGACGGCGAACACCGCATAGGCAGCCACGATGTAGGGCAGGTAGGTCATGCGCGCGCGTCCTCGCCGGGCGCCTGCGCCGCGGCCGGCGCGCCGGCCAATTGCGCCACCCAGGCCTTGCCCTGTTCGCGCCGCAGGTTGTCGGCCCGGGCCCGGGTCAGCAGCGCGCCCACGAACCACAGCTTGGTCCCGATCACCATCCACACCACCGGCAGGGCCATGCTCGGGTCCATCGCCGACTTGCCCATCAGGCTGAAGGTCTGGCCCTGGTGCAGCGAATTCCACCACTCCACCGAATAGCGGATCACCGGCAGCAGGGCGACGCCGACGATGGCCAGCAACCCGGCCGCACGCGCCGCGCTGCGGCGGTCGTCGATGGCGTGGTACAGGCCGATCACGCCCAAGTACAGGAACAGCAGGATCAGCTCGCTGGTCAGGCGCGGGTCCCAGTCCCACCAAGTGCCCCACATCGGCTTGCCCCAGATCGAACCGGTCGCCAGGGTGATGGCGGTGAAGCCCGCGCCGATCGGCGCGCAGGCCATGGCCAGGATCTCGCACAGCTTGATCCGCCAGACCAGGGCGATGGCCGAATACAGCGCCATCAGCGCGAACACCGCCAGGCTCATCCAGGCGCTGGGCACGTGCACATAGAAGATGCGGAAGCTGTCCTTCTGCTGGTAGTCGGCCGGAGCGTGGAACAGGCCGCTGTACAGCCCCCAGGCCATCGCCAGCAGGCCCAGGCCATAGCCCCAGACCGCCCAGCGCGCAGCGAAGCGGTCGAAGTAGGGCGGCGAGCCGAGTTTGTGGAACCAGAGGACGAGCGGATTCATTCAGCGGTTCGTTCGCAGTCTGGACGCCTGGGTCGCGCAGCGGCCTGGGCGGTCGGGGCGCGGCGGCGGCGGCCGGCGCGCGGTGGAAGGGCAAGGGGCGGCGCGGTCAGTTGAGCGCGATGCGGATCGCCGCGGCGGCCGCCAGCGGCGCCAGCAGCAAGGCCACCGCCAACAGGGCGGCCAGCAACAGCAGCGCACCGATCGGGTCCAGTCCCTGGGCCGCCCTGGCCACGCTGCCCGCGCCGAACACCAACACCGGCACATACAGCGGCAAGGCCAACAACGCCACGAGGATACCAGAGCGGCGCATCCCCACCGTCAGCGCCGCGACCACCGCGCCGAGCAGGCTCAGCACCGGCGTGCCCAGCGCGAGCGAGGCCATCAGCACCGGCAGTTGCGCCCGCGGCAGGTACAGCAACTCGGCCAGGAACGGGGTCGCCGCCAGCAGCGGCAACGAGGTCGCCAGCCAATGGGTGAACGTGCGCACCGCCACCAGCCAGCCCAGCGGCACCGGCGCCAACATCCACTGCTCCAGAGAGCCGTCCTCGGCATCGCCGCGGAACAAGCTGTCCAGGGCCAGCAGCCCGGCCAGCAGGCAGGCCAGCCACAGCACGCCGGCGGCGACCTTGGACAGGGCGCTGCGGTCGCCACCCAGGGCCAAGGCGAACAGCACCACCATCAGCAGCGCGAACAGCGCCGGCTGCAGGGCATCGCCGCGCCGGCGCCAGAGCAGGCGCAGGTCGCGCACGACCAGGGCCCGGGCCGAGCCGAGCAGGCCCGGCACCGCGACCCCCATGCCCGGCGAGGCGGGAGGCTGCGCGCTCATGCGGCTTTCTCCAGGGTCAACAGCCGGGTCCGCACCG
>CBIFVU010000359.1:0-3652 GCA_966185905.1 uncultured Lysobacter sp.
CCTTCGTACAGCACCGAAGTGGCGCCGGCGATCAACGGGCCGTAGACGTTGTAGGAATGGCCGACCGCCCAGCCCACGTCGGAGGTGGAGAACATCGCCTGGCCAGCGCGTATGTCGTAGATCGACCACATCGACAAGGCCAGCGCGACGGCATAGCCGCCGACGTCGCGCTGCACGCCCTTGGGCTTGCCGGTGGTGCCGGAGGTGTACAGCAGATAGCTGGGTTCGTTGGATTCCAGCCATTGCACCGGAACCTGCGCGCCTTCGTGGCGGGCGCGCAGGCTGGCGTAGTCCAGGTCGCGCCCGGGCAGCCGGCTGTGGCCGGGGTCCAGCCCGCGATCGACGATGAGCACGTGCGGCGGCGGCGATGCGGCCTCGCGGCAGGCCTCGTCCACCAGCGGCTTGTAGGCGATGACCTTGCCGCCGCGGATGCCGGCGTCGGCGCAGATCAGCAGCTTGGGCGCGGCATCGTCGATGCGCAGCGCCAGGTTGTGCGCGGCGAATCCGCCGAACACCACCGAATGCACCGCGCCGATGCGCGCGCAGGCCAGCATCGCGAACACGGCCTCGGCCATGTTCGGCATGTAGATCACCACGCGGTCGCCGCGGCCGACCTCGAGCGAGCGCAGCACCGCTGCGAACACGTTCACCTCGCGGTGCAGTTCGCGGTAGCTCAGCTCGCGGGTCTGGCCGGTCTCGCTGGAGATAGTCACCAGGGCGAGTTGATCGCCGCGCTCGTCCAGGTGACGGTCGAGCGCGTTGAAGCACAGGTTGGTCTGGCCGCCGGCGAACCAGCGCCGGAACGGCGGGCGGTCGTAGTCGAGGATGCGCTGCGGCGGCACGTGCCAATGGATGGCCTGGGCCTGCTCGGCCCAGAACGCCTCGGGCTGTTCGACGGAACGGCGGTGGAAATCCTCGTAGCGCATGCGGCGGCCTCCTCGGCAGGCGGACGCCCGCAGGCTAGACCAGGCCGGGCCTGGGCGCGTTACGACCATGGTCTAGGACGGGCGGACGCGGGCTGAATGCGCCGGCGAGTGTGCTTGCTGCGCCGTCCTGCGCGGCCCGGCGCACGGGGACGGCCGCGAGGGCTTCGCCGAGGGCGCGGCCGGGGCTTGGGGCCGTCGCCCTTCCCGGCGTTGGCGATACCGCCCGCGGCGGCCTGCCCACCGCGGGAACCGCCCTGCCCTCCGCGGACCGCCGCCTCATCGCCGCACGGCCGCCTTCGCGGGCGGCCGGCTCCGCGGCGCGGTTTCAGAACTTCGCATCCACGGTCAGGAACACCTGCCGCGGCGCGTTGGCGTGGAAGGCGTAGCTCTTGCCCTGCGGGTCGGAGGCGCTGAACGCGCTGAGGTTGCTGGCGGTGCGCTTGTCGGTGAGGTTGGTGGCGAACAGCGACAGCGACCATTGCCGCAGCGGCCCCACCGCGTCGAAGGTGTAGCGCAGCGACGCGTCGAACTGGGTCGAGCCGCCGAAGCCATTGTCGTTGGTATAGGTGTAGTAGCGCTTGCCGGTGTACTTGCCGCTGAGGCTGGCCAGCCACGGGCCGCTGCGCCAGGTGACCTCGCTGGACCACATCGCCTGCGGCACGTCCACCACGCGCTTGCCGCGGGTCTGCACCCGCTTGCCGCCGTCGACATAGTCGTCCTGGTAAGTGGACTTGTTCCAGGACAGCGCGTTGTACCACTCCAGGCGGTCGCTGGGCTTCCAGATCAGCGACAGTTCGCTGCCGTAGCTGTCCACCGAGCCGACGTTGAAGAACTTGGTGATGCACTCCGGCCGGGTGCCGGCCTCGATGCTGGAACAGGGATTGAGCGAGAGCAGGCGATTGTCGAACCGCACCTTGTACACGCTCAGCGAGGCTTGATAGCGCTCGCCGACGCGGCGATAGCCGGCCTCCAGGGTCTTGGACTGCTCCGGCTCGAGCTCGCCCTTTTGCGCGTCGAAGGCGGCCTGGCCGATGGCCAGTGGGCCGCCAGCGCCGCCGCCGACGAAGGCGGCCACGTTTTCGGTGTAGCCGGCGAACAGTTCCTGGCCTTCGCCGAGCGTGTAGCCCAGGCCCAACTGCGGCAGGAAGCGGTCGCGGGTCTCCAGCCGGCCGCTGGCGTTGGGCACTTCCATCGCGTGCGGGTCGACCTGGCGCGCGCGCATGTCCACCTGGGTGCTCTTGGCGCCCACTTCCACGGTCAGGCGATCCTCCAGCAGGCGGATGGTGTCCTGCAGGTAGGCCTGCCGGGTGTTGATGCGGTATTTCTGGAAGAACAGGCGGCGGTCGGGATCGTCGAGGAAGCGGTCGTCGTTCACCGGCCCCTGGATGAAATAGAAGTTGCGCTGCACGTCGTGGTGGTTGCTCTCGTACCAGAACCCGCCTTCGATGCGGTGGTTGCCGATTTCCCAGACCAGCGAGCTCATCGCGCCGTAGCGGTCGATGCCGTAGTTGGTGCTGCGGATCGAGATCGGCAGGGCGTCGGGCGTGTTGGGGAAGGAGTAGTTGCCCGGCGACCACCAATGGCCCTGGCCACGGTCGTCGTGGTAGTAGGCCTGGGCCTTGAGCTGCACGCCCTGGCCGAGGTTGAACTCCCCGGCCAGCGCGGCCAGGTGGTCGGTGCGCAGGGCGCGGCTGGCGTAGTAGGCATCGTCGATGGTCGCCGCCGGCGCGGTGAAGGCGCAGCGCGGGTCGCCGGGGCGATGCTGGTTGGCCGGCCACGGCCGCGGCGCGCAATAGGCCGCGGCCAGGGCGCGCTGCCAGTCGGGCTTGTACAGGTTCCAGTCCCAGTCGGCGCCGCGCGCCAGCAGCGCCTTGGACAGATAGGCGTAGTTGGCCTGGCTGGTCTGCGCGCTGGAGACGAAGGCGCTGATGCGGTTGCCGTCGCCGAACTGGTACAGCGCCTTCAGATTGACCTGGTCCTGGTCTTGGTTGTCGTGCGGGCGCGACCACATGTCGGCGCTGAGCAGCGAGCCGGACACGTACATGGAAAAGCCGCCGTGATCGCCGGTGTCGACCCGGGCGAAACTGCGGCGAGTGCGGTCGCTGCCGAAGGTCTGGGCCAGGCGCAGGCCGAACTCGCTGTCCGGGTCGGAGGAGAAGTATTGCAAGGTGCCGCCGAGGTTGCTGGTGGACGCGGTGCCCAGCGAGCCGATGCCGGCGGCCAGTTCGGCGCCCACCAGGTTCTCGCCGATCAGGGCACGGCTGATGCCCAGGCCGTTGTAGTTGCCGTAGCTGTTGTCGCCCAGCGGAATGCCGTCCAGCGTGTAGCCGAGCAGGCGCTGGTTGAAACCGCGCAGGCTGATGGTCTGCGATTCCTCGTTGGCGCCGTAGGCATCGTTGGACTGCACCGAGATGCCGGGCAGCTTGTTGAGGATCTTCTGCGCGCTGGTACCGGGCGCGCGCCGTTCGATGTCGGCCAGCTTGACCCGCTGCACCTGCCGCGTTTCGCCCAGGCCGATCACCGAGACCGCATCCAGGGTGGTCGCGCTGGCCGCCTCGCCGGCGTCGGCGGGCATGGCCTCCGCATCGGCCTCGGCCGGCAGGGCAGGCGCGGCCGCGACGGCGCGCAGGGGCGCGGAAGTGAGCGCAGCGGCGATCGCCAGCGCGAGCGCGGCGGCGGGAATGGACTTCATCGTGGATCTCCGGGACGGGGGCGTGGGCGCGCGG
>CBIFVU010000360.1:0-3637 GCA_966185905.1 uncultured Lysobacter sp.
AGCATGTCGCCGATGTTGACCACGATGGTGTCGGCGTCGGCGGTGAACGGCACCCACTGGCCCTGGCGCGACTTGACCTCCAGGCCTTCGGCGCTGGCGCCGACCAGCAGGGTGATCAGGTTGATGTCCTCGTGCGCGCCGGCGCGCTCGTTGGGGATGTCGTCGGCGGTGATCGGCGGGTAGTGGATCGGGCGCAGGATCGAGTTGCCCGAGTCGGTCTTGTCGGCGAAATAGTCCTCCGCCAGGCCGATGTGCAGGGCCAGCGCGCTGAGCACGCGCGAGCCGAGGTTGTCCAGGGTGGTGTACAGGCCGTAGGCGACTTCGCGGAACTCGGCGATCTCCTCCGGCCACAGGTTGGCCGGCATGTCGGCGGCGTACTTGGAGTCGCGCGGGATCTCGCGGCCGACGTGCCAGAACTCTTTCAGGTCGAAGTGCTTGGAGTCCTTGGCGGTCTCCACGCCGAAGGGGGTGTAGCCGCGGGCGCCGCCGCTGCCGGGCACGTGGTACTTGCGCTTGACCTGCTCGGGCAGGGCGAAGAAGCGCTTGAACACGTCGTAGGCGCGGTCGATCTGGGCGTCGGCGATGCCGTGGCCGCGGATGCCGGCGAAACCCCATTCGCGGTAGGCCGCGCCGAGTTCGGCGACGAAGGCTTCGCGGTCGGTGTCGAAGCGGCGGATGTCCAGGGTGGGAATTTGACTCACGTGGCGGTCCTGTTGGTCTTGCTTCCGATGTAGACCGCTATCTTCGCTCAAAGCACCGGCCGGCGCGCAAGCCGCGCCTGGCCGGCCGCGCGGCCGGCCCGGGCGGCCGGCCCGGGCCGTCGTCCGGGCCGGCCCGCAGCAGTCGGCGCGCTCGCGCGCGCAGGCTGCGGGGCCGGCGGCCGGGCGACGCCCGTGCAGGCCGCGCTGCGGTCGGCGCGACCGACCGTCGCGCGGCCGCCTGAACGGCAGGCCTGAACGCCGCGCCGCGCAAGCCCGGAGCCGGCCAGGCGGCGGTGTTCCCGAAGGGTATTACAGGATAAAGTCGCGCCCCGGCCGAGCGTGCGCGCGGCCGTCCCCTCGCCCGCTCCGTCCTCGCCCGCCCGAGACCTTCGATTCATGGAAGATCCTGTCGCCCGCCCTGCCTTTCCGGCGCGCCGCGCCCTGGCCTGGCTGACCGGTTTCATCCTGACCAATGCGGTCGCGGCGATCGCCATCGCCGCCAGCAACATTCCCTTCGAGCACCTGTCGGCGCACTGGAAGGGCGCGTTCTTCCTGACCCTGGCCCTGCCCGGCCATTTCCTGTTCTTCGGCGCTCTGCTCGGCCTGCCGCCGCTGTTGCTGGGGCGGCTCAGCGGCCGCCTGGGCTGGACCACGGTCGCCGCGGTGGTCCTGCAGGCCGCCTGGATCTGCCTGCTGGTGGCCGATGCCAAGGTGTTCGCGCTGTACCGTTTCCACCTCAACGCGATGGTCGCCAACATGGTCTTCGGCGGCGCCATGCAGGACCAGGTGGTGTTCTCCGGATCGACCTGGGCGCTGATCGCGCTGGCGGTGGCCAGCGTGCTGGCGCTGGAGGCCGGCGCGGCCTGGCTGTGGTGGCGCCTGCTCGACCGCCGCCCAGGCCTGCTGCGGATCGTGCGCGCCTGGTGGATCGCCGCGGCGGTGATGTTGTTCGGCCAGGCCATGGTCGCCTACTCCGATGCGCGCGGCGACCGCGCGGTGATGTCGCAACTGCCCTACATCCCCTGGGCCCAGCCGATCACGCTGAAGGATTCGCTGCAGCGCTTTGGCGTGCGCGGCGATCCCGGCGCGCAGGCGCCGGTGGCCGGCGAGGGCCTGCTGGCCTATCCGCTCAAGCCGCTGGACTGCGAGCGCGGACCCAAGCTCAACGTGGTGGTGATCCTGCTGGAGTCGCTGCGCCACGATGCGCTGGCGCCGGAGGTCATGCCGCAACTGTGGAGCTACGCCCAGCGCTCGCAGCGTTTCGACGATCACTACAGCTCCGGCAACGCCACCCGCTTCGGCGTGTTCGGCCTGCTCTACGGCCTGCCCGGCGGCTACTGGCACAAGATGCTGGCCGAACAGCGCGGCTCGGCGCTGATCGGGCAGATGAAGCGCAGCGGCTACCGGATGCATGTCTACGGCAGCGCGCCGTTGTACAACCCCGAGTTCGACCGCACCGTGTTCTCCGAGGTGCGCGAGCGCCTGGTGAACGGGCCGCGCGAGCGCAAGAGCGCCGAGCGCGACCGCGAGATCCTGCAGCGGCTGGGCGACGACATCGCCGCAACCCCGGCCGGCGGGCGCTTGTTCGGTTTCGCGTTCCTGGATTCGACCCACCAGCCTTACTACCTGCCCAAGGGCTATCCGCCGCTGTTCCAGCCCATGGCCGAGGATGTCAATCCGCTGGACTTCGGCCCCGACCACGACCCGCTGCCGGACTTCAACCGCTACCGCACCGCCGCCCACTACAGCGACCAGTTGATCGGCCGCTTCCTCCAGCGCCTGCAGGCCAGCCCTGCGGCCGGCAATACCGTGGTGGTGGTCACCGGCGACCATGGCGAGGAGTTCAACGACCTGCGCCAGAACTACTGGGGCCACAACGGCAACTTCTCCGATTACCAGCTGCGCACGCCGTTCGTGCTGCATTGGCCCGGGCGCGCGCCCGCCGTGATCGGCCACGTGACCTCGCACGAGGACCTGGTGCCCACGCTGATGACCCACGCCCTGGGCTGCCGCAACCCAGTGGCCGACTACAGCACCGGCCGCGATCTGTTCGGCCCGGCCGCGCCGGACCGGCCGCTGCTGGTGGAAAGCTGGTCCCAGCGCGGCATCCGCCATCGCGACCGGATCTACCTGTTCGACAACTACGGCGCGGCCACGGTGGTGGACCGGCGCTATCGGCCGTTGCCGGAGGCCAAGGTCGATCCGACCGCGGTGAGCCGGTCTTGGGAGATGCTCACGCGCTTCCAGCAGCGCTGAGGCCGGCCACCGCCGGCCACGCAGGCGTCCGCGCGCGGACGCGGGCGCGGCACAGACGCGCGTTCAGGGCGGCGAAGGTTCGAGCAGATGGCTCTGCGCTTCCAGCCGCGACGCCAGCGCCGCAGCTTCGGCGCAGACCTCGCGCCGGGCGCCGGGGCTGGCGGCATCCAGGCGCGCCGCGAACGAGCGGCGCCCCCGCTCATAGGCTTGGTCGAAGGCCTCGACATTGCCGGCCAGGCTGCGTTGCGCCTGGCGCCAACGCTCGATCCGCTCCGGGCTCATCGCCTTGCATCGCTCCACCATGGCGAACCCGCCGGCCATGTCCGCGATCTGTTCGGGATCGTAGGCCATCGCCGGCCACTCCCCGCCGCTGCGCTCGGCGATGCCCTGCAGTTGCCGTGCCTGCTGGCGGATCTGGTCGCAGGCTTGCTCGCGTTGGGCCGGGGTCAGTTGCGGCCACTCCGCGGCGGCCTCGTCCTGGCCTTGCTGGAACAAGGCGTCGCGGGACGCCCGGTCGGGCTGGTCCTGCCACTGCCGGCGCCAGTCCTGCTTCCAGCGTTGCCATGGCCCGGGCGCCATCGCGCCGCACAACTTCATCAGCGCCACGTTCGCCCCCAGGCCGCGGCTGGCCTGCGGGCTCAGGCCGATCGCGGGCGGGGCCGGACTGGGCCGGGGCGGAC
>CBIFVU010000361.1:0-3636 GCA_966185905.1 uncultured Lysobacter sp.
GCCGCGCCGGCGATCCGGGCCCGGGGCGGCGGCGGCGGCGGGGGGGGGGGGACGATGTCGTCGATGGTGGTGGGAGCCGGGGCGTTCATGGGGCGCTGTGACGTTCCTGTTCGCGCTCGCACAGCGCGCGGTCGGGGGCCGGGCGCGCGGCGGGCATCAGCGGGGGGTTACGAACCTGAAGGCACATTGTGACCGGATGCGGCGCTTCTGGGCGGGCTCGCTGGTCACTTTTCGCCAAAACACGTGACGAAAATCTCTATTTATCCGGATTTTTATCGGGCTCCTCAGCGGGATTCGGGGCGATGAGCGATGGATCGCGGGGAGAGGCGGGCTGAGTCGGGCTGAGTCGGGCCGGGACCGGAAGCGAGTGGGCCGCATAGGGCGGCGACGCAAATGGCATCGCGCGCGGGGCGGCGTGCCGGCCGCGCGCAGGCCGGTGCCGGCGGACGGCATCGCTCCGCAGCGCCGGTCCAGAAGGCGGGCCGCAGTGTCGGGGGATGACCCGCGCACTGCCGGGCGACCCGCCCAGCCGACTGTTTCGCCCCGCTCGCCGCAGCGGGCACGGGCTGCGCAGATCCTTCGGCCTGGACGAACGCTGCGCATCTGCGAAGGAGGCCTGGATCGAGCCTTGGGTTCCCGCCTGCGCGGGAACGACGGTGGGTGGGGCGTAACGACGGCGGCTGGGCGACAACGAGGGCCTGCGGATCTCCCCGGCGCGTCGTTCCTGCCAAGGCGGGGATGCAGAAGCTCCAGCGCGTCGTTCCGCCGCCGCCCCGCGATTCAGCGCAGCAGCGGCCGGTCGCCGTTGCCGATGAAGTCCAGCAGCGCGCGCACATCGGCGCTGTCGGCGGCCATCTGCTCCAGCTTGGCCCGCGCCTGCTCCAGCGAAGCCCCGGACACGTACAAGGTGCGGTAGGCGCGCTTGATCGCGCCGATGCGCTCGGCGTCGAAGCCGCGGCGCTTGAGCCCCTCGCTGTTGATCCCGCGCGGGCGGCCGTAGCCGTCCTGGGCGACCATCACGAACGGCGGCACGTCGCCGTTGACCAGCGCGCCCATGCCGATGAAGGCGTGCGCGCCGATGCGGCAGAACTGATGGATGCCGGAGAAGCCGCTCATGATCACCTGGTCTTCCACGGTCACGTGGCCGGCCAGGGTGGAGTTGTTGGAGAACACGCACAGATTGCCGACCTGGCAGTCGTGGGCCACGTGGGTATAGGCCAGCAGCCAGTTGCCGTCGCCGATGCGGGTAGCGCCGCCGCCGTTGCCGGTGCCGCGGTTGACGGTGACGAATTCGCGGAACACATTGCCGTCGCCGATGACCAGTTCGGTGCGCTCGCCGGCGAACTTCTTGTCCTGCGGGTCGCCGCCGATCGCGCATTGGGCGTGGAAACGGTTGTCGCGGCCGATCCGGGTCGGGCCGTGGACCACGCAGTGCGGGCCGAACACCGTGCCCTCGCCGACCTCCACATCGTTGCCGATGTAGCAGAAGGCGCCGACCACGACGCCGGCGCCCAAGCGCGCGCCAGGCTCGACGAAGGCGCTGGGATGGATCGAGGCGGCCGCGCTCATCGGCTCACTCCTTGACCTCGGCGCAGACGATCTCCGCGCACGCGGCCTGTTCGCCGTCCACGCGGGCCACGCCGGTGTACATGGCCATGTTGCGGATGTGGCGCTTGAGCGTGACCTCCAGCTCCAGGCGGTCGCCGGGCACGACCATGCGCGAGAAGCGCGCGCCGTCGATCTTGACCAGGTAGAACAGCCGGCCATCGGCGACCCCGCCGTGGGAGAGCTGGGTGAGCAGGCCGCCGGCCTGGGCCAGCGCTTCGATCACCAGCACGCCGGGCATGACCGGATGGTTGGGGAAATGGCCGTTGAAGAAGGGCTCGTTGCAGCTCACGTTCTTGTAGGCGAGCACGCGCTTGTTGGGCTCGAACTCGACTACTCGGTCGACCAGCAGGAACGGGTAGCGGTGCGGCAGCAAGGTCTGGATCGCCGTCACGTCGAGCGGGAGTTGCAGGGTCTGGCTCATCTTCGGGTGTCTTCCATCTATGCGCGTCCTGCGCCTGGGTCCGCCGTCCGTGGGCGGCCTGTGTTCGAGGGTGGCGATCGCCGGGGCCATTGTCCCGCAGATTCCATCGCCGGTGGGGCGAGGGCGTATGGTGCCGCAGTCGGCCGCGCCCGGCCCCAACGGGCGTTTCAACACGGGCGGGACGGGCAGGCGGCAGCGAGGGGCGAAAACCGGACCGCGCGCGGGCCGCGGCCGGCGCGCGGGCTCAGGCTTCGTCGCGGCCGGGACTGCGGCTGCGCCGGGCGATGGCGTCGAGCTGCTTGAAACGGGCGGCGTTCTTGCGCCAGCTGCGGTTGTCCATCAGCGGCGTGCCCGAGGAGTACTCGCCGGGCTCGCGGATCGAACTGGTCACCAGGCTCATCGCCGTGATCACCACCTTGTCGCAGACCTCCAGGTGGCCCAGCACCCCGGCGCCGCCGCCGATCAGGCAGTAACGGCCGATGCGGGCGCTGCCGGCGGCGGCCGAGCAGCCGGCCATGGCGCTGTGCGCGCCGATATGGACGTTGTGGCCGATCTGGATCTGGTTGTCCAGGCGCACGTCTTCTTCGAGCACGGTGTCCTCGATGGCGCCGCGGTCGATGGTGGTATTGGCGCCGATCTCGCAGTCGTCGCCGATCACCACGCCGCCGTGCTGGGGGACCTTGATCCAGCGCCCGGCCTCCATCGCCAGGCCGAAGCCGTCGGCGCCGAGCACCGCGCCGGGATGGACCAGCACGCGCTGGCCCAGGCGCACCCGGGCGACCAGGGTGACCCGCGCGACCAGTTCGCAGCCGGCGCCGACCACGCAGTCCTCGCCGATCACACAGCCGGGGCCGACCATGGCGCCGGCCTCCACGCGGCTGCGCGCGCCGATGCTCACGAACGGCCCGACGTGCGCCTGCGGCGAGACCTGGGCGCTGGCATCGACCACGGCCGAGGCGTGCACGCCGGGCTCGCGCAGCGGGCGCGGCTCGAACAAGGCCGAGGCCTTGGCGAAGGCGACATAGGGATCGCGCGCGATCAACACGGTGCCGGCATGGCCCTGGGCGTCTTCCTCGCGCAGCACCACCACGCCGGCCTGGCTGGCGGCGAGCTGGGCGCGGTAGCGCGGATTGGCCAGGAAGGCCAGTTGCGACGGGCCGGCCTTGGCCAGGGTGCCCACGCCGGTCACGCGCACATTGCCGTCGCCGCGCAGACCGAGGCCGAAGCGCTCGGCCAGCGCCTGTGCGCTGTAGCCCGGTGGCTGCGCGTCCACGGGAGCGGCCGGCCCGGCGACGCTCAGAACGTGCCGCCGAAGGTGAACTGCAGGCGTTCGAGCTCGTCGCCGCGGTCGACCTGGGTGCCGGCGCTGTCGTAGATCGGGCCCTTCTTCTTGAACGGGAAGGCGTAGCTGATCGAGATCGGGCCCATCGGCGAGCGCCACATCAGCGCCACGCCGGCCGAGGCGCGCAGGTCGCCGGAGTCGAAGGAGTCGTAGTCCTTGTAGACGTTGCCGAAGTCCAGGAACGCCGACACGCGCGCCGCCGGGGTGTCCAGCAGGGTCGGGAAGTACATTTCCAGCGAGCCGGTGGTCTTGAACGCGCCGCCGA
>CBIFVU010000362.1:0-3633 GCA_966185905.1 uncultured Lysobacter sp.
TGGCGGGCTCGCGAGGGCAGGAGGAGGGCGGGCGCTGGCTTACATGCGTTCGCCGGGCAGGCGGCTGGCTTGCTCGATCCAGGCCGCCAGCCGGTCTTCGTCGAAGGGGTCGTTCTGGTGGAGATGGACGTAGCGCGTGCCGGCGTTCTTGGACGGCTCCGGCGGTTGCGGGCGCAGTGCTTCGCCGCGGAAGAAGGCGAGCTTGATGTAGCGCTCGAAGCAATGCACGCCCAGGAACCAGCCATTGCCTTGGATGCCGTACAGGGGCGAGTTCCATTTCACCGCCTTGCTGACCTGTGGCACGACGCGTTCGACCAGGGCGTCCAGGCGCGCGCCGATGTCGCGCTTCCAGCCGGGCATGGCGGCGATATAGGCCTGCATCGGGGCGTCGCCGTAGCCCTTGGGGATTTGCGGGTTGCCGCCGGAGAGCAAGCGCGGCTCGGCGGCGGGGGCTTTCTCGCGCGGAGCTTTTGCCGCGCGTTTGGCTGGGGTTTTGTCGGCAGGGTTGCCGCCGGCTTGGCGTGGGGCCCGCTTGGCCGCGGTTGCGTCCTTCGCGGCAGGTTTGCGCGCTGCCGGCTTGGTTGCGGCGGCCTTCTTGGGCGCGGGCTGGGGGGACTTGGCGGTCATCGCGGGCTCCTGCATGGGGCGCTAGCGGCGGAAGATACTGGATCGGCAGGGCCGGCGTCCGGTCGGCGCGCAGCAGAACCGGCGATGCCGGGGGCTGAACGGGCCCGAGGGCGACCTGCGGTCGCAGGACGCGCGCCGGTTTTACGTTGCGCTTACCCCGGCTTCACGCCGGGCTGCCGGGGCCGCGGTTGCAATGCGCGGGGTCGATCGACGGGAGCGCACGATGAAGAATTTCGTTTGTGCCGGCTTGTTCGCGCTGGCGGTGTCGATGCCGAGCGCGGTGCTGGCCGCGGTGGTGACGGTCAGCGGGCATGGCCAAAGCTACGATCCGGGCATCGCTCTGGCCGACGCGCGCGCCGATGCAGTGGCCCAGTGCGAGGCCCAGGGCGGCACGGCGCTGGAGGAAATCTACAATCACCTGACCCGGGCCAATTTGTGGCTGGCCGACTCGATCTGGCGTTGCGAAGTGCCGTGAGCCGGGCGGCGCGCCTCAGCGCTTGATCGCGAATACGCCATCCAGCGCCAGTTCCGGGCGGAAGCCGGCTTTGTCCAGGCGCTTGGCGACTTCGCGCGGCACATCGCGGCCGCTGGTGAGCTTGTTCGGGCTGCCGGTGTAGTGGAACAGCCGGCCGCCGCGGCGCAGCACGCGCGCGAGCTGATCGTAGAACGCTTGCGAGTACAGCTCTCCGGCGATGCCGAAGCGAGGCGGGTCGTGCAGCAGCGCGTCCACGGAGGCGTCGGCGAGGGTGGCGATGGCCTGGGACACGTCGGCATGGGTCAGGCGCAAACGGCCGCCGCTGGAAGGCGCGTCGGGATCGGGCGACCAGGGGTTGAGTGTGCGCAGCCACAGCACGTCCTCGCTCTTCTCGAACGATTCCACGCCGGCGGCGCCGGCCTCCAGGCAGCAGGCAGCGAAGTAACCCAGGCCGCCGCAGGTGTCCAGCACGTGCATGCCGCGCGGCTGGACCAAGGCGACCTTGCGCCGGGCGTCCTCCAGCGGCGAGGTCTTGGCGGTGGGCAGCATCTTGATGCCGTCGATCTCGAACGTGGGCGCGCCCCACTCGGTGGGCACCAGCTTGATCAGGGCGCGGCCGTAGCGCGAAACCGCGGCGAAATCCTCGCCATCCCAGTAGTAGAGCGTGCGTTCCTTGAGCTTGCCAGGGTAGGGGTAGGCCTGTCCGCCCCAGTGCCAGGCATCGGCGTGCAACTGCGCCTGCCCCTGGCTGCGCTCCAGGTCGAGCGAGCCGGACCAGGCCGCGGCGCCGGCGGTGCGCGCGGCCAGCAAGGCCTCGGCGCTGGCGCGGGTGAGCAAAGGGCCGGAGTAGTGCGGCACGGGCGTTCCTGGAGGAGGAGTCCCGCGCATTATCGGATGGGGCGAGGGCGGTTGTCTGCGTTTGCGGGGCGGCAGGCGTGCGTGCGCGGCGGTCCGCAGCGGAGCTATCCGTGTCTGAGCTGCACCGGGGCAGGTGAGGGCGCGGATCATCGCGCCCAGGCCCGGCGCGGGCAGCGTCCGGCCGCCCCGGCTTATGTGCGCTCGCCAGGGAAGGCGTGTTCCATCGTCTTTCCTTGGTACAAGAAGCGAATGCTCCGTACCGGCATGTCGCCGCGAGGGTCTCTGAGGAGTTCGTCGATGGTGGTGCGCAAGGACTTCAGCGAGTCCTCCAGGTCGGCGCCGAGGTAGCGAGTGCCCGGCGGAACGAAGCCTGGGCCCAGATCGACGGTCAGGGTGCGTTCGCCGTCGAGTTGCTCGAACCGGGCCGCGACCTCGATGGTCGCGGCCTGGCCCGGGCTGCGCGGCTGGCGGTCCAGCGAATGGCGCAGTTCCTGGCTTATCCAGGCGGCGATCCGGGCGTCGTGGGTCGGGCTCGAGCGAGGGGGCTGCGCCTGCTCGGGCGATGGTCGGGCATAGGCGGGAGCCAGGCCCTGGCTCGCGGCCAGGACTGCGAAGAACAGGGCGTCGCGCGTGCGCGAGCCGATGCGGCGGGGAAGCTTGTCCACGGTGGTCTCCTTTCCAAGGGAGGGGCGGTGGCTGTGTGCCGGGGCCCGATGCAGGGGCCGCTGCGCAGCGGCGGGCCGACAGTGCGGCGATCCCTCGCGCATTTCCGTGCAGCCAATCGCGGTTCGCGGTAGTGCGCTCGATGACGCAACTTGGGTGTTCGCGACGCGGGGAAATATTCCCCGGATCGAAGCGACTTGTTCCGCACGGCCGCGGTGATTTCGGTGGCTTTTGCGGTAAGACCGAGGGCGGGTTGCGGCGGGGTTGTTCACGCCTGCTTCCGCGGCGCGGTCGCTGTAGAGCGACGAGGCTCGAATGGGCCGTGAGCCGGAGCGATGCCCAGACGCCGGCCATCCCGGCTCCGCTCCGGGGGCGCGGACTCGGTGCCCGCCAGACCAACCAACGGCCCACGACAGCCCGGCCCGGGCAGGCTAGGCTCGCGCTTTTCCACCCGGAACCGCACCATGACGTTCTCCCGCCCGCGCCTGGCCCTTGCGCTCGCCGCCGCCTTGGCTCTTCCCTCCGTCCATGCCGCCGACAGCGTCCCGCAGGGCAAGCCCCGCCTGGGCAGCTTCGGCGTGGACCTGTCCGCGCGCGATGCCAGCGTCAAGCCGGGCGAGGATTTCAATCGCTATGTCAACGGCCACTGGCTGCAGACCTACCAACTGAAGGACTACGAGACCAGCTACGGCTCGTTCAACAAGCTGCGCGATGAGTCCGAGGCGCAGGTGCACGCGATCATCGAGGAACTGCGCGGGCAGTCGGACCTGGCGCCCGGCAGCGAGAAGCAGAAGCTGCGCGACTACTACGCCAGCTACATGGACCGCGCCGCGCGCGACGCCGCCGGGATCGCGCCGTTGCAGCCCGTGCTGGATGCGATCGCCAAGATCGATTCGCCGCAGGCGCTGGTGGCGGCCTTCGGCCGCGCCGACCTGGACGGCACCGCTGCACCGCTGCGCTTCGGCGTGGACCTGGACCGCAAGGACCCCGACCAGTACCTGGTCGGGGTC
>CBIFVU010000363.1:0-3589 GCA_966185905.1 uncultured Lysobacter sp.
GCTCCTGGCGCTGGCCCTGGCCGGCCAGCCGCCGCCGTCCGGCCAGGGCCGCCAGGAGCCGCCGCAAGCCGCCGATCCCCAAGCCCAGCGCGAGGCCGATGCTGCCCAGCGCGAGCGCATGCAGCGCGAACTCGAACGCCAGAGCGGCCAGTCCCGCGAGCCGGCGCAGGGCCCGCCACAGCCGCCGCGCGACGAAACTCCCGAGCAGCGCGAACGCCGGCTGGCCAACCAGGCCTGGCTGCAACGCGTGCCCGACGATCCGGGCGGCCTGCTGCGGGAGAAATTCAAGATCGAATACGAGCGCCGTCGCAAGCGCGTGCTGCGGGGAGAATGAAGCCGATGCCGCGCAACCGGATCCGGATCGGACTGTGGTCGTTCCTGTGCCTGTGCCTGGCCCTGTCCAGCGCCAGCGCCTGGGCGCAGCCGCCGCGCGCCTGGCTCGAACGCGAGCGCATGTACCTCAACGAGACGGTCAACCTCAAGATCGAGATCGAGGGCGACGTCGGCAGCAGCCCGGATTACTCGCCGCTGCAACGCGATTTCGAATTGCTCGCCCGCGACAGCGACACGCGGATGGAGCAGAGCGCCGGGCGCCTGGTCGCGCGCACCCGCTATTCCATCGTCCTGCACCCGATGCGCAGCGGCGCCTTGACCATTCCGCCGCTGCAGGTCGCCGGCCAGCAGACCCAGGCGCTGCAATTGCAGGTCGATCCCGGCTCGGCCGCAGTGCCGCGCGGAATAGGCCGTTCGATCTTCATCGACAGCCAGGCCGACACCTCCAATCCCTATGTGCAGCAATCGGTGGGTTGGGTGGTCCGCTTGTATTCGGCGGTGCCGTTGCTGTCCGGCAAGCTGGACCAGCCTGCGCCGCAGGGCGCCTCGCTGATGCTCAACGGCGAGGACACGCAATACGACCGCTTGATCGAAGGCCGCCTGTACAAGGTGATCGAACGGCGCTTTTTGCTGGTGCCCGAGCGCAGCGGCCCCATGGTGGTGCCGCCGGCGCGCTTCGTCGGCCGCGCCGCGCCGGGCCCGATGGAAGAGATGATGGGCCATCGGGGCGACCCCGCCCGGGTTACCGGCCTGGGCGCCACGCTCAACGTGCGGCCGATGCCGGCCGACGCACCGCAGCCGTGGCTGCCGTTGCGCAACCTCGCGCTGCGTTATCGCATCACCCCGCAGCGCTTGCAGGTGGGCAGCGCGGCGACCCTGGAAGTGGAGGCCACCCTGGATGGCGCCACCGCGGTGCAGGCGCCGGACTTGCGCCTGCCGCCGATCGACGGCGTGCAGGTGCTGCCCGAGCCGGTGCAAAGCGAGGAAGGTTTTCCCGATGGCCGGCCGCGGGTGCGTCTGTCGCGCAAGTTCACGTTGCTGCCAGCGCGCCCGGGCGCGGTGCGCCTGGAGGGGCTGAGCCTGGATTGGTGGGATGTGGGCGCCGGTGCGCTGCGCACGGCGCGGCTGGCGCCGCTGGAATGGACGGTGGCGCCGGGCACGGGCACCCGCGCGGCCGCGCCGGTGCCGCTGGCCGAGACGCCGGATCCGGCCGCCGGCACGACCGCCGGCCCGAGCGCCGGCACCGCGATCGCGCCGGCTTCGCTGGGCGGGGGCTCGTGGGCGGTGATCGCCGTGGCGTTCGCGGCGCTGTGGCTGGGCACGTTGTTGTGGGCGATGCATCTGCGCGGCCGTTCGGCGCGGGCGCGCGCGGCGAGCGCGACCGAGGCCGCCGGCGCCGGCGCCGGCGCAGCGGCGGCGCGTGCGCACTCTGCCGGCCAGGCCGCCGCGCCCGGCGCGAGCCGCCGCAGCCGTGTCGGCAAGGCCAAGGCGCAAGGGCTGCGGCAGTTGCTGGACGCCGGCGATTTCGACCAGATCGCCGCGGGCTTGCGCGCACTGGCCTCGCCGCCGGCCGCTGACGACGACGAACTGGTCGAGCGTCTGGCCGATCCGGCCCAGCGCGAGGCCGTGCAGGCCTTGCGTCGTGCGCGCTGGGGCGACGGCGACGCTGTGGCGGCGCGCGCGCGCTTGCGCGCAGCCTTCGCCCAAGGGCCGCTCTGGCGCGATGGCGTTGGCGCTGGCGAGGTCTCGCCCTTGCCGCCGCTGTATCCGCCGGCCCCGCGTTGAACCTGCGCTTGCGCGCGGGCCGCGCCGCGCTCGGCTGCGGCGAGAGCGCGGCGCGACGGCGCGGATCGGCCGCCGGCTCCGGCCGCTGGCGCGGCTGCTGGTGCGGCTGCTGATCCTGGGCAAGACGGAGGCGAGCGTGCGCGCCCACAGGCGCCTGCGCTCGCCGGAGGTCCAACGCGATACGGCGCGCGGCGCCGAGAGTCTGCCTCGGTCCGTGGATACCGCCGGCCTGGCACCGCCTGCACAAGGCGGGTGGGAGCCTGCGCATCGGCCGCATCGGCCGCATCGTGCGCATCTCCGCCGCGGCAGCGCCGGCTGCGCAGACGCCTTGCGCACTGCGCAAAGCCCGCCGACCCCCCTGGTGTATCCTGCCGGCTTGTTCGGGCCAGGCGGGATTCATGAGCGAAAACCTTAACGCGGACAAGCGCGGCGGCTCCTTGCCGCTGCATTGGAAGATGGCGATCGGTTTCATCGCCGGCCTGGTCCTGGGCCTGATCGTCTATGCCACCGGGGCCGGCAGCGCGAGTTGGGCGCAACTGGCCGGCCAGGCTTGTCCGCCGCTGGCCGAAGGCGCCCAGGCCGGCTGGCAGTGCCGTCCGCTGCTCAAGCTGTTCGCCGAGACCGTCACCGGTCCGGCCGGCGAGATCTTCCTGCGCCTGATCTTCATGCTGGTGATCCCGCTGCTGTTCTCGGCGCTGGTGATGGGCGTGAGCGAGATGGGCGACATCCGCTCCTTCGGCCGGGTCGGCTGGCGCACGCTAGGCCTGACGGTGGTGATGTCGGGCCTGGCGGTGGTGCTGGGCCTGGTCATGGTCAACCTGTTCCAGCCCGGCGCCGGGGTCGATGCGGCCCAGGCCCAGCAGTTGATGAGCGAGAACGCCGAGCGCGCGCAGAGCATCGTCAAGGGCAGCAGCGATGCGCCCAAGGGCATACAGATGCTGGTCTCGATCGTGCCCAGCAACGTCATCCAGGCCGCGGCCGACGATGCGATCCTGGCGGTGATGTTCTTCGCGCTGATGATCGGCGTGGGCATGGTGCTGACCCGCTCGCGCGCGGTGGACACCCTGCGCGACGGCATCCAGGGCCTGTTCGACATCTCCATGACCCTGATCTCGCTGGTGATCAAGCTGGCGCCGTATGCGGTGTTCTGCTTCATGTTCAACCTGGCCTCGGCGTTCGGCTGGGACTTGTTGTTCAAGCTGGCCAAGTACGTCGCGGTGGTGGTGGCGGCGCTGGCGATCCACTTGTTCGTGACCTATTCGCTGGCGATCAAGTTCATCGGCGGGCGTTCGCCGGTGGCCTTTTTCAAGGGCGTGCAGGAAGCCATGGTGCTGGCCTTCTCCACCGCCTCCAGCAACGCCACCTTGCCCACCGCGCTGCGCGTGGCCGAGGACGAGCTCAAGCTGCCGCGCCGGGTCTCGCGCTTCGTGCTGACCGTGGGCGCGACCGCCAACCAGAACGGCACCGCGCT
>CBIFVU010000364.1:0-3579 GCA_966185905.1 uncultured Lysobacter sp.
TGGCCCTGTGGTACCTGACCAGCACCTTCGGCAACCTGTGGGTGATGCTGACCAACGCGGCGGTGCGCAACGAAGCGGTGACCTCGCACATCGCCGCCACCGGCCTGAGCGAGAACGCCTTCCTGATGTTCTTCTTCGCCGGCTTCGCCTTCGTAGCGGCGGCGGCCTTCGCCTTGTACGCGCGCAGTTACCCCATGCAGGACCACTACCGCTCGGCCTGAACGCGCCGCGCGGCCTGCCCCAACGGATTCTCCCCTAGACCATGATCACCATCGTCCTGATCGCCGTGACCGTGCTGGTGTCGTGGCAAGCCTTCGAGAAGCGCCGCATCTTCGAGCGCCTGGTGCTGTGGCCGCCGGGCGTGGAGCGTTTTCGCCAATACGACCGCCTGCTGACCCACGGCTTCGTGCATGCCGACTGGATGCACCTGGCGTTCAACATGATCACCCTGTTCTTCTTCGGCCGGCTGGTCGAGCGGGTGTTCGCGGGGCTGGTCGGGCCGGGGATGTTCGTGCTGTTTTACCTGTCGGCGATCGTGGTGGCGATCCTGCCCAGCTACCTGCGCCACCGCAAGGACGCCGGCTACGTCAGCCTGGGCGCGTCCGGCGCGGTCTCGGCGGTGTTGTTCGCCTCGGTCCTGCTCGATCCCTGGAGCTGGATCATCGTGTTCGTGGTGCCGGTGCCGGCCGTGATCTACGCGGTGGCCTATATCGGCTATTCGTACTGGATGGACAAGCGCGGCGGCGACCACATCAACCACAACGCGCACCTGTCCGGGGCGATCTACGGCCTGTTGTTCATGCTGCTGCTGGAGCCGCGGGTGGGCATGATCTTCCTGCAGCAACTGGCCAGCCCGCGCGGGCCGGGGCTGCTCGGCGGCTGAATCCGGCCGGGGCCGGCGCAACCAGGACAACGGCGGCCGCGAGCCGCCGTTGTTCGTTCTGGGGACGGCGCAGGGGAAGCGGCGCCGGGCGGGAGCAAGGGCGCGCGGCCCCTCGCCGGCGGGCGCCGGCACGGCGCGGCCGGTGCGATGCGGCGCGACCGGCGAGGCCGGCCGTGTCCGCGGGATCGGGCGGACGCGCGAGTTCAGGCGGACATGGACTCGCCGTAAGCGGCGGCCAGGCCGGCCTGGAGCTGGGCATCGAGCGCGTCCAGTTCGGCGGCATCGGCCTGGCCGGTGCGGGCCAGTTCGAACAGGCGCTCGATCGCGGCGGCCTGGGCGTGGTCGGAATGGGCGTCGATGCTGTGGGCCATGGGGCAACCTTCGGTTCGCTGCGCGTGGGATCGCCTCCGGTTCCACGCAGGTTCCGTGCCAGCCTACGGGCCTGCGCCGCGCCGGCGCAGGCTGACGCACCGTGTCAACACCGGCCGGCCAGGATCAAGCGGCTGACGCGCTGGGGCGGTCGCTCCGCTCACCTTGCATGAAGGTAGCGCGTGCTAACACAGAGCCGTGTTGGCAGCAGCACAAGGCTGATGAGGTGACAGGGGCAGCCGCTATCATTCGCGCATTCGCAAACACTCGATGAGGAGTCCAGCATGGCGATCAAGAAAGCGGGCAAGTCCGCAGCCGAATCCGCGCGGCCGGCGCGCGCCGGCAAGGCCGCGGCGAAGCAAGGCGCGGCGAAAAAAGCGCCGTCCCGGCCGGTTGCGGCGAAGCGGGCCGCGACGAAGAAGGCCGGTGCGAAGGCGGCCGCCGGCAAGGCGCCGGCGAAGAAGGCTGCGCCCAAGAAGGCTGCGCCCCACAAGACCGCGAGCAAGAAAGCCGCGAGCAAGAAGACCTCGGCGAAGAAGACCCCGGTCAAGAAGACCCCGGTCAAGCAGGCCGCGGCCAAGTCCGCAGCCAAGAGCAGCGCGAGCAAGAAAACCGCCGCCAAGACGAGTGCGGCCAAGAACAGTGCAGCCAAGAAGACGACCGCGAAGAAGGCGGCCACCAAGAAGACTGCCTTCAAGCAGGCCGCCGCCAAGAAGGCCGGCGCCAAGAAGGCCGGCGCCAGCAAGACCGCCAAGCAGGCTCCCGCGCGCAAGGCTGCCGCCCAGAAAGCTGGGGTGAAGAAAGCCGCGGTGAAGAAGCCCGCGGCCAAGAAACTCGCGGCCAAGAAGTCCTCGCTCGCCCGGTCGCCGGCCGGCAAGGCCGCGAAAAAGACCACGACCAAGCAGGCCGCCCGCAAGCTGAGCAAGCAGAGCGCGCCCAGGCAGGCCGCCCGCAAGGCCGCGGCCAAACCCTCCGCTGCCCAGGCGGCCAAGCAGGCTCCGAAGACCGCGACCAAGACCGCCCGTAAGCCGACCGCCGGCCCGGCGGCCAAGCGGCTCGTGGCGAGCAAGCCCCCCGTTGCCGAGCGCGCGGCGAAGCAGGCCGCGCCGCGCGCGCCGGCGGCTGCGAGGGCTCCGGCCAAACCGCCGGCGGCCCAGCCCGCCGTCGCCAAGCCCCCGGCCCGGGCGTCCGCTGTCGCCCAAGCCCAGCCAGTCAACCCCGCCAAGCCGGCAGCCGGCGCAGGCCGGGCGCCGTCCTCGCCATCGGCCCCGCCCACCGCGGCGAAGTCCAAGGCCGCGCGCGCGCCCAAGGCCCCAGCCGGGCGTGAGTCCGCCGCCCGGCCCGACAGCGCGCCCCGCGCGACTGCCCCGGCCGCCGCGTCCCTGGTCGCCGGCGCAGGCGCCGATCCCTCCGCGCCGGCGCTGCAGGCGCCGGACCACCGCAGCGACGACAGCGCCGGCACTGCGCCCAGCGCCGTGGCCCAGGGCGCAGCCGAGACCGCACACGCGGCGCAACCGGCCGCGGCCGAGCCCGCCAGCGGCGATAGCGCGGAGCAGGGCGAGCACGACCCCTCGCGGATCACCCCCGAGCAGGCCCTGGAGAACACCCGCCGCCTGCTCCAGGCCAAGCAGGACGCCGCCCGCGAAGCCCAGCCCTGGCAGCAACTGGACCCGGGCCACGGCCATGCGCCCGCGCCGGGCCCGCAGTCCGAAGGCGCCGCGCACAAGGCCGGCGAACTGCACGCCGCCGAGAGCCGCATGGACGCGATCCAGGGCTCGATCAGCACCCAGGACCGGCACAACCAGGGCAAGCGCGACAACCGCTGAACAGCCCGCCGGCCCCGGCCGCCGCGACGCGGCCGCCGGGGCCGCGCGCCGTCCTCGCTCTTCCTTGCCGTCCCATCAGGAGCCGACCATGGCCGTCACCGTCCTGCACCAGCCCGAACAGCAGCGATTCTTCACCGAAGTGGAGGGCGTCCAGGCCGTGCTGGAGTACCAGTTGCGCGGGACCCAGATGGTAATCACCCACACCGGCGTGCCCGACGCCATCGGCGGCCGCGGCATCGCCGGCGAGCTGGTCCGCGCGGCGTTCCAATACGCCCGCCAGGCCGGCCATTCGGTGCGCCCGGCCTGCTCCTATGCGGCCGCCTGGGCGGAGCGCCATCCGGAGTACTCGCAACTGCTGGGCTGAAACCACCGCCCGGCTCCGGCGGCCGTCCAGCGGCCCACCTGCGGCCGGCGCCGTCCAGACCGGGCCCCAACACCCGCGCCAACGGCAACCGCCAGCGCCGCCCCCAGCCGCCGCGCCCCAACGCCCCACTCCAATTC
>CBIFVU010000365.1:0-3557 GCA_966185905.1 uncultured Lysobacter sp.
GCGCAGGCCCGGCCGCCCCACCGCCAACGCCTCAGGCCACTCCTGCTTTTTCCTGCTTCCCCGGCATCAGCTCCGCAGGAACCGCGCCATCGACACCCCGCCCGGGCCATTGCCCGAAGCCCCGCCAGGGCCGGCCGGAGCGAATTCGGCGGCGATGTCGATGAAGCCGCGCATCACCGCGATCTCGCGCGGGGTGCGGTTGAGCGAGTCGCGCAGGTCGGGGTTGGCGCCATGGCGCAGCAGGCGCTGGACCACGCGCAACAGCCCGTGCAGGGCGGCCAGGTGCAAGGGGCCGAAGCCGCGCGGGTCCTGGGCGTCGAGCGAGGCTTCGTGGTCCAGCAGCAGTTCCAGGCCGGCGATCAGCACATCCTCGTCGGCGGCGGTACCGGGCTCGGCGCGCGCGCCCAGCAACAGCAGCAGCGGAGTGGCGCCGGCAGCGGCCTGATCGGCGTCCACGCCGGCCAGCAGCAAGGTGTCGAACAGCGCCACCAGGCGGCTGCGGTCGCGCGCGGTGAAGCCGTACATCGCCGCGCAGTGCAAGGCCATGCGGCCCTGCGCGTCGCGCGCCTGCACATCGGCGCCGGCGGCGAGCAGGCGCGCGGCCAGATCGGTCAGGCCCAGGGCGCAGGCCACCATCAGCACGGTCAGATCGCCGGGCAGGCGCTGCTCCAGCGAGGCCCCGGCGGCGACCAGGCGATCGACGATTTCGCCATGACGCATGCTCACCGCGGCCGACAACGGCGTGGCGCCGGAATGGGCGGCGCGTTGCGGATCGGCGCCGCGCGCCAGCAGAAGATCGACCACGGCGCGATGGCCGCCGCCGGCGGCGCGCAGCAGGGCGGTGCAGCCCTGGCTGTCGGGCGCGTCCACCGACAGGCCCAGGTCGAGCAGGCGGCGCACCGCATCGGCGTCGCCGACGATGGCCGCGGCCGGCACGTCGGCCGGCTGCAACGGGCGCCGCGGCAGCGGCCAGCCGCGCCAGTCCAGCCAATCGGCCAGATCGCGGCGGCCGGACGCCAGGGCCACGCCGAGCGGGGTCTGCCCGTCGGCGGCCAGCAGGTCCGGCGCGGCGCCGTGCGCAACCAGGCGCTTGAGCATGCCGTCGCGGCCGAGCGCGGCGGCCAGATGCAGCGCGCTCATCCCGTGGCTGTCGCGGGTGTTCAGGTCCACGCCGGCGGCGAGCAGGCGTTCGAGCAGGCGCGCCCAGCCCAGCCGCACCGCCACCGCCAGCGGCGGATCGCCGGCCGGGGTGTGGGCGAAGGGGTCGGCGCCGCGTTCGAGCAGGTCCAGGGCGAATTGTTCCAGCCCGCGGCTGGCCACATCGCCGGCCGAGCAGGTGGCCAGGAACCGGCCCAGGCCGCCGCGGCCGGCAGGCGAGACGCCGCGGCGCAGCAGCGCCTGCAGCGCCGGCAGCGAGGACGGGGCGCGATCGAGCAGGGCGAACAGCACGGTGTCGCCGCGCGCGTCGGGCACCTGCGGGTCGGCGCCCTGGCCGAGCAGCCAGTCGATCCGCGCCGCATCGGGCGATTCGCCGTCTTCGCCGTGCAATTGCGCGCCCAGCTCGGCTGGGCTCAACAGCTTGGCCAGGCCGGTGAGGTCGGCAGCGTGGCCTTCGCGCAGGCCCTCGCGCAGCAACGCGGCGGGCATGCGGTCGGGAATCACGCGTTCGCCGTCGCCGGCCTCGGTCTCGCCTTCGCCGCTGACCGCGGCCGGCAGCGGATAGGCGCGGTCCAGCGCGGCCACCAGCGACCAGCGCCCGGCCTCGGCAGCGCGATCGACCGCGCGCTTGCCCTGGCGGTCGCGCAATTCCGGGTCCAGGCCCAGGTCGAGCAGGCGCAGCACCAGCGGCGGCGAGGCGGTCTCGGCCTGGCAGGCCAGCAGCAACGCGCTGGCGCCGTCGGCGTCCAGCGCCTTGGCCTGTTCCACGCCGCCTTGCGGCAGGTGTTCGAGCAGGCGTTCGAGCAGCGCGGGGCGGCCGCCGCGCGCGGCTTCCAGCAGCGGGGTGCGCTGCTGGCTGTCGATCGCATTGGCGTCGGCGCCGGCGGCCAGCAAGGCGGTGGCGATGTCCAGGTGGCCGGCGAAGGCGGCCACGTGCAGGGCGCTGCGGCGCTGGGCGTCGCGGGCGTCGATGCGGGCCTTGTGCTTGAGCAGCAGTTGCACCCCGGCCGGGTCGTCCTCTTCGCCGCCGGCCGCGGCCAGCAGCGCCGGGGTGCCGCCGGCGACTTCGGCCTTGGCGCCGCGCTCGAGCAAGAACTTGGCCAGACGCCAGTTGCCGGTGGCGCAGGCCACGCCGAGCGGGGTCAGGCCGTCCTGGTTGAGCGGGTCCAGCTCGGCCTGGGCGTCGCGCAGCAGGGCGGCCACGCCCGGGTCGGAACTGCGCGCGGCATGGTGCAGCGGAGTGTTGCCTTCGTGGTCGGCCTGGCGCGGGTCGGCGCCGTTGGCGAGCAGGGTCATCACCGCGTCGGGGCGGCCGTGCCAGCTGTCGCGGGTGGCGGCCAGCAGCGGACTGGTGCCGGCGGTGGCGGCATTGAGGTCCACGCCCCGGCCGATCAGCGCGCGCAGCAGGCGCAGGTCGGGCAGCACCGCGGCCAGCACCGGCAGGCTGCGGCGGTCGCGTTCCTCGGGGTTGGGTTCGGCGCGCACGTCGGCGCCTTGTTCGATCAGTTCCAGCGCCTGCTCGACCCGGCCGGCGCGCGCGGCCTGGTACAGCGCTTGCGCCAGCGCAGCCGGGTCGGCCTGCTCGGGCGCCTCGGCGCTGGCCTCATCGGCCGCCTGCACGGTGTCCAGTTCGGGGTCGAAGTCCAGGCCGGGCAGGACCTCGGCCGGGGCGATGGACTGCAGCAGCACGTGCAGGGCCGGCGAAACCAGGGCGAAGGCGACCGCCAGGCCCCAGCGCAGGCCGCCGCCGAGCACGCCGGGCCAGGCCAGCAGCAAGGCCCAGGCGACCAGGCCGGCGATGATCGCGGCCACGCCCAGGCCACGCCAGGCGCCCAGGTCCAGTTCGCCCAGGCGCGCCCACTGCGGCGCCAACCGTGCGCCGCGCGATTCGACTTCCTGCCACAGCGGCCACAACCGCCACAGCGCCAGCAGCGCCACGCCGGCGACCACGCTCAGGCCGAGCGCGGCCAACAGCGAGCCCTCGCGCAGCAAGCTCGCCAACGGCCAGGCCGCGAGCGCGGCCGAAGCCGCGGTGACCCCGCCCCACAGCGCCAGCAACGGCGGCAGCTCGGCGGCCCAGTCCGGCGCGGCGGCATCGCGGCGCTGCCACAGGCGCGCGGCCAGGGCGAAGGCGGGCTGGGCCAGGGTGGCGCCGAGCAGGGCCGCCACCGCGCCGACGGCGCTGCCGCCGAAGCCGGTGGCCAGGGCCAGCAACAGGCCGGCGGCCAGGGCCGGCGCGAATGCGCGCGGCAGGCGGGCTGGGGTGCCGGAAGGGCGGGCGGCGTTGGCGTCAGGCATCGGTGGTCGGTACCTGCGCCAGGCTGGGCGGGAACTGGAGGTGGAAGCCGCGCGCGGCCAGGTTCTCGCGCACCACGGCGGCGTCGGCGCGGGCCAGCTTG
>CBIFVU010000366.1:0-3519 GCA_966185905.1 uncultured Lysobacter sp.
CCGAATACCGCACACACACAACTCCCCACTCATACGCTGAACCAGCGTAGGCGGCACGGCCGATCGTTTTCCGCGCGAATACGCGACCACTCGGCCAGCCGCCACGGCGGCAACCCCGGGAAAGCCTTGCAAGTACGGGCTTGGAGAAAACCCCGGCCGCAGCGGAGCAAGGGCCGCCGCTCTCCGCGGAGCAGGTCGCGGAAACTATCGAATCCAGAGGGCAGTGCGCCGGCCGATGGCAGTCGGAAGCCGGGTTGCCCCAGCGCAGGGGCGGTTCAGCCGCGGGCGCGGAACGTCACCACCAAGACATCCCGGTGCGCCTCGCGAGCCGGATCTTCCGGCGTGACCGCGGTAACGCCATGGAAGACCCGGCCATCGTCGACCAAGGCCGCGTCCAGCGGCGCGGTCAGGGTGAAATCGCCGAGCAGCCGCCCGTCGCCATCGTGGATCGTCGTCGTCCCGCTGAGGATGTTGTGCCGGTCCACCAGCAGCACCAGCACATAATCCACGCCGTCGCGATGCACGCCTTCCGGGGTGGGCTGGCCTTCGCGGTCCGGCCCGGCCTCGATCCGGAACTGGTGCAGCTCCACATGCCATTGCGCCACGCCAGGCGCGAGGCCGGAGAAGAAATCCCGGCAGAAGCCCAGCACGGTGCGCAGCGTCGGCCCGTCGGCGATGGCCTCGCGCACCGGCTCGAACCAGCGCTCGATATCGCCCTGCAGGGCGTTGTAATGCAGGCTCTGGAAATGCGGCTGGTGCGGCTGGCGTTCGATCGCGCCCTCGCGAGCGGCGCGGAACACCGCATGGCGGCGGCGGCGATGGCGGCCGACGCTGGCCAGGTAAGTGTCCGGCGCCAAGTCGTTCCAACTCCCGGCGAAGGCGCCCCAGTCCGACAGGCCGCCGTGCGCCAGCAAATGCTGGCCCATCGCCTCGCCGCCGACGAAGCAGAAACCCTGCCGGCGCAAGGCCTGGGCGAAATCGTCGTGGTCGGGCAGGGAAGGGGACGGCGGAGGGGCGGGCATGTCGGTGGATATCGAGAGGGCCGCGCCGGGCGGCGAAAACAGGTCGGGCGAAGGACGGCCGGTCGCCGGGGCAGCGGAAGCGGGTGCGCTGCCGCCGACGGGCTTGCGGATCAGGCCGCCGCGACCGCCGCCATGACCAGCAGCGCCGCCACGCAGGCGAAGCCGCCGATCCAGGCCAAGCTGCGCAGCGACGCCAGGCGGGCGATGTAGAACACGCCATGCAGCACCCGGAAGGCCACGAAGGCGACCGACAGGATCACGATCCAGTCGCTGTCGGCCCCGGCCATCTGCGCGCCGAGCACGCCGGCCGCGAACGGCGCAAAGGCCTCGAAGGCGTTCAGATGCGCGGCATAAGCCGCTTGCGAGCGTGGATTGTCCTGGCGGGCCTGCCAGGCGCGTGGGTCGCGGTTGTCGTAGCGCTGGCCGCTGCCCTTGGCCACCGCGACCCAGAGATAGGGCAACAGGGCGGCGACCAGCAGGCTGGCGTAGGCAAGAGTCAGGGGCATGGACGATTCCTCGGGCGACCGCGGGCGCGGCCTGTCCAGCCTAGCGGAAAAAACGACGGCGCCCAGGGGGCGCCGTCGCTGATCGCTTTGCGCCCCCGGGCGGCCTGGATTCGCCAGGGCGCCGCGAGCGCTTGCCGGGCGGTTTACTTCGCCGGCGCTGCCTTGAGCTTGTCCTGGGCGGCGCGGAAGGCATTGCCCTCGTACCACTTCGGCCATTGCTCGTTGCCGGCCAGGATCTTGCCGACGCCGTACAGCGCATCCAGGTCCTGGACCACGCCATCCAGCGGCCAGGCCGGATCGAACTGGTCGCCGGGCTTGTGGTAGCGGTTGTCGCGGTAGTCGACCTGGGCCTTGCGGCCGGCCTCGGTGCCGCCCTCCACCAGGTCGTCGCCGCCCTTGGCGTACAGGGCCGGCACGCCGGCCTTGGCGAAGTTGAAGTGGTCGGAGCGGAAGTAGAAGCCGTCCTGCGGGGTGGCTTCGGCATGCAGCACGCGGCCTTGGCCGTCGGCCACGGTCTTGAGCAGGTCTTCCAGCTCCGAGCTGCCGAAGCCGACCACGGTCATGTCGCGGGACTTGCCGATGATCGGCATGGCGTCCAGGTTGATCACCGCGACGGTCTTGTCCAGCGGCACGCTCGGGTGGGCGACGTAGTACTTGGAGCCCAGCAGCCCCGATTCCTCCAGCGTCACCGCCACGAACAGCAGCGAGCGGTCCGGCGGCGGCGTCTGCTTGCTGAAGGCCTCGGCGATCTCCAGGATGCCGGCCACGCCGGAGGCGTTGTCCACCGCGCCGTTGTAGATCGTGTCGTGGCCCTCGCCCTTGGCCGCGCTGGCGTGGCCTTCGTGTCCGCCTTCCTCGGCGTGGTGGCCCAAGTGGTCCCAATGGGCCATGTAGACGATGGCTTCGTCCGGGCGCTTGGCGCCGTCCAGGCGCGCGATCACGTTGCGCGAAGACTTCTCGCTGATCTTGCTCTTGAGCTCGACCGAGGCCTTGGCCTGCAGCGCCATCGCCTTGAAGCCGCGCTGGCCGGCGGCCTTGTACAGGCTGTCCAGATCCTGGCCCAGGTCGGCGAACAGGCTGCGCGCGGCTTCGGCGCTGATCCAGCCCTGCACCGGCAGGCGCGGTTCCGGATCGTCCTTGGCCGGCAGGTCGAACTGCGCGCCCGACCAGGAGTTCTTGACCACTTCCCAGCCGTAGGACGCGCCGGCGCTGTCGTGCACGATCAGGGCGGCCTTGGCGCCCTGGCGCGCGGCTTCCTCGAACTTGTAGGTCCAGCGGCCGTAATAGGTCATGCGCTTGCCCTCGAAGAGGGTGGCATCGCCGCTGTGGAAGCCCGGGTCGTTGACGAACATCACCACCGTCTTGCCTTTGACGTCCACGCCGGCGTAGTCGTTCCACTTCTGCTCCGGCGCGTTGACGCCGTAGCCGACGAACACCAGGTCGCTGGCGTCCACCTTGACCTCGGGCTGGCCGGTGCGGGTGCCCAGCACCATGTCGGTGCCGAACTTCAGCTCGCGCGCCTGTCCCTTGACGTCGAGCTTGAGCAGCGTGGCCTCGTCGGCGGTGGTCTCCACCATCGGCACGGTCTGGAAGTAGCTGTCGCCGTTGCCGGGCTTGAGCCCCATGCGCTTGAACTGCGCTTCCAGGTAGCCGACGGTCTTGTCCTCGCCGGCGCTGCCGGGGGCGCGGCCCTCGAACTCGTCGGAGGCCAGGGTCTTGACGTGCTGGGCGAAGTCGGCGGCGTTGATGGCGCCATCGAAGGCGTGGTCGGCGCCCGCGGGGGCGGAGGCCGGAGCGGCGGCGCTGGGGGCGGCGGCATCGCCGGCGGCCGGCGCGGCGGGCTGGTTGCAGCCGGCCAGGGCCAGTGCGGCCAGCGCCAGCGAACCGGCGGGCCACCAGCGGATCGGGGAAAACGTGGTACGGGACAAGGTTGGGACCTCCTGGGACGGCCACGACGGCCGGGGGTGGGGGAGGTCCATTCTAGGGGCTGC
>CBIFVU010000367.1:0-3505 GCA_966185905.1 uncultured Lysobacter sp.
GCCTCCCCCCGGCCCGGGCGCGGCACCGCAAGCCCAAGGATCGTCGTCCTCAAGGAGCCAGAGGCAGGTTGAATTCGCGCGTGGTGGTGTTCGAAGCCGTTTGCCGGGGCTCGCTGGACTGGCGGGTGTGCATCGATGGCGAAGACGAAGCCATCGCCTTCGCCAACCGCGAGAGTTGCGTGGCCGCCGCCACCGCGCGCGCGCGCCGGCGCCACCTGGATACCGGCCGGGTCACCGAAGTCTGGGCCCCGCGCATCGGCGGCAGCCGCGAATGCATCGTGCGCTTCATGACCCCGAACGAATTCGACGCCCTGCTCGGCCGCCGCCTGCCGGCGCCCGACGCCGACGAGGCCGCGCCCGTGCGTGCGGCTTCGTTGCATCTGCTGTAACGCGCGGCGCCTAGCATCCCGGTCCCGCGCGGCCCGCCGCGCACCGGCGACGCCGACGGCGGCGCCCTCTTTCCCGCCCTTTCCGCCCGGCCCTCGCCGGGCGCGGGGACCTTATCGGTGGAGGTGTCTACCCGCCGGCCAATGGGGGCCGGCGGGCGCGACCCGGCCGCCGCGCCAGTGTGCCTTTGCCGATGCGGCGCTCGCGGCAGGCCGAAAACCGGCCAAGCACACTCGCGCTCACGCGATATGTGCGCATGCGCCTGTTGGAAGCGTGAACTGGCGCACCTCTGGCGCCTCGGCCCGCTGGCTATGCTGCCGGCCATGATCCAGGACAAGGACCGCCCTGCGTTTAGCCTCTGGCGCCTGCTGGCGTCGACGCTGCTGCTTGCCTGCGCGATGGCCGCCAGCGCCGGCGAAGTCTCCATCGCCCGCCTGGACCTGAGCGCCGATCCCGGCGCCGCCGCCGTGCTGGCCGGCGACTACGACACCGCCTTCCAGGCCGACGCCAATGCCGGCGACGCGCTGCGCGTGGTCCGTCGCCAGGCGACTTGGTGGAAGGTCACCTTCACCGCCGGCATGGCCGCCGCCGACGCACCGCGGTTGGTGATCGAATGGCCGCAGCGCAAGAGCGTGGAACTGTGGCGGCCCGGCGCCTCTGGGCCGATCAAGCGCGCCGCCTACGGCCCGGACACGGATTTCTCGCACACCGCGCGGGTGCTGGTGTTCCCGCTGGACGGCCCGGTGCGCCCGGGCGATACGGTCTACCTGCGCGTGCGCGCGCCCAACCTCGCCGCCTCGACCGTCTCGCTGCAGACCCAGCGCTCCCTGCAACGCGAGGAAATCCGCCACACCCAGATCCGCAGCGTGCAGCTGACCATCATGTGCCTGATCGCGCTGATGGCGCTGGGCCTGTGGGGCAGCCTGCGCCAGCGGGGTTACGGCCACCTCGCCCTGGCCCTGCTGCTGCAAGTGGCGGCGATGGTCACCGACGGCGGCGAGGTGCGCGGTTCGGCCTGGATGGCGGCGGTGGCGATGGACCCGCGCACCAACATCGTGCTCAACACCGCCGCGGTGCTGGCGAGCGTGCGCTTTCTGATCTTCTTCCTCGGCCTGCGCCGCACCCAGCCCGGCGCGGCCCGGGTGCTGGACCTGTGCAGCGCCCTGCTCGGCGGCCTGCTGGCGGTGTCGCTGTTCGCGGTCTGGCGCACCAGTGCGCTGCTGGGTAACGTGCTGCTGCTGGCGATCATCGCCACCATCCTCGTCGCCGGCGCGCGCGCAGCCTGGCGGCGCCAGCGCGAAGCCTATTTCCTGATGCTGGCCTGGGCGCCGATGATGGCGGTGCTGGTGCTGCGCGTGGGCAGCCTGCACCGCTGGTGGCCGGGCCACGACTGGCTGGAGTACGGCTACCCGAGTGCGCTCGCCGCCGGCGGCCTGGGCCTGCTGCTGGGCATGGCCGACAAACTGCGGCAACTGCGCCGCGACCACGACGCCGCCCACCACCGCGCCACTTACGACCCGTTGACCGGCCTGATGACCCGCGCCGCGTTCGAGGACGCCCTGGCCGCCGCGGTCGCCGCCGCCCACCGCGAGCGCACGCCGCTGGCGCTGGTGTTCTTCGACATCGACCACTTCAAGCGCATCAACGACCGCCACGGCCACGGCGCCGGCGACCAAGTGCTGCGCGCGGTCGGCCTGCGCACCCGCAACCGCGCGCGCGGCGGCGACCTGTGCGGCCGCTACGGCGGCGACGAAATCGCCGTGGCCCTGGTCCAGACCAACGGCCAGGGCGCGATGCACTTCGCCGAGGGCCTGCGCGCGGCGATGAGCGACTCGCTGGTGCCGGTGGGCGGGCAAGACCTGGCCATCGGCATCAGCATCGGCGTGGCCGAACTGGCACCGAGCGAAGACGGGCCGGCGCTGATCCAGCGTGCCGATGCCGCCCTGTACGCCAGCAAGGCCGCCGGCCGCGGCCGCATCACCGGGCACAGCGCGCTGCCGCCCGGCCCGGCCGGATCCATGGCCTGAGCCGCGCCCGGCGCATCCGCCGGCCCGACCGCCTCCGCCGCGCCGCCACGGCCCCGCCTGCCGTGAACACCGCGCCCGCGCCTCCGCCGACCGCGAGCGCGGGGGATGCACTACATTCTGAACGGCCACCGCAACGCGCCCTGGCGCGCTCGCGGCCCGGCCCGACCCGACCGTTCCGTCACTCCCAAGAGGAATCCGCCATGAAACGTTCCCGCTTCGCCCTGCTGGCCGTCGCGCTGTCGATCCTGCTGAGCGGTTGCGACTACCTGCCCGAATGGCTGCCGCCGGTGGAAGCCCAGCAAGCCGCAGCCCAGGCCCAGACCGCCCTGCAACAAAGCGCGGCCGAACTGGCGCGCTGAGTCATCGCGGCCGTCGCGCCGCCCAGCAACGACACGGGCCGGCTGGAACGCCAGCCGGCCCGCACAGGCCTCTCATCGCGACGCGGCCGCGGCACGCGCCGACCCGACCGCGACACGTCCGGGGCCGCCGCACAACCACCGCGGCGAACCCGGTGGCCGAACCCGGCCCCGCGCGCCTGGCCGCCGAGCGCCGCGATCAGCGCTGCTTGGACACGCTCGCCCCAGCGCCGACCACCTTGCTGGACGGGCGCCCGGTCTTGGTCGGCGCCGACTTGTAGAACACCTTCGAGCCCGCGCCGGTGATCTCCACCGACCGGACCTCGTCCACATACACCGTATTGTTGGCGCCGGTGACGACCACCGACGACAGCGGTCCGCTGACCGTGATGCGGTTGCTGGTGCCGTCGATGGTCAAGCGCCCGCCGGTGCCGACGAAATTGCGCTCGTGGCCGACGCCCACGATCTCGACATTGCCGTTGGACTCGGACACCTCGCCGGTGGCCCCGCCCATGCCCCATTGCGCCTGGGACAGCGGAGCGGCACCCAACAGCGCCAGGGCCAGCCCCAGCGACACGATCGACTTGTTCATGCGTTGACTTCCTTGAGTGGGGGAATGCGGGGCACACCGGCCGCGCGGAGCACCGCGCGGCGCTGGTCGGCGGATTGTAGCCAGGGCAGATGAAACGACGGCGAACGTCCGGGCGGGCGGCGGGTGGGGGATGTGGGTAAGTT
>CBIFVU010000368.1:0-3371 GCA_966185905.1 uncultured Lysobacter sp.
GCCCCGGCCCGAAGCCCCCGCCGCGACCGGCGCCCGCCCGGCCAGCGCCGCGCCCGCTGGCGACCGCGGCGAGGTGATCCGCGCGATCGGCGCGCTGGAAGGCACCGAGCGCGCGCTGTGGTCGACCCCGTCCAACCTGCTGATCTACCGCCTCACCGAGGCCGGCAAGCCGGACGTGGACCGGATCTGCGCCGTGCTCGACCGCTATCCCGAGCTGCGTTCCTCGCGGGTGCAGTTGCAGCCGCCGCCGGGCAGCAAGGCGCGGGTGCGCTTCTTCCAGTGTCGGGCCTATTGAGCCCGGCCGCGGCGGGCCTGTCCCAACACGAGTGCCGGCCGAACCGCTGGGCGGGCGGACCGGCCCGGCCCATTGCGGCCGCGCTATCGGGGCTCGATCCGCCGAGGTCCTGCCCGCTTTAAACCGCCCAGGACGCTGTGTCGTTCCGGGCCGTTGAATCCGGCCGTTGAGGTCCCGCTGATGCGCGAACGCCCGGCCGAAGCCGGGCGTTCGCGCGTTCGCCGACCCGCGGATCGGGCTGGAACCGCCTCGCCGGCGCGGCGGGCCTCCCCGCCGCGCCCGCGCTGCGGACTACCAGTGCACGCCGCGCATCAAGGCGGCGAAGGCGATCTGCTCGTTGCTGGCATGCTCGTCCTTGACCCCCTTGCGGTCGCCCTTGGCCGCGGCCGAGTCCGGGAACAGCTCGAAGGCGGTGCTCATCACCACCTCGTAGGCCTTCGGCGCCAGTGCGTTGATCACCGAGGCGAAGATGCCCAGGCGCGTGGCGATGCGGCTGGGCCGCTCGATGATGCCCTTGACCACCAGGTCGGCGGCCTCGTCCGGGGTCAGCGTCGGCACGCTGTCGTACATCTTGGTCGGCGCGATCATCGGCGTCTTCACCAGCGGCATGTTGATGGTGGTGAAGCTGATGCCCTTGCCCGACAACTCGCCCTGGGCGCAGCGGCTGAACGCGTCCAGCGCGGCCTTGGACGCCACGTAGGCCGAGAACCGCGGCGAGTTGGCCAGCACGCCGATCGAGGAGATGTTGATGATGTGGCCCTTGCGGCGCTCGGTCATCTTCGGCATGAAGCCCATGATCAGGCGCAGGCTGCCGAAGTAGTTCAGCTGCATGGTCCGCTCGAAGTCGTGGAAGCGGTCGTAGCTGAGCTCGATGGAGCGGCGGATCGAGCGGCCGGCGTTGTTGACCAGGATATCGACGTGGCCGTGCTCGGCCAGGATGGTCTTGACCAGGCGGTCGCAGTCGGCCATGTCGGCCAGGTCGGCGGTGTAGGCGAAGACCTTGCCGCCGGCGGCCTTCATCGCGTCGCGGGCCTTGAACAGTTCTTCCTCGCCGCGCGCGACGATGACGGTGACCGCGCCGGCCGCGGCCACTTTCTCCGCCGTGGCCAGGCCGATGCCGGAGGAGCCGCCGGTGATCACCACCACCTTGTTGCGGACCTTGCCCTTGAGAGTGCGGTCGACGAACAGGTCCGGGTCGAGGTGGCGCTCCCAGTAGTCCCACAGGCGCCAGGCGTAGTCGTCCAGGCGCGGCACCTTGATCCCGCTGCCGCGCAGGGCGCGCTCGGTCTCGCGGTTGTCGAACCGGGTCGGGTAAGTGATGAACTTCAAGGTCTCCTTGGGGATCTTGAAGTCGCGCAGCAGCATGCCGACGAAGCGCCGCACCGGCGGCAGGTTGCCGACCGCGCCGCGGATGCCGCTGGGCACGAAGGCGAACATGCGCGCATCGATGCGCATGGTCATCTCCGGGGTGTGGCCGGCGCGGGCGAAGGTGTTGAGCACCTCGCCCACGCGCTGGGGCTCGGGGTCGGTCAGGTGGAAGCAGTGGCCGTCCAGCTTGGGCTTGTGGGCGATGTGGTCCATCGCGTCGGCCACGTAGTCCACCGGGATGATGTTGATCCGGCCGCCTTCCACGCCGAGCATCGGCATCCACGGCGGCAGCATTTCCCGCAGCTTCTTGAGGAAGGTGAAGAAGTAGTAGGGGCCGTCGATCTTGTCCATCTCGCCGGTCTGCGAATGGCCGACCACCATGCCCGGGCGGTAGATCCGCCACTTGATCCGCTTCTCGGCGCGGACCAGGCCTTCGGAATCGTGCTTGGTGCGCAGGTAGGGATCGTCCAGGCCCTCGGCCTCGTCGAACATGTCCTCGCGGAACACGCCCGGGTACATGCCGGCTGCGGCGATGGAGCTGGTGTGGTGGAAGCAGCCGGCGTGCAAGGCCGCGGCCAGGTCCAGCGCGTGCTGGGTGCCGTCGATGTTGGCCGCGCGCTGGGCCTGCGGGCTGGCGGTCAGGTCGTAGATCGCCGCCAGGTGGAAGAAGTGCTTGACCTTGCCGGCCAGGGCGCGGATCTGGGCGGCGCTCAGCCCGCACTTGGGCTGGGTCATGTCCCCGGCCACCGGGATCACCCGCTTGGGGTCCCACCCCATCCGCTTGGCCGTGGCGTCGAACTTCTTCTGCGAATCCTTGCGCACCAGCACGTGGATCGTGCCCTTGCGTTTCAGCAGGTTGCTGACGAGGAAGCGACCGATGAAACCCGTCGCGCCGGTGACGAAATAGCTCATACCCCTCTCCTGGATGGCCCCGCTGAGATTGATCCTGTTGACCCCGTTCTGCCGCCCGGGGCGGCATGGCGCTACGGTGCCAGAGCCGGGCCGCGGTAACAATTCCTTTCCGTATTGACCGCTCCGGGCACGCGTGCTGTGATGCCGCCTCACCCTGGCGCCAGGAGAGGCCCGCCGTGTCCGATATCCAGTCCGCTTTCGAACAAGCCGCCAAAGACGTCCAGTCGCTGGCCGAACGCCCCGACAACGACACCCTGCTGCGCCTGTACGCGCTGTACAAGCAGGGCGCCGAGGGCGATGTCAGCGGGCCCAAGCCGGGCTTCTTCGATTTCGTGGGCACCGCCAAGTACGAGGCCTGGGACAAGCTCAAGGGCACCGACCAGGACGAGGCCAAGCGCAAGTACATCGACCTGGTCAAGAAGCTGCGCGGCTGAGGCCGCGCTCCCGGTCCCTCCCCCAGGGCAGGCTCGATGGCCAAACAGACCCGCCAGCGCATCCTCGATGCCGCGTTGACCATGTTCAACGCGCAGGGCGAACCCAACGTCACCACCAACCACATCGCCGACGAGCTGGAGATCAGCCCGGGCAACCTGTACTACCACTTCCGCAACAAGGACGACATCATCGAGCAGTTGTTCGCGCGCTTCGAGGAGCGCATGGACGCCGCGCTCGCCGCGCCGCAGGGGCGCCTGCCGGGGCTGGAGGACATCTGGCTGCAGCTGCACTTGGTGTTCGAGTGCATCTGGGACTACCGCTTCCTGTACCGCGACCTGGTCGAGATCCTCAGCCGCAACCG
>CBIFVU010000369.1:0-3358 GCA_966185905.1 uncultured Lysobacter sp.
GCGACGCAGCGCGCCGGCCGGGTCGGCCAAGGCAGCGGCCGTCGCAGGAGCCGCAGCCACCGCCGCGGCGCCCGGATCGGCCGCCGGCGCCGGCGCTTCGCCTGCGCTCGGCGGCGGCGCCCGGAACGCCGGCCGCTTGGGCTCGCGCCGGCTCAGCACCCAGCCACCGATCAGCAGCACCAGCGCGCCCAGGCCGCCGAACAACCACGGCAGCGGCGAGCCGCCCTCGGCCCGCGCCTGGCCGTCGGCCAAGCGTTGCTGGGCCGCGGCCAGCTCGGTGTCCTTCATCGCGATCAGCTTCTGCTGGTCCTGTTGCAGGCGCTCCAGCTCGGCGACCTTGTTCTTGAGCTCGGCCACTTCCTGCTCGCGCGCGGCGAGGGTTTCGTTGGTCTGCTGCATCTCTTGTCGCATCATCTCGCCCTCGCCTCCGGCGCTGATGCCGGATTGAGCCCCGGCCTGGGTCGCGCGCTCGGCGCCCGGCGGGACGATTTCCAGGCGCGCCTGCGCGGCGCGGCCCGCCGCAGCGCCGGAAGCAGCCGGCGCGACCGGCGCCTGCGCCACCGCGGTCTCCAGGCCGACCGGCTGCGGCACCGGCGCACTGCCCTGGCGCCACTGCTGGACCTGCACGCGGACCAATTCGCTGGCCTCGCGCGGATCGATCGCCGCCAGGCGGTCGCCGGGCGGCAGGCGCAGCACGGCGCCCTGCTTGAGGCGGTTGATGTTGCCGCCGATGAAGGCCTCCGGATTGGCCCGCAGCAGCGCGATCATGGTCTGGTTGAGGGTGGCGCCGCTGCCCAGCCCGGCGGCGATGCCGGACAAGGTCTGCCCGCGCGCCACCACCAGCTCGTCGCCCGGCCCGGCCTCGCGCGGCGGCGGCGCGGCGGCGACCGGGCGCTCGATCCGGCCGGCGTTGCCGCGCTCGCGCGCAGGCGCGGCGGGCGCCGGGGCCGGCTCGTCGGCGGCTGCGGCCGGCGGCGGCGCGGGCGCCGGCTCGGGGGTCGGCTCGGGCGCCAGCGCGATCGGGTCCGGCGGATAGGCCGGATAGGCCGGCGCGGCCCCCACTGCGCCCGGGTCGTAGCGGTCGAGCTGGTTGTCCACCGACAGCGGGTCGGTTTCCTGCGGCTGCGCGCCGAACGGCAGCGGCGCCTCCAGCGGGCGTTCGATGGTGTTGGCGGCCGCGCCGGTGGGCGCCTTGATCGGCGGCTGCAGCGGCGCTGACACGGTCCGCGGCGCGTCGAGCAGGGCCGAGTATTCGCGGGTCAGCCGGCCCTGGCCCCAATCGACTTCGATCAAGAAGGTCAACAGCGGCTGCTGCACCGGCTGGGTGCTGGTGACCCGGATCACCGGCTTGCCGGCCGCGTCCACCGCCAGGGTGAAGCGCAGGTCGGTGACGATGCCCTGCGGCGGCTCCAGGCCGATGCGCTGGAAGGTCTCCGGCGAAGCCAGGCCAGCGCGCAGTTGCGCCAGTTCGTCGGTGTTGCTGGTGATCACCGGGATCTCGGCCAGCAGCGGCTGGCCGGCGCGCGATTTGACCTCGATCTGGCCCAGGCCCAGCGCGCAGGCAGCCCCGCTGGCCAGCGCCAGCGCCATTGCCAAGGCAGTGCGTGCCAAACCCAGTCTCACGGCGCGTCCCGATGCGTAGTCAGGCGGCGACTCTAGCGGTCGGCAGGCCGGGTGCGCAACGCATTGTTAAGTTTTCGCTGGCACGGCGGGGGCCGATGCGAGGCTGGAATCGCCGCCTGCGCCCGGCGGTGGTCGCGCTCGGTGGCGGCGGCCAAGCCGACGCGGCTGGACATGGGATCGCCGCAGCAAGGCGGCAGCCAAGCCCCCGGCGGGTACCAAAGCCAGGCCCCAGGCTGGGATGAACGCGCGCGCCGCGCGCTCGGCTGCTTGCCATCGCGGCGGGCGCAGGCGCCGGGCGCCGCTGTGGGCTGGCAGCGCGGGCTGGCGCAATGCGGCCGATCAGTCTTCTGGCCGGAGCGGCCCGGCAGCCCTGCGTTTGGCGACGCGGGTCACGCCACGGCGGTCGCCGCGTGAACGGCGCCGCCGCCCGATCCGGCGCTTGCGCCGCGCAAGGCCAGCGAAGCAATCGCACCGGGCCCCGCAAGGCCGGGTGCGTCGATCCAGCCGGGCTGGCCCGATCTGCGCTCGCGGTGGCGAGCGGGTCCACCAGGACCTGCTCGCCCAGGCCCGCGGTGGCGAGCCTGCTGGACAGCGCGAGTGCAGGCCGGGACCGGCGGCTGCGACTTGCCTGGCGCAGGCTTGCCCGCCTGCGTCTTGCCCTGCCCTGCACCGCCTGCCCGCCACGCCGAAGGTGGACGGCCCGCGGCGGCGAGTCTGTCGGTTGCGGACTGGACAGCCCCGGGCCCGTCTGCTCCGGGCCTCGGGCCCGTCTGCTCCGGGCCTCGGGCCTGTCCGCTCGGGGCCTGTCTGCTCGGAGCGTGCCTGCTCCGGCCCGACTGCTCCAAGCCCCTCCTCCGCTGCGGGCCTGCCCGCTTCAGGCCTGCCCGCTTCAGGCCAGCCCGCTCCAAGCAGGCCAGCGCCAGGCCCGCCGGCCTCAGCCGCGCTCGTTCCAGACCAGCTCGGCCAGTTGCACGGCATTGGTGGCCGCGCCCTTGCGGATGTTGTCGGCCACCACCCACAGCGACAGCCCGCGCGGATGCGAAATGTCCTCGCGGATGCGGCCGACGAACACCGGGTCCTGGCCGGAGGCGTGGGTGACCGGGGTGGGATAACCGCCGCCCTTGGCCTCGTCCACCACCACCAGGCCCGGGGCCTGGGCCAGCAGCGCACGCGCCTGCTCGGCGCTGAGCTTGTCGCGCGTCTCGATGTGCACGGCCTCGGAGTGGCCGTAGAACACCGGCACCCGGACCACGGTGGCGTTCACCCCGATGTCCTGGTCGCCGAGGATCTTGCGGGTCTCCCAGACCAGCTTCATTTCCTCGGTGGTGTAGCCGTTGTCGGTGAAGTCGCCGCCGTGCGGGATCACGTTGAACGCGATCTGCACCGGATAGACCTCGGCCTGAGGCTCCTGGAAATTCAGCAGCGCGGCGGTCTGCCGGCCCAGTTCCTCCATCGCCCGCTTGCCGGTGCCGGAGACCGACTGGTAGGTGGCCACGTTGATGCGCTCGATGCCGGCGGCGCGGTGGATCGGCGCCAGCGCGACCAGCATCTGCATGGTCGAGCAGTTCGGATTGGCGACGATGCCGCGCGGGCGCTGGCGCAGCGCCTGCGGATTGACCTCGCTGACCACCAACGGCACGTCGTCCTCGTAGCGGAAGGCCGAGGAGTTGTCGATCACCACCGCGCCGGCGGCGGCGAACTTGGGCGCGTATTCCTTGGACACCGAGCCGCCGGC
>CBIFVU010000370.1:0-3350 GCA_966185905.1 uncultured Lysobacter sp.
GGCGAGGGCCGGCGACCTGCCGGCCCCGGCGGACGCCAACGGCGCGCGGCGGTCAGCGCTCGGCCGGGGATCGGCCGCTGGCGCCGAAGGCGATCACGCCGCTGGCGCGCATCTGCCGCAACAGGTCGTGGCCGAGCGCGAGGAAGCCGTCGCGGTCGTCGCTGCCGGCTTCGGCGGCGAGCGCCAACAGTTGCTCGCGCGCCGTCAGCGCAGGCGACTCGCCCAGGCGCTGGACCAGGCGGAAGGCCAGCGGGCTCAGTTCGGAGAAACGCACCTGGCCGTCGGCCTGGCGGCGCAGCAACAGCAGGGTGGGGGCCGGCGGCGGCTGCGCGGGCTGGTAGTCCGGCCCGAGCCGGTGCACCGGCCAGGCGTAGGCCAAGGGCCAGGCCAGTGGCGAAAGCCGGGGGCCGTGGTCGAGCAGGGCGGCATCCTCGATGCCGGAGTCGTCGGCCAAGGCCTGGGCTTGGCTCAATTGCAGGGCCAGCTCCACCCACTCGTAATGCGCCAGTTCCGGCAGGAACGGCGGCTGCAGGTCTTCGCGTTCGTCCAGGTAGCGCAGGAACTCGCGCGCGATCTCGGCGAACAGCGGGGTGCGGCAGCGGTGGTCGCGGTAGAAATCGCGCACCAGCGCCGGCCAGCGCTGCGGGCCGAGCAGTTGCGAGAGCACCGGGAAGTTGCCCGACAGCAGGCCTTCGATGTTGTTGAACAGCAGTTCGCGATAGACGCCCAGGCGCCGGTCTTCGATTCCGGCCGGGGCGGGGCTGGCCTGCGGGTCGCGCAGGTGCCGGGTCAGCTCCCACTGTTGCGCGCGCAGGCGTTCGGGCGCCGGCGGCAGCGGTGGTGCGCTCATGCGCGGACCCGGTCTTGCGCCGCGGACGCGCCGGCCCCGGCCAGGACGCCGCGCAGCGTGCCCAGCTCGGCCACCAGCTCGCGATAGGGCGGGAAATTGAAATCGCGCTCCAGCAGGGTCGGGCGCGGGCCGATCAGGCGATAGGTGTCGGCCAGCAAGGTCCACACCGCGTCCTTGACCGGCGCGCCGTGGGTATCGACCTTCAGGTCTTCGGCTTCGTCGTAGTGGCCGGCCACGTGCAGGTAGGCGATGCGCTCGGCCGGCATCGCGGCGATGAAGGCGCGGGCGTCGTAGCGGTGGTTGATAGCGTTGACGTAGACGTTGTTGACGTCCAGCAACAGGTCGCAATCGGCCTCGGCCAGCACGGCGCGGGTGAACTCGATCTCGCTCATTTCCTGGTGCGGCGCAGCGTAGTAGGAGGCGTTCTCCACCGCGATGCGGCGGCCGACCAGGTCCTGGGTTCGGCGGATGCGCGCGGCGACGTGGCGCACGGCCTCCTCGGTGAAGGGGATCGGCAGCAGATCGTAGAGATGGCCGTCGTCGCTGCAATAACTCAGGTGTTCGCTGTAGCAGGCCACACGGTGCTGGTCCAGGAAGCGCCGCACCCGGGCCAGGAAGGTCTCGTCCAGCGCCTCGGTGCCGCCCAGCGACAGCGACAGGCCGTGGCAGACCAGCGGATAGCGCGCCGACAGCTCGGCCAGCGCCTCGCCGTAGCGGCCGCCGACGCCGATCCAGTTCTCCGGCGCGCATTCGAGGAAATCGAAATCGGCGCAGGGGTCGGCGGAGGCCGCCGCGTCCTGCAGCGGGCCCAGCAGGGCCCGCCGCAGGCCGAGGCCGACGGCGTCGGGTTTCAGCGCGCGCACGCCGGCCATGGACGCAGGCGGACCTGGCTCAGACCGAGCCGCCGCACTTGCCTTCGCCGCACTTGCCCTCGCCGGCCTTCTTGGCCGCGGCGTCCTTCTTCTCGCCGCCGCACTTGCCTTCGCCACACTTGCCTTCGCCGGCCTTCTTCTTGTCGGCGCCGCACTTGCCTTCGCCGCACTTGCCCTCGGCGGCCTTCTTCTTGTCGGCCCCGCAGGCGCCTTCCTTGCCCTTCTTGTCGGCGCCGCAATGGCCTTCGGCGTGCTTGGCGGCATCGGTGGCCTTGGCATCGGCGGCCTTGTCGGCGGCCTGGGTGGCCTGCTGGGCGCCGACCAGGTAGCCCTGCGACAGATCGCTCATCGCGAAGGCCGAGGCCGACAGGCCCAGGCCGCCGATCAGGGTGGCGCCGAGGGCGAGGGCGAGCGGCTTGTTGGTTTGCTTGGACATGGGTGACTCCTTGTGGCGGTGGGGCGGCGGGGGCCGCCGGATGGGAACGCGTTGGATCGATCGGTTGGAGCGGCCCGGGCCTGGGCCGGCGTGCCGCGGTGGTGCCGGTAACCATACGCAGGCGGTGGCGCAGCGGATGCAGTCCTCAGGGGGCCAGGTACTCCCGCGCCAACAACCGCGCCCGGTGCAGCCGCGATTTGACCGCCTCGCGGGTGAGGCGGAGTTGATCGCCGATCTCGGCGATGGTCAAGCCTTCCAGGTCGCGCAGCAGGATGACCTGGCGGTAATGGGCCGGCAACGACTCCAGTGCGGCGGCCACGTCGTGGCGCCATTCCTGCGGCTCGGGGGTGACCACCGGCAGGATGTCCTCGGTGATGGCATCGCCGGTGAGCAGGCGGCGGCCGCGCTTGAGCCGGTTGCATTCGCGCTTGACGATGCGGAAGGTCCAGGACACGAAACATTCCAACACCCGCAGGTCGCGCAGCTTGCGCGAGACCGTGATCAGGCTTTCCTGCACCGCATCCTCGATGTCGTTGATGACGCAGTGGTATTCGGCGTAGCGGCGCAGGTCCTGGCGCGAATGCGCCAGCACCCGCTCCAGCGCGACGGGATCGCCCGAGCGCGCGGCGGCGAGGTCGCCTGATGCCAGGATCGCGGTCATGCCTGTTGCTGTCCTCCGAGGCCTTGGAACATACACCGCGCGCAGGGCGGCGGCACAGGACAAGAGGCACGGCGGGCGCGGAGGGATTCGCGGCGCCATGGCGCCGGGGCGTTCGATTCAGAACGCGTTCAGTCTGGCGGCGCTGAAACCGTTTGCAGGCGCCGCCCGGGTCGGCGAGTGCGCGGCCCGCCGCATGCTGTCGGCCTGTGCGCCGGCCGGGTCATGTTGCATCGCCGCAGGCCGGGCGGGCTGGATGGCGAAAGCGCGCCGGCGGCTGGCCGGGTGCGGCGCAAGCTGCGCCGTGGCGGGCTGGAGGACGGTTCCGAACGGAGCAATCTGGGCGGGCTGGCCCGAGGCCGGGCCGGCCCAGGGTGGGCCGGTGCGCGCGGGCCGGGTTTCAGACCGAAGCAGTGGTGTTGGTGTCGTCGCGCTTCTCGCGCGGCGGCAGCGACTCCTCGCCCTTGACCAGGAACCACACGTTCTCGGCGATGTTGGTGGCGTGGTCGCCGATGCGCTCGATGTTCTTGGCCA
>CBIFVU010000371.1:0-3345 GCA_966185905.1 uncultured Lysobacter sp.
CGCCCGGTGCGGCGCACCCGGCGCAGGTCGCTGCCGTCGAAGACGGCGATGCCGGAGGAGTCGTAACCGCGATACTCCAAGCGCTTCAAACCATCGATCAAGACCGATACCACATCGCGATCGGCGATCGCGCCAACGATTCCGCACATACAGGGGCCGCTCCGGGGGAAGAGTCGCGGCAGTCTAGCCGGCCGCGCTCGGCGCCGTCGCGACCTGCGTCGCGACGGCGGCAGCGGTCATATTGGCGTTATCGAATGGTTCAAACAGCGACAGCGCGACGGTCGCTGCGCTGCCGCGCTCCCCGGCCCGGCCGCATGAACGCGGCCGGCCTTGCGCCCAGGCCCTCAGAGCTCGCATTCCTCCAGCAGCGGCGCACCGTCGGCCCAGCCCGCGCCGACGCATTCCAGCTCGATCTGCCGGCCCTTGGCCAAGCCTTGCAAGTCGGCGCCGGACAAGCCGCTGGCCCGGACCACGCCGGAGCCGCCCGAGCGGATCGACACCACCGGCGCTTGCGCGCCTTCCTGGGAAATCTCGGCGATCTCGCCGCTGACGCTGAGGGTCTTGCCCTTGTAGGAGCGGTCCGCGGCGTCCTCATCGGCGGCGTACGCGCGCTGCAGCGCCCCGGCATCGACGCTGACGACCTGTTCGGGTACCCGTTCCGAGGACGGCGCCGTCCCGGCCTCGGCCTGGTCGTTCTCCAGCGCCTCGATCTCGGTCTGGATCTCGGTCTTGGAAGCCTCGCTGGCCGCGCCCAGGGCGCCGACCGCACCGGCGAACACCGCCAGGCCGATGAAGAACACGATCGGCGAGAGGATCAGCGAGGACAGCAACTGCCACAGGCCGGCCAGGGCGCCGTTGTTGGACATGGCCACGATGGCCAGGATGAAGGCGACCAGGTTCAAGGGCCAGCCGATGAACATCCCCAGCCCGGGAATCGGCACGAGGAACATCAGCCAGGCGATGGCCAGGCAGATCCAGGCAGCGCGGCCGGCGAGATTGGGCTTGGAGGCGGGAAGATCGGTGCTTGCGTTCATGCGGTCGGTCCTTTGGGCTCGTCGTGGCGGCCCGCCGTCCCAGCGCGCCTCCTGCGGTCAGCGCGGAAAAGCGCAGGCGGCCATGGTAATGCAGCGCGAGCGGGCTTTCACTGCGCTGCGCCGGCCGCAGGCGCGCCCCGGCACAGGCAGCCTCCTGCCTGCCTCGGGATGGCTCTCGCGCGTGTATACAACCCATGCGCTACGCGGCTCCGATGAAGGCCTCGATGGCGAGCGCGCGATGCGGATGCGGCCAGACCGACGCAGCGCGCCGCACCCGCGCCGGCCTGGTCCTCGACGCAGGCGCCAGCGTCTGCTCCGACCCCGCTCCGACCCCGCTCCGACTCCGCGCCGATACGAGCGCAATCGCCTCAAGCCGCCGCGACGGTCGCGTGCCGGATCCTCAACTGCAAGCGGGTCTGCCCGCCGTAGGTGTTCGCATCCAGTTCGTAGGCGGCCTCGACCGGTTCGCCTTCGGCCACCGGCGCCTGCCCCTCCTTGACCGCGCCGAACCAGATGCTGTCGTAGCGCTGGCGTCCCATCTCCAGGGATAGCTTGAGGTGGGTACCGTCACCGATGGCGCGCAGCCCGCGCACGATCGCCCGGCCGCGGAACACCGGCGCTTCCCATTGCCGGCCGAACGGCTCCAGCGCGGCCAGTTCCTGCACCAGTTCCAGGCTCGGGGCGCGATCGAGCGGCCCGTCGGTGAGCACGCGCGGGCCCAGTTGCTCCTTCGCCAGCGCCTGCTGCGCGATCGCCGCGAAGGCCTCGCGGAAACGATCGAAGCCTTCCCGCCGCAGGGTGATGCCGCCGGCGCCGGCATGGCCGCCCCAGGCGAGCACGTCGCGCGGATACAGCGCGGCGATTTCGGCCAGGGCGCCGCGCACGTGGAAGCCGGGAACAGTGCGCAGCGATGCGGTCACGCAGTCGCTGTCGGCCTTGGGCGAGAAATAGGCCACCGGCCGGCCGAAGGCCTCGACCAATCGCGCCGCGCAGACGCCGTGCACGCCCGGATGGCCTTCCAGGTCGAGGATGCAGAGCGCAGCGCGGCCGGCGCCGGCCTGCTCCTCGGCCTGGCCGGCCACCCGGCGCAACATCTGCGCCTGCACGATCTTGCGCTGTTGATTGTGCTCGACCAGGGTGTGCGCCAGGGCCAGGGCCTGGTCTTCGCGCGGGCACATCAACAGGTCCACGCTGCCCAGGGCGCAATCCAGGCGCCCGCGCGCGTTGATGATGGGGCCGAAGTTGAAACCCAGCGTAGCGGCGGTGATCGGGCCCGAGCACCGCGCCGCCGCATACAGCGCGCGCCACACCGGGCGCGCGTTCGGCGCGTTCATCAGCTCCAGGCCGCGGGCCAGGACGGCGCGGTTGTTGGCCGAACGGGCCAAGTCCACGCAGTCGGCCATCGTGCCCAGCGCCACCAGGTCGAGCAGGCCGCCCAGCTTGGGTGCGTTGGGCGGCAGGTGGCCGCGTTCGATCAGGCGTTGCCGGACCGCGCAGCACAGCAGCCAGGCCACGTGCACGCCGGCCACATACGGATCGGGGAACGCCGAGTCGGCGCGCACCGGATTCACGCAGGCCAGCGCATCGGCGGGCGGGCCGTGCTCGGGCACGCCGTGGTGGTCGGTCACCACCGTGCGGATGCCGCGCTCGCGCAGCTTGCTCACCCGCACATGGTCGGTGCTGCCCTGGTCGATGGTGACCACCAGTGCCGGCGACGGCGCCTGTTCGAGGATGCGATCGACCAGGGTTTCGCTGACGCCGTAGCCGTCGCGCAGGCGATGGCCGATGAAGCTGTGGATGCGGTGCTCGGGCACGCCGAAGTGATCGCGCAGGGCCAGCTTGAGCACGCAATGGCCCGACGCTCCGTCGCAGTCGAAATCCGAGATCGGCAGGATCGGCAGCCCGCGCACGATCGCGTCGGCGACAGCGTCGGCAGCCACGTCGATGTCCGGCAGCCGGCCCGGCGCGTCGAGGTCGCCCAGGCGGGGCCGGACCAGGGTGCCGACACGCGCGGCGTCGGCATCGCCCAGGCGCCCGGCGATCACCCGCGCCTGCAGCGCGGTGTAGCCGGCGCGTTCGGCCGCGCTGCGGACCGCCGCCGACAGTGGGCGATCGAGCAATCTCACCGGCTCAGGCATGCGCGCCACCGATCCTGGCGGTGGCTCGGCGGCGGGCGCCGGCGCGCGCCGCGCGCTGGAGGCGCGCTGGCGAAGAGGCCGCGGGCGAGCGCGTCGAAGGCGAGTGCGCCGGAGGCCGGTGCGTGCAAGCCTCGCCCGGCAGCGGCCCCGCCAGCGACGGCGTGGCCATCGAC
>CBIFVU010000372.1:0-3323 GCA_966185905.1 uncultured Lysobacter sp.
ACGCAGGCGCGGCGATCAGCAGCGAGGCCAGCAACCAGGGAAACATCCAGCCGGCTCGCGGCCACAGCGCCTTGCGCATCGGGTTCACTCCTGTTGTAGACGGCGCAGCTTGTCGAGCAGTTGCGCCTGGGTTTCGACGATGTCCGGGTCCGGGTCGATGCATTCCACCGGACACACCATCACGCACTGGGGTTCGTCGTAATGGCCCACGCACTCGGTGCAGCGCGCCGGGTCGATGACATAGATGGTCTCGCCCTGGGAGATGGCCTGGTTGGGGCAGGCCGGCTCGCAGACGTCGCAGTTGACGCAGAGTTCGTTGATCTTCAGCGACATGGGCAGGAAAGGCCGGCGCAAGACGCGCGATTCGCTGGGCCGGCGGATGGCGCCAGTGTAGGCGCAGGCGGGCGCTGGGGGTAGCCGCGGCCCGGGACGCTGCGTGCCGCCGGCGCATGGCTGCGTTGCTGAACGATGCGCAGGCCAGCGGCAGAGCCGGCCGGGCGCAGGCCGCGCACGACGCCAGCGCCGGCAAGGCGCCGGCAACGGCCAACCCGCGCGCTGGACCGCGCTGCGCGGGCCGGGGGACGCAAAAGACGCGGGCCGCACCAGGCGGCCCGCGTCGGAAGGTGCAGCCGCGCCGGCGCAGGCCGGCGCGCGCCGGGCGCTTACTTGGCCTCGACGAACACGTAGTTGACCCCGGCCGGGGTCACCGCGGCCTTGACCCGCTCGTTGTCGGCGGCATCGCCGACGAAGACGAACTTCACGCCCTTCATGGTGTTCGGATCGACCTTGGCGAAGGAAGCCACCACCAGATCGGCGCTCTTGGCCGAGTTCGGCGAACCGAACGCGATCAGGTTGCCCGGCAGCACGCCGCGCGACATGTCGGCCTGCGACTTCTCCAGCATCAGGTCGTAGTCGCGCTGGAAGGTCGGCGAATCCGGCGCGGGCAGCACGTAGACATACGTGGTGCCGCTGACGCCGTCGAGATTGCGCTTGATCACGTCGGTCAGGTAGGCGCCCCAGGCGGCCTCGTCGCTGGTGGTCGGCGCGGTCAGCGGCGCGGTCTCGGCGGCGACCTCCTTCTTCTCCTCTTTCTGGCACGCGGCCACGAACGGGAGCGCCAGGCAGGCGATCAGCAGCAGGCGGGAGGAAGTCTTCATCGTAGGCCCCTTGAGGTGTCTGTTCTGGTGTGACGGTTTGGGTGGATCGGTGGGTCCGGGCGCGCGCGCTGCGGCGGCCGGGAAGGGTGCGGTCAGGCTTTCTTGCGCTGCCACTCGTCCTGCAGCGCCTGCGCCACCGCCGGCGGCACGAAACCGGAGACATCGCCGCCCAGGCGCGCGATCTCGCGCACCAGCGAGGAGGAGATGAAGCCGTACTGCTCGGCCGGGGTGAGGAACAAGGTCTCCACGTCCGGGATCAGGTGGCGGTTCATGCTGGCCAACTGGAACTCGTATTCGAAGTCCGACACCGCGCGCAGGCCGCGCAGCAGCACTCCGCCGCCCACTTCGGCGACGAAATGCGCCAGCAGCGAGTTGAAGCCCCGCACTTCCACGTGCTTGTGGTGGGCGACCGCCTGGCGGGCCAGTTCCACCCGCACCTCCAGCGGCAGCGCCGGGCCCTTGCCCGGGCTTTCGGCCACGCCGATGACCATGCGTTCGAACAAGGGCGCGGCGCGATCGACCAGGTCGATGTGGCCGTTGGTGATCGGGTCGAACGTGCCGGGATAGACGGCAGTGCGGGTGCGGACCGGGCTCATCGAGGAGGGCGTTCGCTAGCTGGGGGATGGCGGGAAGCGGGTGGGCCGCGCCCGCTGGTTGCGGCGCAGTGTAGCAGCCGCCCGCGCAGGCGCGGCGCGGGGCCGGCTCAGCCGGCGCGGCGGTACAGCGCGTAGGCGACCTCGCGGGTGGCGCCTTCGCGGTGCGCCAGCCACGGCGCCGGCAGGACGATGGGCGCGGCCAGCGGCGCCTCCACGTACAGCCAGGCCGTTGCCGCCAGCCTCGGCAACAACGCCGGCCAGACCGCATCCCACAATCCGGCGGCGAAGGGCGGATCGACGAAGGCCAGGTCGAAGCCCTGCCCCGGCGCGTCCGCCGGCGGCTGCGCGGCCAGCCAGGCCAGGGCGTCGCCCTGCACTACCTGAGCCGCCTCGCCGCCTTGCAGGCGCGCGGCCAGGGCACGCAGGCCGGCGGCCAGGGCCGGATCGCGCTCGACCAGCACCGCGCTCGCCGCGCCGCGCGAGAGTGCCTCCAGGCCCAGCGCGCCGCTGCCGGCGAACAGATCGAGCACGCGCGCGCCCGGCAGCATCGGCGCCAGCCAATTGAACAGGGTTTCGCGGACCCGGTCGGAGGTCGGACGCAGGCCCGGCGCGTCGGCCACCTCCAGGCGGGTGCCGCGCCAGCGGCCGCCGATGATGCGCACCTTGCCGGCGCCGCCCGGGGCGCGGCTGCCCGAAGCGCCGGCCGGGGATGCGCCGCGGTGCCCGGCCTGCGGCCGGCGGGGAGGAGTGTTCATCGGGTGGGCCTGGGTGCCGGTGCTAGCATGTGCGGATTCTCGCTCATGCGCCTTCCTCCCGTCTCATGGTCAGTTTTTTCCGCCGCAAGAAGCCCGATGCCGCCGGCAAGCCGTCCGAACGCGGCTTCACCACCGAAGAGCTGGCAGCGGCCTTCCCCAATGCGCGCCCGCAGCCGCCGGCCGAAGCCGCGCCGGTGCCGGCCGAACCGTCGGCCGAACCGCTGGCCGCTGAACCGCCTGCGCTCGAACGGCCGGCAATGGAACGGCCTGCTGCGGAACGGCCTGCCGTCGAACAGCGTGCCGTCGAACCGCCTGCAGCCCTGCCGCCGGCGGCCGAACCGTCCCCTGCCGCGCCCGCGCCGGCAGCCGAAGCGCCGCGGTTGCCGGCCGCGCCGGCGAGCGCGCCGGCCCAGTCGCCCGCTCCTGCGCAGCCTGCCCCCTCGCAGCCGGCCCCGGCCCCGGCGCCTGCCGCGGCTTCGGTTGCGGCGCCGGCCGTTCCGGCCGCCGCGCTGTCGCCGATGCCTGCGCCCAGCGCGCCCCAGCCCGCACCCGCGGCAGCGCAAGCCCCGGCCGTCCCCGCTCCGAGCGCAGCCGACCCCGCGCTGCCGGCCGCGCCCGTGGTCTCGGTGGACTACATCGACAAACCCGCGGCCGCGCCCGGCAAGAAAGGCTGGCGCGATCGCCTGCGCGAAAGCGCCTTCGCCCGCAGCTTCGGCGGCCTGTTCTCGCGCAACCCGCGCCTGGACGACGACCTGCTGGACGAAATCGAAACCGCGCTGATCACCGCCGACGTCGGCGTCGGCGCCACCACGCAA
>CBIFVU010000373.1:0-3312 GCA_966185905.1 uncultured Lysobacter sp.
CCCATCGCCCACGGCCGCGCCGGCGGCCGCCGGCGCCCGCCTCGGTTCCTCCCCCCCGTCCGACGGCGACGCCGCCCGGCCCGATGCCGACGGCTGGCAGCGCCTGCCCGCGCGCGCCATCCCGCTGTGCACGATCGACATCAGCCTGGCGCTGGCGGTGGTGGCGGCGATCGCCGCGACCGTGGCCGGCGTGCTCGCCATCGGCCGCGGCGCCGCCTTGTTCAGCGGCCTGGCCGGCGCCTTGTTCGGCGCCGGCATCGGCCTGTGGATCGGCTTCCGCCGCTATCGCAACACCTTGTGGCGGCTGGACGCGCACGGCTTCGCGGTGCGCCGCGGCGTGGCCTGGCAGCGCGAGACCATCGTGCCGCTTACGCGGGTGCAGCACCTGGACCTCAAGCACGGCCCGCTGCAACGCCTGCGCCGCCTGGCCACCTTGGTCGTGCACACCGCCGGCACCCGCCACAACGCCGTGGCGATCGACCATCTCGACGCCGACGACGCGCAGCGCCTGCGCGAACGCCTGGGCCGCCAGCTCGACCACGAAGAAGACTCCACTGGATGAGCGTGCCCGCGCCCGGACCGGCCCTGGTCGCCGGCCACGACGACGCGGTGCGCACCGATCGCCGGCTGCATCCGATGTCGTGGCTGTTCGTGCTGATCCAGCAGTTGCGCCAGTTCATCGTGCCGCTCGGCGCGCTGCTGTTGTTCGGCCGCGGCGACCGCAACGAGCTGTGGCCGCTGATCGGCGTGGGCGTGTTGGTGACGTCCTCGCTGTGGCGCTATTTCACCTATCGCTACGGCATCGGCGAGGACAGCCTGGCGCTGCGCAGCGGCCTGCTCAACCGCAGCCTGCGGGTGATCCCGTTCGTGCGCATCCAGAACGTGGCCTTGCGCCAGAGCCTGCTGCACCGGGTGTTCGGGGTGGCCGAGGTGCGGCTGGAATCGGCCGGCAGCAAGGAATCCGAAGCGCAGATGCGGGTGCTGCGGCTGGACCAGGCGCTGGCGCTGGAGGCGCTGGTGCGGCGCCGCGGCGCGGTCGCCGGCGAGGCCGCCCAGGAAGCGGCCACGCCGCTGCTGCGCCTGCCGATGGCGGAGGTACTGCGACTGGGGCTGGTGTCCAACGGCGGGCTGGTGCTGGTCGGCGCCGCCGTGGCCGGTGTATTGCAGATGGTGCCGGACGTGGACAAGCGGGTGCCGCGCGGCCTGCTGCGCCAGGCCGCGCAATGGCTGTCGGGGAAGGCCGAATCCTTCCAGTTGGACGCCGCGGGCTACCTCGTGCTGGCGGCGATCTCGATCGTGCTGGTCGCCGCCGCGCTCAAGGGCTTGTCGGTCGCACTGGCGGTGCTGCGCTACCACGGCTTCGAGCTGAGCGAGCAAGGCCGGCGCCTGACCGCCGAACGCGGCCTGCTGGCCCGCTGGCGCACCACCGTGCCGCGCCGCCGCATCCAGTCCTGGACCCTGGAGGAACGCTGGATGCACCGCCGCCTGGGCCGCCGCCGGCTGGCGGTGGACACCATCGGCGCGGACGAGAAAGAAGAAGGCCGGTCGCTGAAGGAACTGGCGCCGATCGCCAGCGTCGCGGCCTGCGATGCCTTGATCGGCCACCTCCTGCCGCAGGCGCGCTGGGACCGCCTGGACTGGCGCGCCCTGCCGCGCGCGACCTGGTGGCGGCTGTGCCTGCCCGAGCTGCACTGGCCGCTGGTGGCCGCTTCCGCGCTGTACTGGCAGGTCGGCGCCTGGAGCGCGCTGGCGCTGCTGTGGTGGCCGTGGAGCGCGTTCATGGCCATGCGCCGCGCCCGCCGCATGGCCTACGCCGTCGATGGCGAACTGGTGGCGGTGCGCGAAGGTTGGTGGCACCGCCATTGGCGCTTCGCCGAACGCGACAAGCTGCAGGCGCTGGGCCTGACCCGCTCGCCGCTGGACCGCTGCTGCGGCACCGCCACGCTGTGGCTGGACACCGCCGGCGCCGGCGCGCTGGGCCCGCCGCTGCGCATCCGCTTCCTGCCCGAGGCCGAGGCGCGGCGGATCTGCGACGCGCTGGCCGCCCAACTCTCGCGCCAGCCGCTGCGTTGGTGAGCGCGCGGCCGCCGACTCAGGCGCCCGGCCCCCAATAGCCGAGTTCGCGCCGGATCTGCAGGCCGCGCACCCAGGCCGACAGCGGCTTGCGCCGCAGCGCGCCCAGACGGCCGGCCACCAGGTCTTCGGTGGCGGCGATCACTCGCTCGGAGGAGCGGCCATCGCGCCAGGGGTGGATGGCGTCGGCATAGGCCTCGATGGCGGCCTGCAGTTCCGGCGCCGGGTCGAAGGCCTGAGCCAGCCGCGCCGGCAGTTCGGCCGGGTCGTGGAAATCGATCATGTGCGGCTTGGGCGCGCGGTTGCGGAAGGTCGCCACCGGCTTGCGCTGGACCACGAACTCGGACACCACCGACGTGGTGTCGGCCACCAGCACGTCGGCCGCGCGCTGGGCCGCGATCAGCGCCTCGGTCTCGACGAAGGCCGCGTTGGCGCCGGCAAGCGCGCGGTAGCGCTCGAACAGCGCCGGCGCGCACTTGGGGTGCAGGGTCAACAGCCAATAGCGCTCGCCGCGCGCGATGTCGGCGGCGATGGCCTCGTACAGGTGCGGCGCGGCGCTCAACCGCTCGGTGAAGGTCGAGGCGAACATCGCCACCGGCCGGCCGCCGGCGGCCTGGCGCAGGCGCGCGGCAGCGCCATCGTCGGCGCGGAACAGCGGGTCCAGCTTGGGCCAGCCGGTCTCGACCACGGCGAAATGCCCGGCCTGCGCGGCCAGCTCGCGGAACGGCGCGGTGGTGGCCGGGCCCTGGGTGCAATACAGGTCGAACAGGCCGCGCACGCGGAAATGCCCGCGCGCGTCCTCGCGCTTTTCCACGTTGAAGCCATGGAACAACTGCACCTTGGCCCCGGCGACGAAGGGCGGCACCCAGTTGGCCGCGCTGAACACCGCCCACGGCCGCAGCGCCACCGCCTCGCGCAGCCCGTCGCGGCCCGGCGCCAGCATCCGCACCGGCGCCGGTAGGCGCGAGCCGGCCGCGCCGTCGGCGAACCAGGCGTGCACCCCATACCCGGCCGCGGCCAGGGCCTGCGCCAGCGGCTGCAGGATCGGCAAGGCGTAGCGTTCGGTGGCGAAAAGCAGGCAGTCGGGCATGGGCGGGGCCAGGGGGTGAGGCAGGAGTGAGTGTAGAGGAGTGAGGATCGAGCAGAAGCCGGGCTGCTCCCGCTGTCGCTCACTCCTGACTCCTCTACACTCGCTTCTGCTTCCGCCGCTCCTCTCCCACGAGACGCCGCCATCGACGC
>CBIFVU010000374.1:0-3301 GCA_966185905.1 uncultured Lysobacter sp.
GCCCGGCATCGACCGCTCGCGCTGCCCGACACGCTCGCCCCGCACCGCTCGCCTCGCCCTTCCCGCGCCGCCCGGCGTCCGTCCGCATCGCCACTCGCGCCGCCCGGCACCCGCCGCGGTTGTCCCCGTCCCGCATTCGGCGCCTCCCCCCAGCCGTCGGCAAGGCCTCGCGCGCGGCCCCGTCGCACCACCACCCGCCACCGGCCCGCGCCGCCACGTTCGGACAGCGGCGCCCCGGCGCTGCTCCGGTACATTGGCGCGCATGATCACCGCACCCCAGACCTCCCGCTCCCGCCGCCTGCGCCGGCTGTCCCTGTTGTTGCTGGCCCTGCCCTGGCCGGCCCTGGCCTGGGGCCCGCAAGGCCACCGCCTGGTCGCCGCCCTGGCCTGGGACGAAATGAGCCCGCAGGCCCGCAGCGAGGCCGAGGCGCTGCTGGCCGGCGAACCCGACCCCAGCCTGCCCGGCATCGCCAACTGGGCCGACGAGTTGCGCCAGCACGATCCCGACCTCGGCCGGCGCAGCGGCAAGTGGCACTACGTCAACATCGCCGAGGACGATTGCCGCTACGACCCCGCGCGCCACTGCCGCAACGGCGATTGCGTGGTCGAGGCGATCCGTGCCCAGGCCGCGATCCTGGCCGACCGCGCCCAGCCGCAGGCGGAGCGGCGCAAGGCCCTGAAGTTCGTGGTCCATTTCGTCGGCGACGTGCACCAGCCGCTGCACGCCGGCTTCGGCCGCGACAAGGGCGGCAACGACTACCAATTGGCGATCCCGGGCGAGCGGCCCACGCCCTATGGCGGCAACCTGCATTCGCTGTGGGACGGCAGCCTGCTGCGCATGGCCAAGCGCAGCGATGCCGAGTACCTGGCCGAACTGCGCACCCTGCAGGTGCCGACCGTGCGCGGCGCCGGCCTGCCGCCGGATTCGCCCGCCTGGGCCGAGGCATCGTGCAAACTGGTGCTGCAACCGGGCTTCTACCCGCACGGGCACAAGCTCCCCGCCGATTACGCGCCGACCTGGCGCCCGCTGGCGGAAACCCAGTTGCGCCTGGCCGGCCATCACCTGGCCAGCGTGCTCGACGCTGCGCTCGCGTCCGGACGCTGATCCGCCGCGGCGCGCGCCCCATCGCCGGCCCGCAGCGCGCGCGGGCCCCGCACCGGGCCGCACGCGCCCCCCCGAGGTCCGCATGCCCGAGGTCGTAGCCTTCCACCACACTGCCACCGGCACCTGGTCCTATCTGGTCGGCGACGCCGACAGCGGCGCGGCCGCGATCATCGACCCGGTGCTGGACTTCGACGCCGCCTCCGGCCGCACCGGCGAGGACAGCGCCGGGCGCTTGCTCGACGCCGCCCAGGCGCGCGGCTGGCGCATCGACTGGCTGCTGGAAACCCACGCCCACGCCGACCACCTCAGCGCCGCCCAGCGCCTGCGCGAGCGGTTGCGCGAACGCCAGCGCCACGCGCCGGTGCTGGCCATCGGCGGCGGCATCGCCGAGGTGCGGCGCCGCCTGGCGCCCGCACTCGGCCTGGACCCGGCCCTGGGCGACAGCTTCGACCGCCTGTTCCAGGACGAAGAAGGCTTCGCCATCGGCGGCCTGGGCGCGCGCGCCATCGCCGTGCCCGGACACACCAGCGATAGCCTGGCCTACCTGGTCGGCGATGCGCTGTTCACGGGCGACACCCTGTTCCTGCCCGACAGCGGCACCGCCCGCTGCGATTTCCCGGGCGGCGACGCGGCCCAGTTGTACCGCTCGATCCAGCGCCTGTACCGGCTGCCCGAGGCCACCCGAGTGTTCGTCTGCCACGACTACGGCCCCGGCGGTCGCGAACGCGCCTGCCAGAGCAGCATCGGCGAGCAGAAGCGCAGCAACATCCACCTGCGCGCCGACACCAGCGAGGCCGAATTCGTGGCCCTGCGCCAGGCGCGCGATGCGACCCTGGCGATGCCAGCGTTGATCCTGCCGGCCTTGCAGGTCAACCTGCGCGGCGGCGCCCTGCCCGAGCCTGAAGCCGACGGCGTGCGCTATCTGAAACTGCCGCTGGACCAGTTCTGAGGATTCGCCATGGCGCCGCTCGCAGTGTCCGTCCTGTCCAGCGCCGCCCTGCCCCGCATCAGCGTGCCCCGCATCAGCCTGCCCGGCGCTGTCCGCGCCGGCGCCATGTCGGCCGCGGCAGCCCTGCCCACCGCGGCCAGGACGTGCTCATCCTCCGCCCGGCGCCGGGCTGTGTGGCTGGCGGCGCTGCTGGCAGCCTGCGGCGCTCCCGCTGCGGCGCAAACGCCGCAGGCGCACGATCACGCACCGGCCGCCGCTCGCGCCTCTGCCGCTCCGGCGGCCGACCGGGCCGGCGAGGGAACTCGCGATCCGGCGCTCCCGCCGGCGTCGGGCCAAGCCGCCGCTGCGGTGGAGGTGCCCCTGGACCCTGCCCGCATCGCCGCCCTGCCGCAGGTCCAGGCCGAAGGCCGGGCCCATGGCCAGCGCCTTGAGTGCAGCGGCGTGTCCCTGGCTGCGCTGCTGCGCGCCAGCGGCGCCCTGCCCGACGGTCCGCTGCGCGGCGCGCAGTTGGCGCGGGTGGTGGTGGCGACGGCCCGCGATGGTTACCGCGTCGCGTTCTCGCTGGCCGAACTCGATCCGGCTACCGGCGGCCACGAGGTGCTGCTGAGCCGGCGCTGCAACGGCGCCGACCTGCCCGCCGAGGACGGCCCCTGGCGCCTGCTGGCGCCGCGCGACGCGCGCCCGGCGCGCTGGGTGCGCCAGGTCGAATCGATCCGGGTGGTGGACGCCCCCTGAACGCCACGGCGCCACGCGCGCCCTGAGCCTGTTGTCGCCTTGAAACTCGCGCGCCCTGCCCGGCCAGCCGCCCTCGGCGGCGGTGCGGCGCAGGCCCGCGCCGTGGCTTCGCGCTACTCTGGCCGCGTCCTCCGCACCGCTTCCGCGCTCATGAATCCGATCCGCCGCCGCTGCCTGCATGCGCTGTGCGCCCTCGGCCTGGCCGTCGCCGGCCTGCCCCTGCCGAGCCTGGCCGCGCCGGCCGCCGAGCCGCTCACGGTGTTCGCAGCCGCCAGCCTCAAGGAGGCTCTGGACGAAGCCGCCGCGGCCTACCAGGCCAGCGGCGGCACGCCGGTGCGGGTGTCCTACGCCGCCAGTTCCGCGCTGGCGCGGCAGATCGAACAGGGCGCGCCGGCCGATGCCTTCCTCTCGGCCGACCTGGACTGGATGGACTATCTGCAACAACGCCGATTGATCGACCCAGGCAGCCGGCGCAACCTGCTGGGCAATACGCTGGTGCTGGTCGCGCCGGC
>CBIFVU010000375.1:0-3291 GCA_966185905.1 uncultured Lysobacter sp.
TCCTAACACCGTTTGATTCTTCCCGTGCGGACGTTCGGCCGGACCTCCTGGCTGTCGCCTGGAGAGGGCGGTCGCGGCTCGCGCCGCTCCTACAAGGCCGGCCAGGGCGCGGGCAAGAAAAAGGCCGGCATGCGCCGGCCTTTTCGCTGCCTTGCCGGTGCCCGGCTCAGATCGACAGGTGCTCGATCGCCGCCACGCTGCCGAGGCGGTCGGACAGGCGCTTGAGCAGGGCCAGGCGGTTGTCGCGCACGGCCGCGTCCTCGACGTTGACCATCACCTGGTCGAAGAAAGCGTCCACCTGCGGCCGCAACCGCGCCAAGCGCCCAAGCGCGGCGACGTAGTCGCGCTGGGCCAGCAGCGGGTCGGTGTCGGCGACGGCCGCGTCCACGGCTTCGGCCAACTCGCGCTCGGCGGCCTCGGTGAACAAGGCCGGGTCGATGGCCTCGGGCACTGCGCCTTCGACCTTCTTGAGCAGGTTGCGGCTGCGCTTGTTGGCCGCGGCCAGGGCGGCGGCCTCGGGCAGCTTGGCGAATTCGGCGATGGCGGTGAGGCGGCGGTCGAAGTCCAGCAGCGAGCCGTGTGCGACGGCGCCGACCGCTTCCAACTGCGCGCCTGCGATGCCGCGCTCGGCGTAGTAGTTGCGCAGGCGGTCGTAGACGAAGTCGGTCAGTTCGGAGGCATCGCTGCCGCCCGGCTTGTGCACCGGCTGCAAGGCGATGGCTTGTTCCAGCAAGCCCGGCAGGGCCAGCTCGAGTCCGCCTTCCAACAAAGTGCGCGCCAGGCCCAGCGCGTTGCGCCGCAGGCTGAAGGGGTCCTTGTTGCCGGTCGGCTTGAGCCCGGCGGCGAAACCGCCGGCCAAGGTGTCCAGGCGCTCGGCGATGGCCAGCACGCGGCCCAGCGCCGAGGGCGCGATCGCATCGCCGGCGAAGCGGGGCATGTAGGCCTCGTCGATGGCCGCGGCCGCCTCGGCGCTCTCGCCCGCGGCCTGGGCGTAGTAGCGGCCGGCGATGCCCTGCAGCTCCGGGAACTCGTTGACCATGCGCGATTGCAGGTCGTTCTTGGACAGCCCGGCCGCGCGCCGCGCCAGCGCCGGATCGACTCCGGCGGCCGGGGCGATGGCCTCGGCCAGGCGCGCCACCCGCTCGACCTTGTCGGCCACGCTGCCCAGCTTGTCCTGGTACTTGACCGTCCTCAGGCCTTCGCCCATCGAGGCCAGGCCTTGCTTGAGGTCCTCGTCGAAGAAGAACTTGGCGTCGGCGAAGCGCGGGCGGATCACCCGCTCGTAGCCCTTGCGCACCTCGGCCGGATCGCGGCTTTCGATGTTGGCCACGCCGACGAAGCGCTCGGTCAGCTGGCCCTGGGCGTCGAGCACCGGGAAGAACTTCTGGTTGGCTTCCATGGTCGCGATCAGCGCTTCCTGCGGCACCGCCAGGAACTCGCGCTCGAAACCGCAGGCCACCGCCACCGGCCATTCGGTCAGGCCGTTGACCTCTTCCAGGATGCCCGGATCGATGCGCGCGCGGCCGCCGCCGGCGCCGGCCGCGGCCTCGACTTCGCGCACGATGCGCTCGCGGCGCTCGTCCGGATCGACCAATACATTGGCCGCGCGCAGCGACTCGACATAGTCGTCCGGCGCGCTGAACCACACCGGTTTGTCGTGCATGAAGCGGTGGCCGCGGCTCATGCGGTCGCTGCGCACGCCCACCGCCTCGGCCGCGACCACGTCCTTGCCCAGCAGCAGCACCAGCCAGTGCACCGGACGGGCGAAGCCGTAGTCGTGGTCGCCCCAGCGCATCGGCTTGGGAATGGGCATGGCCGCGATCGCCTCGCGCAGGATCTCCGGCAGCAGGCTGGCGGTGTCGGCGCCGGGCTTGACCGCGCGGTGGACGAAACGCTCGCCCTTGTTGTCGCGGGTCTTCTCCAGCGCGCTCCACTCCACCCCGGCCTTGGCCGCGAAGCCCTGCAGCGCCTTGGTCGGCTGGCCGTCGGCGTCGAGCGCGATGTTGAGGTAGGGGCCGAGCACTTCGCTGTGTTGTTCGGGCTGGCGCAGCGCCACCGCGGGCAGGCGCACGGCCAGCCGGCGCGGGGTGTACAGCGGCTTGGCGCCGTCGCGGTCGAAACCGATGCCGCGCTTGTGCAGGCCGTCGAGCACGCCGTCGAAGAACGCCTGGGCCAGGCCCGGCAAGGCCTTGACCGGCAGTTCTTCGGTGCCCAGTTCGATCAGGAGGGGTTGGGTCGTGCTCATGCGGTGTCGCCTTTGCGGTGCCGCCGCGCGTCCTGCGGACGGCGCCGGAATTCTTGGGTTTGCGTGGTGCCCTCGCCCCGCCTCTCTCCCGCCAGCGGGAGAGGAACCGGCGGGATCAGGCGGCGTCGGCCTTGCGGGTGTGCTTCAGGCCGGGGAAGCCGAGCTTTTCGCGCTGCGCGTGATAGGCCTCGGCCACGCCCTGGGCGATGCGGCGCACCCGCAGGATGTAGCGCTGGCGCTCGGTCACGCTGATCGCGCGGCGCGCATCGAGCAGATTGAAGCTGTGGCTGGCCTTGCACACTTGCTCGTAGGCCGGCAACGGCAGGCCCAGTTCGATCAGCTTCTGCGCTTCTTTCTCGCAGGCGTCGAAACGGTGGAACAGCTCGGCCACGTCGGCGTGCTCGAAGTTGTAGGCGCTCTGCTCGACTTCGTTCTGGTGGTAGACATCGCCGTAGGTCACCGGGCGGCCGTCGGGGCCGTAGGTCCAGACCAGGTCGTAGACGTTGTCCACGTTCTGCAGGTACATGCACAGCCGTTCCAGGCCGTAGGTGATCTCGCCCAGCACCGGCTTGCACTCCAGGCCGCCGGCCTGCTGGAAATAGGTGAACTGGGTGACTTCCATGCCGTTGAGCCAGACTTCCCAGCCCAGGCCCCAGGCGCCGAGCGTGGGCGATTCCCAGTTGTCCTCGACCAGGCGCAGGTCGTGCACCTGCGGGTCCACGCCCAGCGCCTTGAGCGAGTCGAAGTACAGCTCGACGATGTTGTCGGGGCTGGGCTTCATCGCCACTTGGTACTGGTAGTAGCGCTGCAGGCGGTTGGGGTTGTCGCCGTAGCGGCCGTCGGTGGGGCGGCGGCTGGGCTGCACATAGGCTGCGTTCCACGGCTCCGGGCCGAGCGCGCGCAAGAAGGTGGCCGGGTGGAAGGTGCCTGCGCCCACTTCCAGGTCCAGCGGCTGGATCAGCACGCAGCCCCGCTCGGCCCAGTAGGCGTTCAGGCGCTGGATCATCGCCTGGAAGGTCGGGCCCTGGGCGTTCGCGGCCGGGGAC
>CBIFVU010000376.1:0-3291 GCA_966185905.1 uncultured Lysobacter sp.
CACTTCCTCGACGTCGTCTGGATCGGCGTCTTCACCTTCGTCTACCTGATGGGAGTGCTGCCGTGAGCCAGCCGACCGCCTCGCACCACGATCACGAACACGATCACGGCCACGATCACGGCCACGACGAGCACCACGACGACGGCGCCCACGGCAGCCTCGGCAGCTACACCATCGGCTTCGTGCTGTCGGTGGTACTGACCGCGATCCCGTTCTGGCTGGTCATGGCCAAGGTCATCCCCAGCTCGGGCACCACCGCGTTCGTGCTGATGGCCTTCGCCGTGGTCCAGATCGTGGTGCACATGGTGTATTTCCTGCACATGAACACCAAGTCCGAGGGCGGCTGGAACATGCTGGCCCTGATCTTCACGGTGGTCATCGTGGCCATCACCCTGGCCGGTTCGCTGTGGGTCATGCACCACTTGAACGTGAACATGATGCCGATGATGCACGACATGCGGAACATGCCCTGAGCCCAGGCAACGGCGGGCAAGGACCAGCAGACCGCGCCGGCCGGCCGATGGCCGGCGGCGGGGTATGATCGGGCGGTCGCGGACCGGTGGCGGGGTGGTCATGGCTGAGGTCGTCAAATCGCCGCGCGGCGGGTTCGCGCTGGCTGTGATCGGCGCGGGGCTGTCGGCGATGTTCGTCGCCCTGGTGGCGCTGGGCGCCTGGCAGGTGCAACGGCTGGGCTGGAAGCAGGACCTGATCCGGCGGGTGGAGGCGCGGGTGCATGCCGCGCCCGGGCCTGCGCCGGAGCGCGCGCAGTGGGCCACGGTCTCGGCCGAGCGCGACGAATACCGGCGGGTGCGCCTGCACGGGCGCTACCTGCCCGACCGCAACACCCTGGTGCAGGCGGTGACCGAACTGGGCCCCGGATTCTGGCTGCTCACTCCGTTCCGCGGCGACGACGGCACGGTGGTGCTGGTCAATCGCGGTTATGTGCCTTCCCCGCGCGAAGTGCCCGACGAGGCCGGTCGGCCCCTGCCCGATACCCAGGTGGTCGGGCTGCTGCGGCTGAGCGAACCCGGCGGCGGCTTCCTGCGCAAGAACGACCCGGGCCAGGATCGCTGGTATTCGCGCGACGTGGCGGCCATCGCCGCCAAGCGCGGGCTGGGCGAGGCGGCGCCCTTCTTCGTCGATGCCGAGCGCAACGCGCCGCTGCCGGCCGATCCGGCCCAGGCCCCGTCCTGGCCGGTGGGCGGACTGACGGTGGTAAAATTCCCCGACAATCACCTCGTCTACGCGCTGACCTGGTTCGGCCTGGCGTTGATGGTCGCCTTCGCCGGCTGGCGCGTGGCCGTGGAAGAACGCCGCCGCCGTGCGGCCGCCGCGTCCGGTTGAGCCTGCCGTCCATGTCCCAGCCCTCCCCCGCCCCCGCGATCGAGCCAGCGCCCGCGGCCGGCCGGCGCACGCCGGCAGCGCTGCTGTCGGCGCTCACCGCGCGCGACGACAGCGGGGTCAAGAACATGCACCAGCTGATCCAGTTGCGCTGGATCGCGGTGATCGGCCAGGTCGCCACCATCGTCTTCGTCCATTTCGGCTTCGGCATCAAGCTGCCGCTGGCGCCGATGGCGATCGTGCTGGCCTGCCTGGCCGCCTTCAACCTGGTCAGCGCGCTGCGCTGGCGCCACCGCGAACGGGTGACCAACGGCGCGCTGTTCCTGGCGCTGATGGTCGATGTGCTCACCCTCACCGCCCAGCTCTACCTCAGCGGCGGCGCGGCCAATCCCTTCGTGTTCCTGTACCTGTTGCAGGTGGTGCTGGGCGCGGTGCTGTTGCGCACCTGGGCCAGCGCGGCGGTGGTGGTGGTGACCAGCGCCTGCTTCGTCGCCCTGACCACCTTCGCCGGCCCGGTGGTGATCCCCGCCGACCCGACCCGCGGCCTGGCCGATCCCTATGTGCAGGGCATGCTGCTGTGCTTCGTGCTCAACGCCACCTTGCTGGCGGTGTTCATCACCCGCATCGGCCGCAACCTGCGCGCCCGCGACCAGCACCTGGCCGGGTTGCGCCAGCGCGCGGCCGAGGAGGAGCACATCGTGCGCATGGGCCTGCTGGCCTCCGGCGCGGCGCACGAACTGGGCACGCCGCTGGCGACCTTGTCGGTGATCCTGGGCGACTGGCGGCGGATGCCGCCGTTCACCCAACAGCCCGAGCTGCTGCAGGAGCTCGACGAGATGCAGACCCAGCTCAACCGCTGCAAGAGCATCGTCACCGGCATCCTGCTCTCGGCCGGCGAGACCCGCGGCGAAGCGCCGGCGGCGACCACGGTCGGCGCGTTTCTCGACGACCTGGTGGCCGAGTGGCGCGAGACCCGCCCGGTGCGCGGCTTCGACTACCGCAACGGTTTCGGCGAGGATGTGGCCATCGTTTCCGATTCCGGCCTCAAGCAGATGATCTGCAACGTGCTCGACAACGCACTGGAGGCCTCGCCGGCCTGGGTCGGGCTGGAGACCTGGCGCGACCAGGAGCAACTGGTGCTGCGGGTCAGCGATGCCGGTCCCGGCTTCGCCCCGGCGATGCTGTCGCACTTCGGCAAGCCCTACCAGTCCAGCAAGGGCCGCCCCGGCGGCGGCCTGGGCCTGTTCCTCTCGCTCAACGTCGCCCGCCAGCTCGGCGGCAGCATCGTCGCGCGCAACCGCGAGCCCAGCGGCGCGGTGGTCACGGTGAGCCTGCCGCTGTCCGCACTCACGCTCAACGAGGCCGAGGATGACTGAGGACGCTGCGCCGCGGCGCTTGCTGATCGTCGAGGACGACGCCGCTTTCGCCCGCACCCTGAGCCGCTCGTTCGAGCGCCGCGGCTACGCGGTGCGCCATGTCGCCCACCTCGCCGAGGTGGAAGCCGCGCTGGCCGAGCACGACCCCGGCTACGCGGTGGTCGACCTCAAGCTCGCCGGCGGCGACTCCGGCCTGGCCTGCGTGCAGGCCCTGCACGCGCACGATCCGGACATGCTGATCGTGGTGCTGACCGGTTACGCGAGCATCGCCACCGCGGTGGAGGCGATCAAGCTCGGCGCCTGCCACTACCTGGCCAAGCCGTCCAACACCGACGACATCGAAGCCGCCTTCGGCCGCGCCGAGGGCGATGCCACGGTCGAGCTGACCGAGCGCCAGACCTCGATCAAGACCCTGGAATGGGAGCGCATCCACGAGATGCTGGCGGCCACCGATTTCAACATCTCCGAGACCGCGCGCCGGCTGGGCATGCACCGGCGCACGCTGGCGCGCAAGCTGGGCAAGCATCGGGTGCGGTGAGGCGGGGATTCGGGATTCGGGGTTGGGGATTCGGGG
>CBIFVU010000377.1:0-3288 GCA_966185905.1 uncultured Lysobacter sp.
GCGGCTTCGAAGCCTTCGAAGACGCGCGCATGCAGTTCGACGTGCGCTACTACCTCATCGCCATCCAGTTCATCATCTTCGACCTGGAAATCATCTTCATCGTGCCCTGGGCCACCGTGTTCCGCGATTTGGGCGTGGTCGGCCTGATCGAGATGGGCATCTTCGCCAGCATGCTCCTGCTCGGCTTCATTTACGTCTGGAAGAAGGGAGCGCTCGAATGGGAGTGATCCAAACCGTCGGCGACACCATCTCCGGGTTGATGCACAACCCGTTGCCGGAAGGCCGCCTCGACGACATCCTGCGCCCCGAAGGCGAGAACCCGCTGCTGCAGCAGGGCTTCGTCACCACCAATCTGGACACCCTGTGGAACTGGGCGCGCACCGGCTCGATGTGGCCGATGACCTTCGGCCTGGCCTGCTGCGCGGTGGAGATGATGCACGCCGGCGCCTCGCGCCTGGACCTGGATCGCTACGGCGTGGTGTTCCGCCCCTCGCCGCGCCAGTCCGACGTGATGATCGTGGCCGGCACCCTGGTCAACAAGATGGCCCCGGCGCTGCGCAAGGTCTACGACCAGATGCCCGACCCCAAGTGGGTGATCTCGATGGGCAGCTGCGCCAACGGCGGCGGCTACTACCACTACTCCTATGCGGTGGTGCGCGGCTGCGACCGCGTGGTGCCGGTGGACGTCTACGTGCCCGGCTGCCCGCCGACCGCCGAAGCGCTGGTCTACGGCATCCTGCAATTGCAGCGCAAGATCCGCCGCGGCACCAACTTCGGCGACCGCAAGCAGGGCATCCGCGAATGAGCGCCGCCGACCTCGCCGGGCGCCTGGCCGCCCGTTTTCCCCAGGCCGTCCTGATCGTCGCGCAACCGCGCGGCGAAATTACTTTGGAGGTCGCCCACGGCGACTGGCTCGCCGCCGCGCGCGCGTTGCGCGACGAGTTCGGCTTCGAGCAGTGCGTGGACGTCAGCGGCGTGGACTACCTCAGCTACGGCAGCGACGAGTGGGACACCGATGTCTCCTCCGAAGGCTTCTCGCGCGGCGTGGAAGGCAAGAGCGCCGGCCGCTTCGGCTGGGGCGAGCAAGTCAACGGCGCGGCCGACTCGCGCCCGGAGCGCCGCTTCGCCGCGGTCGCCCACCTGCTGTCGTGCCAGCACAACCAGCGCGTGCGCCTGAAGACCTTCGCCCCGAACGACGACCTGCCCGTGGTCGCGTCGCTGAGCGCGGTCTGGCCGGGCACCAACTGGTTCGAGCGCGAGGCCTTCGACTTGTACGGCATCGTCTTCGAGGGCCATCCGGACCTGCGCCGCATCCTCACCGATTACGGCTTCGTCGGCCATCCGTTCCGCAAGGACTTCCCGCTGATCGGCAACGTGGAAGTGCGCTACGACGCCGACAAGCGCCGCGTGGTCTACGAGCCGGTCTCGATCGAGCCGCGCGTGGGCGTGCCGCGCGTGATCCGCGAGGACGCTCGCTACCAGACCGCGCAGGGCGAGATCGCCCAGCGCCAGCCGGCGCGCGAGGTGAAGTGAGATGACCAGCCCCGCCAGCGAAATGCCCTTGGTGAACCAGAACACCTCCGGCCTGAACAACGCCGAGATCCGCAACTACACGCTCAACTTCGGCCCCCAGCACCCGGCCGCGCACGGCGTGCTGCGCCTGATCCTGGAGATGGACGGCGAGGTCGTGCAGCGCGCCGATCCGCACGTCGGCCTGCTCCACCGCGGCACCGAGAAGCTCGCCGAGTCCAAGCCCTTCAACCAGTCCATCGGCTACATGGACCGGCTGGACTACGTCTCGATGATGTGCAACGAGCACGCCTACGTGCGCGCCATCGAGACCCTGCTGGGCATCCAGGCGCCCGAGCGCGCCCAGTACATCCGCACCCTGTACGACGAAATCACCCGCATCCTCAACCACCTGATGTGGGTCGGCTCCAACGCCCTGGACCTGGGCGCGATGGCGGTGTTCCTGTACGCCTTCCGCGAGCGCGAAGAGCTGATGGACTGCTACGAGGCGGTCTCCGGCGCGCGCATGCACGCGGCCTACTACCGTCCCGGCGGCGTCTACCGCGACCTGCCGGACCGGATGCCCAAGTACAAGGAGTCGCCGTGGCGCAAGGGCGCCAGCCTCAAGCGCTTCAACGAATGGCGCGAAGGCTCGCTGCTGGACTACCTGGATGCCTTCGCCGACGACTTCCCCAAGCGGATCGACGAGTACGAGACCCTGCTGACCGACAACCGCATCTGGAAGCAGCGCACCGTCGGCGTCGGCGTGGTCTCGCCCGAACAGGCCCTGGCCTGGGGCATGACCGGCCCGATGATCCGCGGCTCGGGCATCGCCTGGGACCTGCGCAAGAAGCAGCCCTACGCCAAGTACGCCGAAGTGGATTTCGACATCCCCGTCGGCGTCAACGGCGACTGCTACGACCGCTACCTGGTGCGGGTCGCGGAAATGCGCGAATCCACCCGCATCGTCAAGCAGTGCGTGAAGTGGCTGCGCGCCAACCCCGGCCCCGTGATCGTCGACAACTTCAAGGTCGCCCCGCCCAAGCGCGAGGAGATGAAGGACGACATGGAAGCGCTGATCCACCACTTCAAGCTGTTCTCCGAAGGCTATTGCGTGCCGGCCGGCGAGACCTACTGCGCGGTGGAAGCGCCCAAGGGCGAGTTCGGCTGCTACCTGGTGTCCGACGGCGCCAACAAGCCCTTCCGCGTGAAGCTGCGCGCGCCGGGCTTCGCCCACCTCTCGTCCATGGACGAGATCGTCAAGGGCCACATGCTGGCCGACGTGGTGGCGATGATCGGCACGTACGACATCGTGTTCGGCGAGATCGATCGATGAAGCCGGGAATCGGGATTCGGGATTGGGGATTGGCAACGCCCCGCACCCGGGCTCCGGATTCCGGTTTCGCTCACTTTTCCGGAATCCGGGTTTTTCCAATCCCGGATCCCGAATCCCAAATCCCGGCTCTACCCCTATGAAAGCGACAGGCAATTTCGAGGCGGCACAGCACGTCGATCCGATGGTGGCGTTGTCGGACGGTACGCGCGCGCACATCGACCACTGGCTGGCCAAGTTCCCGCCGGACCGCAAGCGCTCGGCGGTGCTGCAGGGCCTGCATGCGGCGCAGGAGCAGAACGGCGGCTGGCTGACCGACGAGCTGATCGCGGCGGTGGCCAAGTACCTGGGCCTGCCGCCGGTGTGGGCCTACGAGGTCGCCAGCTTCTATTCGATGTTCGAGACCGAGAAGGTCGGCCGCAACAACGTCGCCTTCTGCACCAACA
>CBIFVU010000378.1:0-3264 GCA_966185905.1 uncultured Lysobacter sp.
CGCTGTGGCAGATGGGCACCGACCACGCCGGCATCGCCACCGAGATGGTGGTGGCGCGCAATCTCGGCCAGGAGGGGCTGACCCGCGACGGACTCGGCCGCGAGGGCTTCATCGAGAAAGTCTGGGAGTGGAAGGCGCATTCGGGCGGCACCATCGAGCGGCAGATGCGCCGGCTCGGCGCGTCCGGGGATTGGTCGCGCTCGACCTTCACCATGGATCCCATGGCCTCGCGCGCGGTGGTGGAGGCCTTCGTGCGCCTGCACGAACAAGGGCTGGTGTACCGCGGCCAGCGCCTGGTCAACTGGGATCCGGTGCTGAAGACCGCGATCTCCGACCTGGAAGTGGTCAATGAGGAAGAAGACGGCTTCCTGTGGTCGATCGCCTATCCGCTCAGCGACGGCAGCGCGACCCTGGTGGTCGCCACCACGCGCCCTGAAACCATGCTCGGCGACACCGCAGTCATGGTCCATCCCGAGGATGAGCGCTACCAGCACCTGATCGGCAAGACCGTGGCGCTGCCGCTGTGCGGCCGCGAGATCCCGGTCATCGCCGACGCCTACGTGGACCGCGAGTTCGGCACCGGCGTGGTCAAGGTCACCCCGGCCCACGATTTCAACGACTACGCGGTCGGCCAGCGCCACCAGTTGCCGCTGATCAACATCTTCACCCCCCAAGCCAAGGTCAACGACAACGCCCCGGCGCGCTTCGCCGGCCTGGACCGGTTCGAGGCGCGCAAGGCGGTGCTGGCCGAGCTGGAGGCCGAAGGCCTGCTGGTGGAGGCCAAGCCGCACAAGCTGCAAGTGCCGCGCGGCGACCGCACCGGCCAGATCATCGAGCCCTACCTCACCGACCAGTGGTTCGTGAAGATGGACGGCCTGGCTGCGCGCGGCATGGAACTGGTGGAAAGCGGCCAGATCCGCTTCGTTCCGGGCAACTGGATCAACACCTACCGGCACTGGATGGAGAACATCCAGGATTGGTGCATCAGCCGCCAGTTGTGGTGGGGCCACCGCATCCCGGCCTGGTACGACGCCCAGGGCGGCGCCCACGTCGGCCGCGACGAGGCCGACGCGCGCGCGCGCTCGGGCCTGGGCCCGGACGTGCCGCTGACCCAGGACGAGGACGTGCTGGAGACCTGGTTCTCCTCCGGCCTGTGGCCGTTCAGCACCCTGGGCTGGCCCGACCAGGCCGACATGGGCGCACGCGGCTACGAGCGCTACTTGCCCACCAGCGTGCTGGTCACCGGATTCGACATCATCTTCTTCTGGGTCGCGCGCATGATCATGCTCACCGACCACTTCACCGGCCAAGTGCCGTTCAAGGACGTCTACATCCACGGCCTGGTCCGCGACAAGGACGGCCAGAAGATGTCCAAGTCCAAGGGCAACGTGCTCGACCCGCTGGACCTGATCGACGGCATCTCCCTGGACGAGCTGGTCGCCAAGCGCACCACCGGCCTGATGCAGCCGAAGATGGCCGAGAAGATCGAGAAAGCCACCCGCCGCGAGTTCCCCGAGGGCATCCCGGCCTTCGGCGCCGATGCGCTGCGCTTCACCATCGCCGCGCTGGCCACCCACGGCCGCGACATCAAGTTCGACCTCGGCCGCGCCGAGGGCTACAAGAACTTCTGCAACAAGCTGTGGAACGCCACCCGCTTCGTGCTGATGAACACCGAGGGCGCCCGCTTCAGCGGCGCGCCCCAGCCCAGGACCGATGCCGAGCGCTGGATCCTGGCGCAGTTGGCCAAGGCCTCGGCCGAGGCCGAGGCGCATTTCGCCGCCTACCGCTTCGACCTGCTCGCCCAGAGCCTGTACGAGTTCGCCTGGAACGCCTATTGCGACTGGTTCGTCGAACTGGCCAAGCCGGCGCTGCAGGGCGAGGACCAGGCCGCCGCCGACAGCACCCGCCACACCCTGCTGTACGTGCTGGAACGCTTGCTGTCGCTGCTGCACCCGCTGATCCCGTTCGTGACCGACGAGCTGTGGCAGCAGATCGCGCCGCGCCTGGGCATCGCCGAGGCCACGGTGATGCTGCGCCCCTACCCGACCGCGACCGAGGCCGAGGCCGAAGGCGACCACGCCCGCGCCGAGGCCGACGTGGAATGGCTCAAGGCCATGGTCTCGGCCCTGCGCAAGGTGCGCAGCGAGCTCAACGTCAAGCCTTCCGACCTGGTCGGCCTGCTGCTGGCCAAGGGCGAGGCCTCCGACCGCGAGCGCGCCGCTCGCTTCGCCTCCCAGCTCACGTTCCTCAACAAGCTCGACCGGATCGAGTTCGTCGAGGACCTCGCCGCGGCGCCGCCGTCGGCCCCGGCCGTGGTCGGCGAGCTGACCCTGCTGGTGCCGTTGCCGGCGGAGAAGCTCGATGCCGAGCGGGTGCGCCTGGACAAGGAGAAAAAGCGCGTGGAAGGCGAGATCGCCAAGTGCAAGGGCAAGCTGGCCAGCGAGACCTTCGTGCAGAACGCGCCGGCGGCGGTGGTCGAGCAGGAGCGCAAGCGCCTGGTCGACTGGAACGTGCAGCTCGAAGCGCTCAGCGCGCAGCGCGCGCGCCTGGACTGACCTACATCGACGCTGCGCGGCCGGTCCGCGCGGTGCGTGTCATGCCACGGCCCCGGCACCTGCCGGGGCTTGGCGCCCATGGTCCGCCGGCTTTGGTCTGCCGCTTTTGGTCTGCCGCTCCTGGCCGGGCGTTTCTGGCCTGCTGTTTCCCATGCGCTGGCGCTCCAAGCCTGGCGCTCCTGCCCTGGCCTTCCGGGTCTGGCCTTGCGGTCTGTCGTTCCCGCCGTGCGTTCCGGCCGTGCGGCCCATCCGGCGCGGAGTGCGCGGCCGCCAATGCACCTACTGTGGCCGCCGCCGGACGTTGCGGCCGCCGCAACGCGCCGATGAAGCACCGCGCCGCCGCCACCGCCAGGCCCAACCCACGTGACGCCGGCGCCGGACGCGACGTGCCGCGGCTACAGCGGCGGCATCCTCGCCACGTCCTCGCCGATCAGCTCGATCGCCATCACCAGCGCGTCCTCGCGGCCGCCGCGTGCGGGGTAGTAGCGCGGGCGCCGGCCGATCTCGTTGAAGCCTTCGCTGTGGTACAGCGCGATCGCGCCAGGGTTGGACGGGCGCACTTCCAGGAACACCCGCTCGGCGCCGCGGCCGCGGGCGATGTGCAGCAGCGCGCGCAGCAGCTTGCGGCCGTGGCCGCGCCCGTGCGCCTCGGGCGCGACGCAGACGTTGAGCACGTGCGCCTCGCCGGCGGCCACGCTCATCAGGAAAT
>CBIFVU010000379.1:0-3261 GCA_966185905.1 uncultured Lysobacter sp.
TCGCGACCCCGACCTTGGCAAGGTCGTGCTCTACCAACTGAGCTATTCCCGCTGAAACTTTGGTTTTGCTGCGAAGCGACCCTTGGCTCGATCGATTCGCCTGATTTTGGAGGCCGAGGTCGGAATTGAACCGGCGTACGCGGATTTGCAGTCCGCTGCATAACCACTCTGCCACCCGGCCGGTGACTGCCACAGCATACTGCCTGCGGCGACGGAGGCTTGCAATCCTTGCAGCCCACGCCTCGAAAAAAACAAAACCCCGCGAACGGGGCTCTGTCCTGGAGCGCCTCGATGCCGCCGAAGCGATCCGAATCTGGAGCGGGAAACGAGACTCGAACTCGCGACCCCGACCTTGGCAAGGTCGTGCTCTACCAACTGAGCTATTCCCGCTGAGGAAGCGATATTTTAGGCACGGCGGGGATTGTGTCAACTCCCTTCTTCACATTCCCGACCCGGGCGCGGCGGCTATTCAGGCAGCCCGCGCACGCCCTGCCCCGGCGCCGCGCGCTCAGGGCCGGGACTTGCGCTCGTCGTCGGCGCGCATGATCGGCCAGGCCGCGCGCAGATAGGCCAGGCCCGACCACAAGGTCAGGATCGCCGCGGCGGCCAGCAGCCATTCGCCGATGGCGAAGATCGGCAGGCCCAGCACCGGCTCCTGGTACAGCAGGCACACCAGCGCCACCATCTGCACGATGGTCTTGATCTTGCCGATCGCCGCGACCTTGACCGCGGCGCGCTGGCCCAGCTCGGCCATCCATTCGCGCAGGGCCGAGACCGCGATCTCGCGGCCGACGATGACCGCCGCCCACAGCGTCATCCACACCGTGGGGTGCTTCTGCACGATCAGCAGCAAGGCCACGGCGACCATGAGCTTGTCGGCGACCGGATCGAGGAAGGCGCCGAAGGCCGAATACTGGTCGTAGCGGCGGGCGATCCAGCCGTCGAGCCAGTCGGTGATGGAGGCGAAGGCGAAGATCGCGGCGGCGGCGAAATTGGTCCAGCGGTAGTCCAGGAAGAACACCACCACCAGCACCGGGATCAGCACGATCCGCGCCAGGGTCAGCATGGTGGGTATGGTCAACTTCATCCTTCGCTCCGCTCGTCGCTGTCGATCCCCTGGCCGGCGTCCTGCCCCCTGTCGCCGTCCTGCGTCGGCACTGCGTCCTGCCCCGCCGGCTGCGCCGCTGGCGCGGCCACCGGGCCGGCCGCAGCGGCCGCACGCCGCCCTTTGCGCGCTGGCGGCGCGGCGGCGGCCCCGGCCTCGCCCTGGGGCGCGTCCAAGCCGTGCAGGGCCGCGTAGATGCGTTCGGCCAGGGCCTGGTTGACGCCCTCCACCCGCGCGATCTCCTCGACCCCGGCGCCCTTGAGCCCTCCCAGGCCGCCGAAGTGCCGCAACAGATTAGCGCGACGGCGCGGTCCGATGCCGGGAATATCCTCCAGCCTACTGCTGTTGCGCGCTTTCTGCCTGCGCCCGCGATGGCCGGTGATGGCGAAACGGTGCGCCTCGTCGCGAACCTGCTGGATCAATTGCAGCGCCGGCGATTCGGCGCCGGGGCGCACGGTGCGGCCGTCGGGCAGCAGCAGTTCCTCGTCGCCGGGACGCCGCGCCGGGCCCTTGGCCACGCCCACCAGCAGCAGCCCTTCCACCCCCAGCTCGTCCAGCGCCGCGCGCGCCTGCGCCACCTGGCCGGCGCCGCCGTCGATCAGCAGCACGTCGGGGATCACCGCGTCCGACCGGCCCTCGCGCTCTGCGACCGGGCCCTCGCCGGCGCGCGGACCGGTGGTCCGCAAACGCGCCGCCTCCTCCTCCATCGCGCGCCGGAAGCGCCGGGCGATGGCCTGGTTCATGGCCGCGTAGTCGTCGCCGGCGACGATGCCGGCGATGTTGTAGCGCCGGTACTGCGAGCGCACCGGGCCTTGGGCATCGAACACCACGCACGAGGCGACGGTGGCCTCGCCCATGGTGTGGCTGATGTCGAAACATTCGATCCGCTGCGGCAGCGCCGGCAGGCCGAGCAAGTCGCGCAGGGCCTCGGCGCGGGCCAGTTGCGCGGCATGGCTGGTCAGCTCGGTGGACAGCGCCAACTCGGCGTTGCGCCGGGCCAGGTCGAGGTAGCCGGCGCGCTCGCCGCGCACGTTGGCCTTGATCTGCACGCGGCGTTCGCCGGCGATGGAGAAGGCCTGCTCGAACAGCTCGCGGTCGGGCAGGTCGCGGTCGAGCACGATCTCGCGCGGCGGCGCCTGTTCGCCATAGTACTGGGAAATGAAGGCGGTCAGCACTTCTTCGGGGCTGTCGCTGCCGCGGGTTTGCGGGAAGAACGCGCGAGTGCCGAGGTTGCGGCCGTCGCGGAAGGCCAGCAGCAGCACGCAGGCGGCCGAGCCCTGCATGGCCACTGCCAGCACGTCCAGGTCGGCGGCGCGGCCGTCGACGTACTGGCGCGCCTGCAGGCTGCGGATGCCGGCGATCAGGTCGCGCAGGCGCGCGGCGTCCTCGAAGTCCAGGCGCGCGCTGGCCGCCTCCATGTCGCGGCCGAGCTCGTCGGTGAGCTCGTCGCTGCGGCCTTCCAGGAACAGGCCGGCGCGGCGCACGCTTTCGGCATAGTCGCGAGGCGGCACCAGGCCTACGCAGGGCGCGCTGCAGCGGCCGATCTGGTGCTGCAGGCACGGCCGCGAGCGGTTGCGGAACACGCTGTCCTCGCAGCTGCGCAGGCGGAACAGCTTGTGCATGAGGTTGAGCGTGTCGCGCACCGCGCCGACGCTGGCGTAGGGGCCGAAGTAGCGCCCGGCCACCGCGCGCGGGCCGCGGTGCATGGCGATGCGCGGCCAGGCCTCGCTCGTCATCAGCACGTAGGGGTAGCTCTTGTCGTCGCGCAGCAGCACGTTGTAGCGCGGCTTGAGCGACTTGATCAGCTGGTTCTCCAGGATCAGCGCCTCGGCCTCGGTGCGGGTGACCGTGACTTCCATGCGCGCGGTCTGGGCCAGCATCGCCATGATCCGCGCCGACTTGGGGGTGGCGTTGAAATAGCTGGAGACGCGGTTCTTCAGCGCGCCGGCCTTGCCGACGTAGAGCACGCCGTCGTCGGCGCCGATCATCCGGTACACGCCCGGCGCGGTGCTGAGCTGCTTGACGAAGGCCTTGCCGTCGAACGGCGCGGGCGCGGCGGCCTGGCTCATGCGCGCGGCGCCCCGGCGGCGGGCGCGCGCAGGACGGGGGTCGGGCGCACGGCGGCGGAGGGCGTCACAGGCATCGGCGGCGGCAGG
>CBIFVU010000380.1:0-3260 GCA_966185905.1 uncultured Lysobacter sp.
ATGCCGGGCTGCTCGCTGTGCATGGGCAACCAGGCGCAGGCGCGCGAGGGCGCGACGGTGTTCTCCACCAGCACCCGCAACTTCCCCAATCGCCTGGGCCGCAACACCAACGTGTACCTGGGCTCGGCGGAACTGGCGGCGATCTGCTCGCGCCTGGGCCGGATCCCGACCCGCGAGGAGTACATGGCCGACATCGGCGTGATCAACGCCAACGGCGACAAGATCTATCGCTACATGAACTTCGACCAGATCCAGGACTACAAGCAGGTCGCCGACACCGTCGCCGCCTGATCCTCCGATCGCCTTGCGTTCGATCCAGACCCCGGCTCCGGCCGGGGTCTGCGTTTGTGCGCGCTCGCGGACTCAAGCCGGCGCTGCGGCCGGGCGCGGTCCGCGCCTGCCAGGGCGCGCCGCCGTGCACCGTCGCCGTGGAAGGGACCGCGCTGTGCGGCCCCGGCACCCGCTGCGAGTGCGCCGCCGCCGCGCCTCAGCCTTCCAGCCGATCCTCGATCGCCTGGAGCATGCCCCGGCGCTGCAGCACGTCCCAGTAGCTGCCGCCCAACTGCCGCCACAGCACCGCCGAGCGTACTGCCGCCAGCAGCACCGCGCGCACCTCGGCGACCACGCCCGACTGCCCCAGGTAGTGCGGATTGCCCTGGACCAGCACGCGCGGGCGCAGGTGGCTGAGGGTGTCGGCGTACAGCGCGCCCAGCGCGGCGATCACCTCCGGATGGGTGGTGCCCAGGCGCTGGGCGTTGATGGCCTGGTCGTGGATGCCGCGCAGCACCTTGCCCGGCATCTGCGGGTCGCGCACGAAGCGCCGTTCCAATTGCAGCACCGCCAGGGCCAGGCGCGGCAGGTGCTCGTCGGTGGTGCGGCGGGTGAAGTGGTCGCGCAGCAGGTTCAGGCCGGGGCGCAACTGGGCCGTGCCGCCGTAGACCGCCGCCGGCGAGGCGGCGTCGATGCGGAACACCGAGTCCAGCGCGGTGCTCAGCACGGCCTCGTTGGCCTGGCCGGTATCGGCAATGCGCCGCACCTGGGCCAGCGCCTGGGCCAGGCCGGCGAGAGCGAGGACGCGTTCGGAGAAATCGGCCATTGCGAAACGGTTCCTGGAGGGTAGGGGCGGACGACGGTCGAAAGGGAAGGGCTAGGCCGAGCGCGCGCCCGGTCCGGCGGCGCCGGCGCAGGCGGGCGCATCGGTGGCGGCGATCACCGCGCCGCCGAGGCAGACCGGGCCGTCATAGAGGACCACCGACTGGCCCGGTGTGACCGCGCGCTGCGGCTCGGCGAAGATCACCTCCAGGCTGCCGTCCTCGCGCACCTGGACCTGGCAGGCCTGGTCGGGCTGGCGGTAGCGGGTCTGGGCGGTGCATTCCAGGCGCGAGGCCGGCGGCGCGCCGGCGATCCAGTGGGCGGGCTCGGACCACAGCCGCTGCGAGAGCAGCCAGGGGCTGTCGCTGCCTTGGTCGACATACAGCACGTTGCCGGCCACGTCCTTGCCGACCACGTACCACGGCGCCGGCTCGAAGCCGCGCACGCCGCCGATGTTCAGGCCTTCGCGCTGGCCCAGGGTGAAATAGAACACGCCCGGGTGGCGTCCCAGCGCCCGCCCGCCGGGGGTGCGGATCTCGCCTTCGCGCGCGGGCAGGTAGCGCGAGAGGAATTCGCGGAAATCGCGCTCGCCGATGAAGCAGATGCCGGTGGAATCCTTCTTGGCCGCGGTCGGCAGGCCGGCGGCGCGCGCCATCTGCCGCACCTCGGACTTGTGCAGTCCGCCCAGCGGAAAGCGCGTGGCCGCCAACTGGGCCTGGCCGAGCTGGTGCAGGAAATAGCTCTGGTCCTTGCCGCGGTCGAGCGCGCGCAGCAGGCGGTGGCCGCCGGCGCTGTGCTCGACCCGGGCGTAGTGGCCGGTGGCGATGTAGTCCGCGCCCAGTTCGCGGGCAGCATCGAGGAAGTGCTTGAACTTGATCTCGCGGTTGCACAGCACGTCCGGGTTGGGCGTGCGCCCGGCGGCGTATTCGGCGACGAAGTGGGCGAACACGCCTTCCCAGTACTGGCCGGAGAAATCGCGGAAATGGATCGGCAGGCCCAGCCGCCCGGACACTGCCACTGCGTCGCGGCGATCGTCCTCGGCGCGGCAGTCGCCGCTGCCGTCGTCGGCCCAGTTCTGCATGAACAAGCCCGACAGCGCCGTGCCTTCATCGCGCAGCAGCAGCGCGGCGACCGAGGAATCGACCCCGCCCGACATGCCCACGATGGTGTCCGCCGACCTGCCCATGGCGTTCAGCGCGGTGGCGGCCAGGCCAGGTGCTGCAGCAGGTCCAGCGGATGGCGGCGGCCGCCCAGGCAGTCGGCCGCGGCCTGCCAGACCAGCGGGCTGCGGTGCTGTTCCACGCGCGCCTGCAGTTCGGCCGGGGTCATCCACAGCGCCTGCACGATGCCTTCGTCCAGCGCTTGCCCAGGATCGTGGCGCAGCGGCACGGCGGCGAAGGCGAAGCGCAGATAGTGGCGGCCGCCGCTGCCGTCGGCGCGCTGCGGCGCCTTCCACTGGTAGGCGCCGACGAAGGCGGTCAGCTCGACCTCCCAGCCGGTTTCCTCGCGGGTCTCGCGCAGGGCCGCTTCCAGCAGGCTTTCGTCCGGTTCCAGATGGCCGGCCGGCTGGTTCAGGACCAGGCGCCCGCCGACCGACTCCTCGACCATCAGCAGGCGCCCGCCATCGACCACGACCGTGGCCACGGTCACGTCGGGCTGCCAGAAGCGGCCTTCGCGGTAGCTCACCTCAGAACTCGTCCTTGCCCGGGGTCAGTTGGGCTTCCATCTGGTCGGCGGCGCGGACGGCGTAGTCGATGGCGTCGTCGAGCACGTCGCCGCCAGCGCTGGCATCGATCTTGACCACGAACACCGCCACGCCGTCCTGCTTGGCCCAGCCGCCGAGCTTGCTGAGCTGGGTGTCGGCCAGCAGGCGGTTGGCGACCGCGGCGGGGAACTCGCCGCCGGCCTCGGCCGCACGGTAGCCGGGCGACCAGATCTCGCGCACGTGCAGGCTGCCGTATTGCTGGGTGCGCGACATCACATAGGCCAATTGGCTGCGGTCGTCGGGCAGGCCGAAGGTGAGGATGAAATCGCCGTCCTCGTCGACCCGGTACTTGTAGCCCAGCGCCTCCAGCTGCGCGCGGACCAGGGGATCGCCCTGGGCGGGTGCGCGCTCGCCGGCGGCGCGCGCCGGCGCGGCGGTGGCCGCGTCCTGCGCCGCCGACGGC
>CBIFVU010000381.1:0-3232 GCA_966185905.1 uncultured Lysobacter sp.
GGGTGAACTGGCCTCCGGGCAGGAGCGGCGCACGCCGCGATCCCAGCCTGCGGCCCGCCCCGCACCCCGGACTCCCGATCAGCGTCCGCCGGCGATCCGCAACGGCCCGCCGGGCCCGATCATGCGGAAGGGGATCGATTCCAGGCGCATGCCGCGATTGACCTGCACGGCGAAATGCAGGTGAGGCCCCGTGCTGAAACCGGTATTGCCCGAGCGCCCGATCTGCTGCCCGGCGCCGACCCGCTGGCCCGGCCGCACCAGCACCCCGTCGGTGTCCAGGTGCGCGTACAAGGCCATGCTGCCGTCGGGGTGCAGGATGCGCACGAAGTTGGCGCGGTCGCCGTACTTCTCCAGGTTCAGCCCGGCCTTGTCGAAATCCGATTCGACCTGCATCACCACGCCTTCGCGCGCGGCCAGCACCGGGGTGCCTATCTCGGCGGCGAAGTCCACCGCGTAGCGGTGCTCGGGTTCGGTGTGGCTGAAATGGCCGCCGTAGCCCTGGTCGATGCGGAACTGCGGCTGGCGCAGCGGCAGCAGGTAGTCGACGTTGCGCGCGCGCGCGGCCGGGTCGCCGGGCACGCTGCTCATGCTCAGCTCGAAATCGCCGCCGCGGGCCGGGTCCTGGGCGCTGAGCACGGCCACCACCGCACTGCCGCGCGCAGGCAGGGTGGCGCGCGCGGGCAAGTAGGGCGTGCCGACGATGTTGTTGCTGTAGGTGAAGTCCAGGCGCACTTCGATCGGCCCGGCCAGGCTGTTGTCGGCCCAGGCCAGGTAGCGCTCGCCGTCCTGCTGCACGCGCAGGTGCGCGATCGCGCCGGGCTCGGAGCGGTAGGGAATGATCTTGACCTCGGCCGCCGGCGCGGCCTCGGGCACGCGGTCGCCGTAGTGGACGATGCCGTTGCGGTCGGTCCAGCGGTACAGCTTGGCGGCGTGTGCGGGAGCGGCCAGCACGGTGCCCAGCGCCAGCGCGCCCAGTGCGGCGGCGGCGAGCAGGGTGCCGAGCCGGGCGCTGCCGAGCGGGGCGATGCGGACTCGGGCGGCGCCGCTGCGTGCGGCGCGGGCGGCAGCGCCGCCGGCGACTGGGCGGAGGCGGGCGGCGGCGGACAAGGACGGAGTACGCGGCATGGACGAAGAGAAAAGCCAGGACAGGTCGGAGCGGGACGGAGGCCGCAACGCGGCCAGGCGCGGCGGTTCGGTCAGTCCAGGCAATCCTGGCGCAGTTGCAGGGCGCGGGCGATGTCGCCCAGGTCGAAGGCGGCGACCGCGCGGTCGTCGTCCACCGCGTACAGCGCGCCGGTGGGGAAGGCGCGGGTGGAGGCCGCGTGCAGCGCGATGCCGTCGGTGTGGGCGGTGGCCTCCCCGCGGAAACTGCCGCGCAGGGCCAGGCTGTCGCGCTCGAAGACATGGAAGACGGTGCGCGGGGTCAACTGGTCCACCGCGATCCAGTAACCGCCGCCGCCCGGGCAGTTCCACAGCGCCACGCCCTCGGCCTGGGCCTGGAAACTGCCGGCAGGCACGCCGCCGCCGGTGTAGCGGCCGGCCAGGGTGTATTCGCGCAGGGTCGAGGCGCGCGCGAGGTCTTCGTCGGCGATCAGCAGGCGATCGTGGCTGGGGTCGCCGGCGATGGATTCCACCCGCCGCAGCGCGGCCTGTTCGCTGGTCTCGCCGAAGGCGCCGAGGTAGTCGGCGGCCAGGATGCGTTCGTATTCCCCGTCCAGGCGCAGGCGGTAGCGCCGCACCCGCTGGCCCAGCTCGGCCAGCGCCGGCACGCGCTCGTGGCGGGCGCCGTCCATGAAGTTGTCGGTGACATAGACCTCCAGCTCGCCCGGCGCGGTCTCGTTGATCCACAGGCCGTAAGGACTGCGCAGTTCGCTGTCGCCGAAGCCGCCGAGCGGGGCGAAGTCGGGCAGGTGCAGGACCTGCACGCGATGGTTGTCGCGCTCGACCACGAACAGCAGGTCGCCGAACACCGCCAGCCCGTTGGGGCGCTTGAACTGGCCGGGGGCGATGCCGGGCCCGCCGGCCTCGCGCAAGCGGCGGCCGTCGTCGCCGTCGTAGACCGCCAGGCGGTGGCTGGACTTGGCGCTGGCGATCAGCCAGGTGGCGCCGTCCGGCGCCGGCCAGGTCGCCAGCGAGTCCAGCTCGTCCTGCGGACTGGGCTCGGAAACGAAGCGCTCCGGCACCACGCGCAGGCCGGGCGGGCCGTCGCCTCGGGGGCGCGGCTCGGGTTCGCGGACGGGGCTGGAGGCGCAGGCCGACAGCAGTACGGCGGCCAGCAGGACAGTGACTAGGCGGCTGTTCATCCGGGCAAGTGTATGCGCGCGCGGTGGCGCTGGGGTGGTGCGGGGCCGCCCCGGCAGTCGGCTACATGATAAATCGCTATATGCGGATGAAGCGATTGACAGGCCTGGGGGCGGCCGGCAGACTGTGCCCATCCATCGAGACCGGCTGAGGGACAGGCCCTTTGAAGCCGGGGCAACCCAAGGCGGCGCAAGCCGCGTGAAGGTGCCAATTCCTGCGGCCCGCCCCTGCCTTTCCAGGCACGGAGGCGTCGGTCGGAAGATGGTTGCGTACACGCGCCGTGCCGGCGCGTGCGCGACTGGCAGCTCGGTGGCCCGTTCACTTCACGGATGCCCGCCATGAGCTTCGCGCCCCACACCGCCGCCCATCTCGAACGCAGCGACGCCTTCGCCTCCTACGCAGCGGCCTCGGTCGCGGTCGAACGCCTGCCCGAGCGCGGCGCGCGCGCTGCGGTGCGCGGCGAGATCGAAGTCGAGCTGGCGCTGCGCCATGCCGGCGTCCGCCGCCTGCGCCTGCGCTACGAGATCCAGGGCGAGCGCAGCCTGCCGGCGCTGTTCGTGGCCGGGGGCATCTCCGCCCACCGCCATCTGGCCCCGAGCCGCGAGTTCGCCGAAGCCGGCTGGTGGGAAAGCCAGGTCGGCGCCGGCCGCGCACTGGATCCGGCGCGGCACTGCCTGGTTGCCTTCGACTGGATCGGCGCCGACGGCAGCCTGGACGCGGCCATCGACCCGGCCGACCAGGCCGACGCCATCGCCGCGCTGCTGGACGCGCTGCGGATCGAGCGCCTGCACGCCTTCGTCGGCTATTCCTACGGCGGCATGGTCGGCCTGCAATTCGCCGCGCGCCATCCCCGGCGCCTGGGCGAACTGGTCTGCATCAGCGGCACCCATCGCGCCCATCCCTATGCCGCGGCCTGGCGCGCGCTGCAGCG
>CBIFVU010000382.1:0-3224 GCA_966185905.1 uncultured Lysobacter sp.
TCGGCGCCGGCCACGCTGTCGCCGCGCTTCGACGCGGTCGATGCCGCGCGCAAGGCCTGGGTCGATGGCGGCGCGCTGCCGCAGGCCGCGCAGACCGCCAAGTGGAGCACCCAGGAGTGGGTGCACTTCATCGAAGGCATGCCCGAGACGCTGTCGGTGGACCAGCTCAAGGCGCTGGACGCGGCCTATACGTTCACCGGCACCGCCAACGGCGAGATCGCCCAGCGCTGGTATCCGCTGGCCGTGCGCAGCGGCTACCACCAGGCCGATGCGGCGATCTCCGCGTTCCTGCAGAAGATCGGCCGGCGCAAGCTGATCATGCCGACCTACGAGGCGCTGGTGAAAACCCCCGAGGGCCTGAAGCTGGCCGAGGAGACCTTCGCCAAGGCCGAGCCGGGCTACCACCCGATCACCACCGGCTCGGTCAAGGCCACCATCGCCAAGGCCAAGGCGGCGCCGGCCGCGGCGGCCGGGCAATAAACCGGCGCCGGCGCGGCCATGCGCATTCCCCGCGCCCCGCTCAGGACGGCCGCCCTCGTGGCGGCCGTCTTGCTGTGCGCGCTGGCGCTGTGGCTGTGGCCGGACCCCTATCGCGTGGTGCTGGCCGACTACGCGCGCCAGCGCTGGGTGGCCGGGCTGACCCGCAACGCGGCGGCCATCGACGATCACCGCTGGGTCTACGCTTACAACGATGAGGCGCCGCCGGGCGCGCCGACCGTGGTGATGGTCCACGGCTTCACCGGCAGCAAAGAGAACTGGTATCCGCTGGCGCAGCGGCTGCGCGGCCGCTACCGCCTGTTCGTGCCGGACCTGCCGGGCTGGGGCGAGAGCGAGCGCAAGGCCGGCGCCGACTACGGCTTCCTGGCCCAGAGCCAGCGCGTGGCGCGCTTCATCGAACAGGTCGCGCGCGCGCCCGGCAGCGAGGTGGTGCTGCTCGGCCACTCCATGGGCGGCGGCATCGTCGCCCTGACCGCCGCGCGCCATCCGGCCCAGGTCGGCCGGGTCGGCCTGTTCGACGCCGCCGGCGTGCGCTTCGACGACAACGCCTTCGGCCTGGCGGTGCTGCGCGGCAAGAATCCCTTCGCGGTCGAGGACCCGGCCTCGCTGCAGCGCTACATCGACATCGTTTTCCACGATGAAGCGGCCAAGCCGCTCATCCCCTGGCCGGCCGACCGCGCCTACATCGCCAAGCGCAAGCGCGACGCCGCCTTCGAGCAAGCGGTGCTGGACAAGATCGGCCGCGGACAGGAGCGCTTCCTGCCCGGCGAGGAGGCCGCGCGCATCCGCCAGCCCGCGCTGCTGCTATGGTGCGCGCAGGATGTGGTGATCGACCCCAGCGCCCTGGACTTGTACGCCGCGCGCCTGCCGCAGGCCCGGCGCGTGCTGCTGGACGGCTGCGGCCACATGTCCATCGTCGAACGTCCGCAACGCTCCGCCGATGCGGTGGAGCAACTGATCAACGAGGCCCGCCCACGATGAACCTCCGCCAAGCCACCGCGCTGCTCGCCGCAGCGATGATCCTGGCCGGCTGCGACAAGCCCGATCCCAAGGCCGCCGAAGCGGCCAAGGCGGCGCAGAAGGAGCAGGCCGCCGCCGCCGAAGCCAAGGCCTTCGACGAGGCCTACGCCGCGCAGAACTGGGAAATGGCCGCCGCCCACGGCGAGATGGTGACCTCCAGGTACGCCGGCACGGCCACGGCCGACCGCATCCAGGCGCAGTACCAGCAAGCCCAGGGCAAGGCCAAGGCCGCGCGCGAGCAGCGCCGGGTCGAATCGCTGTGGTCGTACATGAGCACGCCGGTGAAGCGGGCCAAGGGCAAGGACGGCACCCAGCTGTCGGCCTCGATCTACGCCAAGGCCAATGTGGAGACCGATGGCAGCGTGCCGCGGCCGGTGCAGTTGATCTTCCGCGACCATCCCGACTGGGGCCGCAGCAGTTATCTGGTGCTGCAGGCCGGCGATTTCGATTGCTACGGCGGCTGCAAGCTCAAGGTGACCGTGGACGGCAAGAGCAAGACCATGGCCGGCAGCCGGCCCAAGACCGACGAGGCCATCGCCATGTTCGTCGAGGACGAGCGAGGCCTGTGGCGCCTGATCGGCCAGGCCGAGGAGCTGAGCATCGAGTTCCCGGTCAAGGCCGGCGGCAAGCGCAGCGCCAGCTTCGAGGTCGGCGGCCTCAAGCCGGAGAAGCTGCCGGGCTGGAAATGAGCCGGCGCGAGCGCAGCGGGCGGTCGGGGGCGTAGCGGTGCGGGCCAGCGCCAAGCCGCTGTGTGCGCAATGGCGCGCGGCGCGTTCTGCGGTGGGGGCCCGCGCGCCTTGCCTGTCGCAGCCTGCCCGTCGCGCCATCGCTGCGTCCGGGGCGTGCCGCGACCGCAGCGCGATCGCCTTCAGCGTTCCGGCTGCTCCGTCTTCGTCTCATCGCGGCGCCCACGCGTCCGGAAACCCTCCCGGATGAACCCCGCGCCTGCACCCCTGCGCCGAGGGCGGCGCATCGCGGGATACAGCCTGGCCGCTGCGCTGGCGGCGGCCTTGGCCGGCCTGGGCGCCTGGCAATGGTTCCTGCATTGGCAGCCCGATCGCGCGCGCTATCCCTTGCGCGGCATCGACGTGTCCCATCACCAGGGCGCGATCGACTGGAAGGCGGTGGCCGCCGACGATGTCGCCTTCGCCTACCTCAAGGCCAGCGAAGGCGGCGATCATCGCGACCGCCGCTTCGCCGGGAACTGGCGCGCTGCGCGCGCCGCCGGCGTGGCGGCCGGCGCCTATCACTTCTTCACCTTCTGCCGCAGCGGCGCCGAACAGGCGCGCAACTTCCTCGCCGCCGCGCCACCGCAGGCCGACGCGTTGGCGCCGGCGGTGGACCTGGAATTCGGCGGCAACTGCGGGCGGCGGCCGGACGCGGCGGCGATGCGCGCCGAGCTCGACGCCTTCCTGGCGCCGGTGGAGGCCGCCTACGGCAAGCCGGCGCTGTTGTACGTCACGCCGGAATTCTTCGATGCCTACCGCGCGTCCTTGCCGCCGCGGCCGCTGTGGCGGCGCTCGATCCTGCACGCGCCGGATTCGCGCGCGGCCTGGGCGGTGTGGCAATACCACAATCGCGCGCGGGTCCAGGGCATCGACGGGCCGGTGGACCTCAACGTATTCGGCGGCGAGGCCGCCGCGTTCGCGCGCTGGCGCGCAGCCTCCCGCTGACCTGGCTGCCGCGCGATCTGCCTGTAGGCGCGG
>CBIFVU010000383.1:0-3212 GCA_966185905.1 uncultured Lysobacter sp.
GATTCGGCCTGCCCGATTCGGCCCGCCCCGGATCGCCTCGCCCCGGATCGCCCCCCTGTCCGGCCCCGATCCAGACCGACCCAGACCGACCCAGGGCCCATCCAGGCCGCCCCCAACCGCTTCGCCCATTCTCCGAGCTCCGCCACCGCGTCGCACGCAGAACAGCCCGCGTCCGACCACGCCAGGCCAAGGCCCGCCCCCCTCCGACCCACCGGCCAGCCCATCCCCGGCCGCGCCCGTCGCCGGCCTCCCCCGGGATGGAGGACAAGCTCTATCCCCCCGGTATAGGCTTGGCTGGAACGGTCGCGCCCCGCGGCCGCCTGGACAAGGACCACGTCCCATGGGCGACCCTCGCTTCACTGCCGCCAACCTGTACGGCCCCAGCGGCCGGCCGCAGGCCACCGACATCGACCAGGACCGGCTCAACGATTGCTACCTGCTCGCCCCGATGGGCGCGCTGGCCCGCCAGCAGCCGCGTACCCTGCAGGACGCGATCTCCTACGACGCCGACAGCCAGTCCTTCCGCGTGACCCTGTACCGCGACGGCCCCGACGGCCCCAAGCCGGTGGTGATGACCGTCGACCAGGAGGACCTGGCCGACAACCTCGCCCGCCACGGCGGCAGCACCGTGGACAACAACGACGAGGGCCGGGGCGCGATCTGGCCGGCGGTGATGGAAACCGCCTATGCCGAGTTGCAGGACAAAGGCAGCCGCGACGCCAACTACGCCGCCATCGAGTTCGGCCACCCCCAGACCGCCATGCAGGCGCTGACCGGCCAGCCCGGCCGCAACCTGGAGGCCGCCGACGTAGCCCGGCTGGGCGATGAGGCCACGTTGACCGAAGTGCAGACGGCGCTGAAGGAAGGCCGCCCGGTCACCCTGGGCACCTTCACCGAGGACATCCGCCGCACCGACGCCGAGGACGGCCTGGGCGACCAGCACATGTACATGATCGAGGGCGCGCGCAAACAGGGCGACGACGTGGTCCTGGACCTGCGCAATCCGCTGGCCGAGAACGTCGCCTACGAGGGCCGCGACACCCCTTCGCCCACCACCACCGTGACCCTGGCGCAGTTGCGCGACGCCGGCACCCTGGGCGTGATCCACATCGGCCCGCAGGCGCCGGCGCAGTCGGCGGCGCAACCCGAGGCGGCCAAGCCCGAGGCGGCCCAGCCCGGCGCCGGGCAGCCGGCGGCCTCGCCGTCTTCCAGCGCCACCGGCACCCGCGAGATCGACGCACTGTTCGACAGCCTGGGCGATCCGGCGCGCTTCCGGCAGGCGCTGCGCGAGCTGGCCGATTCGCCCACCGGCCAGGCCTTCCGCGAGGAAATGCGCAAGCACGCCACGCCGGCGCAGGAGCAGCAGGCGCCCGAGCGCGCCGCGCCGCAGGCCGACGCACCGGCCCAGGCCGCGCCCACGCGCGAGGCGCCAGTGCTGCAACACGAGGCGCCGACCCAGCAAGCGCCGGTCATGTCGCTGTCGCGGTGAGCCCGGTCCGCTCCCTGTTCGCGGCCCGGCCGCGGCCCGCCTGGGCCGCGCTGGCGCTGGGCCTGGCGTTGCCGGCCTGCGCCGGCGCGCCGACCGCGCCCTCGCCGGCCGCCTCGTCCGCCCCCCATTCCCAGGAGACTGCCTTGATCGACCAGATTCCCGCGCCGCCGCCGTCGGCCGCCAGCGTCCTGCCCGAGGGCGAGCGCGCCGAGCGCCTGCACGCCGCCGCCGCGCAGTGGCTGGGCGAGCGCTACACCGTGCAGGGCCAGCGCCTGTTCGCGCTGGCGCCGGACACCGACTGGGTGCCCGTGCAGAACCATCTGCGCGGCCAGATCGAATCGGGCCTGCAAGCGCAGTGGCTGGACGCACCGGTGCCGCCGCCGCGCACTCAGGGCTTGCTGTGGCGCAGCGCACAGCCGGCCGGCCACCTCGCGCTGGTGCGCGTGGACGAGGCCGACGGCTCGCTGGCCTTCGGTTATTTCCAACTGGCGCTGCGCGAGGGCGCCAGCGATTACCCGGCCCATCCCAAGGCCGGCGCGTTCGGCGCCGCGCGCTGAAACCGCAGGGCAGGCACGCGGCAGCGCACTGCCGCGCGCGCCCTGCCCCGGCGCCGCGCGGCTGGATCGAGGCAAACGCCCACTGCGGCAAAACCCCGCCGCACCGGCGCCGGCATACCTAGCCGTATTGGCCGATTGCTTTAGACTACCGGCCCTGCGGCGCACCCCTCGGTGCAGCCGCACAGGCGATTCCATTCAATTTCAACGACTTAACCCACAGCCAGGCACGACGCGCCGCGCCACCGCCCGCGCAGTCCGCCCGGTCCGGAGCACCCGATGATTTTCGAAACCCTCGACACCTTCGGCCATGAGCAGGTCGTCTTCTGCCATAACAAGGACGCCGGCCTGAAGGCCATCATCGCGATCCACAACACCGTGCTCGGCCCGGCTCTGGGCGGCCTGCGCATGTGGCCGTACAAGACCGAGCAGGACGCGCTCAACGACGTGCTGCGCCTGAGCCGCGGCATGACCTACAAGAACGCGGTGGCCGGCCTGAACATCGGCGGCGGCAAGGCGGTGATCATCGGCGACCCCTCCAGCGACAAGTCCGAAGCGCTGTTCCGCGCCTTCGGCAAGTTCGTCGATTCGCTGGGCGGCCGCTACATCACCGCCGAAGACGTCGGCATCGACGTCAACGACATGGAATACGTGTACCGCGAGACCGAGTACGTCACCGGCGTGCACCAGGTCCACGGCGGTTCGGGCGACCCGTCGCCGTTCACCGCCTACGGCACCCTGCAGGGCCTGATGGCGGCGCTGAACAAGCGCTTCGGCGACGAGGAAGTGGGCAAATACAGCTACGCCGTGCAGGGCCTGGGCCACGTCGGCATGGAATTCGTCAAGCTGCTCAAGGAACGCGGCGCGAAGATCTTCGTCACCGACATCAACAAGGGCCTGGTCGACAAGGCCGTGTCCGAGTACGGCGCCGAAGCGGTGGGCCTGGACGAGATCTACGACGTCAACGCCGACGTGTACTCGCCGTGCGCGCTGGGCGGCACCGTCAACGAGCAGACCCTGCCGCGGCTGAAGGCCAAGATCATCTGCGGCGCGGCCAACAACCAGCTGGCCAACAACGCCATCGGCGACGAAGTGGCCAAGCGCGGCATCCTGTACGCGCCGGACTACGCGGTCAACGCCGGCGGCGTGATGAACGTGGCGCTGGAGCT
>CBIFVU010000384.1:0-3208 GCA_966185905.1 uncultured Lysobacter sp.
CAGGCCGGCCGGCGGCGGCGGGGCTTGGCGCGCCATCTGCTCCTGGAGCACGCGCTGGCCGACCTCGGTGCGCAGCAGCCAGCCGCCGTTGCCGCTGAGCTGGCCGGCCAGCAGGCCCAGCCCGCCAGCGGCCACCGCGACCAGGACGATCTTGACCGCCGAAGGAATCGCCATGCCAGGGCCTCAGGGCGCCGCCGCCGGGCGCGCGCGCTCGGCGCGGCGGGCGAAATCGGGCGCCTTCTCGAAGCCGAACAGGCGCAGCTCGCGCCGCTCGGCGCCGGCGACGTAGTACAGCGTCGCCGGCGGGCCGAAGATCTCCAGGCGCTTCATCAAGGCCTGGTCGGTCTCGTCGTTGGCGGTGACATCGGCCTTGAGCAGGACGAAGCCGTCCAGCGCCCGGTGCACCTGCGGGTCGGGGAAGGTGTACTTCTCCATCTCTTTGCAGGCCACGCACCAGTCGGCATAGAAATCCAGCAGCAACGGCCGCCCGGCGGCCTGGGCCGCGGCGATCTCGCGGTCCAGGTCCTGGCTGGACTTGATTTTGCGGAAGGCCAGCTCGGCCGGCTGCGCTGCGCGGCCGCCGGTCAGGCCGGCCAGCGGCTGCAGCGGGTCGCGGCTGCCGGCCAGCGCGCCGATCAATTGGGCCAGGCCGAGCACGCCCAGCAGCAGCGCGCCCAGGGCCATCAGGAACACTGGCGCGCCCGCACGCGGGCCCTGGCGCGCGGCAGCCAAGCCCAGCGCCACGGCCGCGGCCATCGCCAGCACGCCCCACAACGCCAGCACCACCGGCCCGGGCAGGATGCGCGAGAGCATCCACACCGCCAGGCCCAGGAAGACGAAGCCGAACACGCGCTGCATCGCCACCATCCACGGCCCGCTGGTGGGCAGGCCCTTGCCTGCGGCCAGGCCGAAGGCCAGCAGCGGCACGCCCATGCCCAGCGCCAGCAGGAACAGCGCCAGGCCGCCGAACACCGGATCGCCGGTGTTGGCGATATAGGCGATGCCGCCGGCCAACTGCGGAGTCACGCAGGGGCCGACGATCAGCGAGGACAGCGCGCCCATGATCGCCACGCCGGCCCAGGAGCCGCCCTTCTGGCGGTCGCTGAGCGCGCCGATGCGGTTGCGCAGCGCGGCCGGCAGTTGCAACTCGTACAGGCCGAAATTGGACAGCGCCAGGACCACGAACAAGGCGGCGAATGCGGTCAGCGCCCACGGCGTCTGCAGCGCAGCCTGCAGATTGGCGCCCAACAGGCCGGCGACCACGCCGGCGGCGGCGAACACCACTGCGTTGCCGAGGATGTAGACCGTGGTCAGGCCGAGCGCGCGGCCCACGCTGATGCCGCCCTGGCGGCTGGAGGCGCCGGCGATCAGGCCCGAGAGGATCGGGATCATCGGCAGCACGCAGGCGGTGAAGGCCGAGACGATGCCGCCGGTAAAGAAGGCCAGCAGGGCCAGCCAGCGCAGCTCGCCCGAGCCGGCCAGGCCGGCGGCCAGGCGCGCGTCTTCGGATTGGGCGGCGCCGGCCTGCGGCGCAGGCCCCGGCGCCGGGCCGGACTGCGCATCGCCGGCCGGCGCGGTGGGTTCGCCGGCGCCGGCCAGGGCGGCGGGCTCGCCAGGGCCAGTCGGAACGACGGCGGCGCTGCCCAGGGCGCCGGCCGGCGGCGGCACCGGGTCGCTGGCGACAGCCGCGGCGGGGCCGGGGGGCAGGCCCGTCGCAGGCGTCGCGGCCGGGGCGCCGGAGACTGCGCCGGCCGGCGGGGCAGAGGCGGGGCCGCCCGCGGCTGTGCTGGTGGCGGCGAGGGCAGCGCCCGCGCCGGCGGCAGCCGCCGCGGCGAGCGTGCCGCGCGGCAGCTCCACCGTCACCTTGCGGGTCATCGGTGGGTAGCAGATGCCGTCGGTCTGGCAGCCCTGGAAACTGGCGGTCAGCACCACCCGGCCGGCTTCGGCGGTCTTGCGCAGCAGCGGCACCGGCACGTCGATCTGGTCGAAGAACACCGTGACCGCGCCGAAGTGCTCGTCGTGGTAAGGCGTGCCGCGCGGCCATTGCGGCTTGCCCGCGGCGATGTCGGCGCGGTCGGTCTTCAGCGCGGTCTTGTCGCGGTACAGGTAATAGCCGCGGGCCGGGGTGAAGCGCAGCAGCAGGGTGTCGCCGTCGCGGGCGATGGCCTCGAAGCCGAAGGCTTGCTCCGGCGGCAGCGGCAGTGCGTCGGTGGCGCCGCCGATGCGGTCGGCGGTGGTCGGCGCGGTCAGCCGCTGCCCGCCCAGCAAGGGATTGGACGCGGCCGCGCCCAGCGGACCGAAGCCGCCGGCGCCGGCCGGCACCGGGTCGGCCGCCGGTGCCGCGGCCGGCGCCATTGCCGCCGCGGTCGCGGCGGGCAGGGCCACGCTGAGACTGCGGGTCTGCGGCGGGTAGCAGATGCCGGCGTCGGCGCAGCCCTGGTACTTGATGGTCAAGGTGGTGCGCGCCGCCTTCGCCGCGCCGGGCAGCTCGGCCGTCACCCGCTCGCGGTAGGTCTCCACATCGCCGAAGAACTCGTCGCGGTAAGCCTTGCCCTTGGGCAGGCGCAGCGGCTGGGCGGCGAAGCCCGCATCGGCCTTGACCGAAATGCGGTGCTTGTAGAGGTAGTAGCCCTTGGCCACCTTCCAATCGATGGCGATGCGGTCGGCGGCCGGCGCCGAGGCGCTCAGCACGAAGGCCTCGTCCACCGGCAGCAGGTCCTTGTCGTCCACGGCCTGGGCCGGTACGGGCAGCAGCGGGGCGAGCAGAGCCAGGCAGGCCAGGGCGAGGCCGCCGCGCGGGCGGCGGCGGAGCGGTCGGTCGGTCATCGGTTCGGCGTCTGTTCGTTCACCCATCGCATGTACGGCCCGGAAACGTCGCGGGGTTCGACCACGACGATCTCCGGCAGTTCATACGGATGCAGTTCGGCCAACCGCCGGACCAGGGCGCCGTCCAGGCCGGCGCGGGTCTTGATCAGCAGTTGGACCTCCTCGGCCTGCTCGATCCGGCCCTGCCAGCGATAGGTAGAGCGCGCGCCGGGCAGGCGGGTGACGCAGGCGGCCAGGCCTTCCTCGACCAGGCGCAGGGCGATCGCGTCGGCGCTGTCCGGGTCGGGGCAGGTGCTCAGGACCAGCAGGGGCAAGGTGTCGGGCGGCATGGGTCCAGTGTAAGCGGCCTGGGAGGGGGCGAGAGGCCGGGATTGGCACAGTG
>CBIFVU010000385.1:0-3202 GCA_966185905.1 uncultured Lysobacter sp.
TCGGCCAGCATCCAGTACAGCGTCATGAAGATGATGATCTGCGGCAGCACCGGCAGACAGCCGCCGACCGGGTTGATCTTCTCCTTCTTGTACAGCTCCATCAGCGCCATCTGGAACTTTTGCTTGTCGTCGCCGTAGCGCTCCTTGAGCTGGGCCACGCGCGGCTGGAACTTGCGCATCTTGGCCTGCGACTTGTACTGCGCGGCCGACAGCGGGAACAGGGCAAGCTTGAGCAGCACCACCAGGCCGACGATGGCCCAGCCCCAGTTGCCGAACAGGCCGTGCAGCTTGTCCAGCAGCCAGAACAGGCCGTTGGCCAGGGTGGCGAAGATGCTGTAGCTGCTGAAATCCACCGCGCGGTCCAGGCCGGGCACCTGCTGTGCCTCGATCGCCTTGACCAGCTTGGGGCCGACCCACAGCCGCGCTTCGGTGGCGGCCTTCTGGCCCGGGGCGACGGTCAGGCCGGGGCCGAGGTCGCGGATGAGGTATTGCGGCAGGCCGCCGGCGTTGAGCTGTTCGACCGAGAAGGTGCCCTGGTCCTTGTCGCCCGGGATCCAGGCGGCGAAGAAGTGGTGCTGCAGCATCGCGATCCAGCCGCCGACCACCGGCTTGTCGAGCCGGCCGTCCTCGACGAACTTGTCGAACTTGCGCTTCTCGTACTTATCGTTCGGGCTGTACCAGGCCGCGCCCTGGAAGCTGTACTGCTCCGGGCTGAAGGGGCCCTTGTGCGCCAGCTCGCGCGGCACGCGGTTGAGCTGGCGGTAGACGAAGCCCGACCACGGCGCGGCGCCGGCGTTGCTGACCTCGTCGCGCACCTTCACCGCATAGTCGCTGCGGCCGAAGGTGTAGGTGCGGGTGATGGTCACGCCGTCCGGGCCGGTCCACACGAACGGCACCGAGACCTCGCGCGCGCCCTCGCCCAGGACCACGGCGGTCTGCTCGCCGGCCGGGCGGAAGCCGCTCTCGTGGTTGGGGGCCTGCAGGCCGTTGCCGGCGACCCAGCCGCTCTGGGCGACGAAGTACAGGGTGGAATCGCTGGCCAGCAGCCGCATCGGCGGGCTGTTGGGCTCGGCGGTGACCGGGTACTTGAGCAGGTCGGCTTCGCTGATCTCGCCGCCGCGCAAGTGCACCTTCAATACATCGGTGGTGACGGTGACCACCGGGCCGGCCGCCGAACCCGCGGCCGCCGCCGCCGGAGCGGGCGCCGGGCCGGCCGCGGCCGGCGCGCTGGGCACGCCCGGAGTCGCGTTGGCGCCGGCGGCCACCGTGGGCACCGTGCTGACCGGCGCCGCAGCGGCCGGACGGGCCGGCGCCAGCGGCGCGGCCTTTTCCTTGCCCCACTCCATCCACAGCAGGGTCGCCACCATCAGCCAGGCGAGGATCAGGAAAGCACGGGTCTGGTTCATGGGCAGCAGGCAGGCTCAGCCGGGACCGGAGTCCGGCGCGGATTCGGGAAGGGAAGCGGCCGGCATTGTGCCGGGCGCCGGGGTCGGGGGCAACGCGGGCGCCGGCCGGGCGCCGGCGCGCTTGAGCAGACTGTGGAAGGCCGCCCGTAGTTCCTCGCCGCTGCAGGCCGACGCACCGGGGCGGGCGACCAACACATAATCGCCCGGCGCCAGCTCGGCACGGACGTGGCGGAAGGCATCGCGCAGCACGCGCTTGATGCGGTTGCGGCCGACGGCGTTGGGATCGACCTTGCGCGAGACCGCCAGCCCCAGGCGCGGGGCGATGCCCGGGTCGGCCTGGAAATGCAAGGCAAGCACGGGCAGCGCCGAGCGCCGCCCATGCTTGAAGATTCGGTCGAAATCGGAGCGCGCGCGTACCCGCGCGGTGCGCGGGAAGCGGGTCGGATTCATTGCAGGCAGGAGGCCGCAGGACGCCGGATCACGCGGTCGCAAGACCGGGAGCGGCGGCCTTCGGCACTCAGGCGGTCAGGCGGTCAGGCGCTTGCGGCCCTTGGCACGACGACGGGCGAGGACCTTGCGGCCATCGGCGGTCTTCATGCGGGCACGGAAGCCGTGGTCGCGCTTGCGCTTGAGGTTGCTGGGCTGGTAGGTGCGCTTGGTGGCCATGATCGGCTCAATGTAACGGCTGAATAGGACCGGCAATTCTAGCGGGCCCTCCGTGGCGCGGTCAAGTTCGGCCTGCACCGCCCCGCCTCGGGCGCTGTGCATGAACCTGTGGATTAGTCCTGTTCCGGACCCGGCCGCGATGGTAGTCTGACCGACCCCCCGGCCTCCTTCGTCGCGATGTCCGCATCGTGCGTTGGGCCGCTTTCGCCCGTCGCCCGGGCGACCGCTCCACCGGTACCGACAGAAGACGCATTACAGATGGAAGCCTGGCCCCGCTGCCTCGAACGCCTCGAAGCCGAATTCCCGGTCGAGGATGTGCATACCTGGTTGAAGCCCCTGCAGGCCGCCCAGCGCGACGACAAGACCGTGCTGTACGCGCCCAACGCCTTCGTGGTCGAACACGTGCGCGAGCGCTATCTGGCGCGCATCCGCGAACTGTTGTCCTATTTCGCCGGCAGCGGCGAGGTCAGCCTGGAAGTGGGTTCGCTGCCGCGCGCGGCCGCCATCGCGCCGCTGCCGCTGGAGCCCATCGGCCTGGCGGCGGCGCGCCCGTCCGCGCCGCCGCCGGAGCCGTTCCAGGGCAACCTGGACACCCACTACACCTTCGACAACTTCGTGGAAGGCCGCAGCAACCAGCTCGGCCGCGCCGCGGCCTGGCAGGCGGCGCAAAAGCCCGGCGAACGCGCGCACAACCCGCTGCTGCTGTACGGCGGCACCGGCCTGGGCAAGACCCACCTGATGTTCGCCGCGGGCAACGCCATGCGCGACGCCAACCCGGCGATGCGGGTGATGTACCTGCGTTCGGAGCAGTTCTTCAGCGCGATGATGAAGGCGCTGCAGGACAAGACCATGGATGCGTTCAAGCGCCAGTTCCAGCGCGTCGACGCGCTGCTGATCGACGACATCCAGTTCTTCGCCGGCAAGGACCGCACCCAGGAAGAGTTCTTCCACACCTTCAATGCGCTGTTCGACGGCAAGCAGCAGATCATCCTGACCTGCGACCGCTATCCGCGCGAGGTCGAGGGCCTGGAGCCGCGGCTGAAGTCGCGCCTGGCCTGGGGCCTGTCGGTGGCGATCGAGCCGCCGGACTTCGAGACCCGCGCCCAGATCGTGATCTCCAAGGCCAAGGA
>CBIFVU010000386.1:0-3200 GCA_966185905.1 uncultured Lysobacter sp.
CTCCAATCCCCAATCCCGAATCCCGAATCCCCGCCTTCACCAATCCCGAATCCCGAATCCCTAATCCCCGCCCCGCACAAACCTCCCCTCCTGGTGGAACAACGGCCCCAACCAGGGATGGACGACGTCGATGCTGACCTCGAACTGGTCGGCGTCCAGGTCGCGGTGGACCAGGACGAAGCGGCCGGGCCAGAACGGGCGCGGCAACGGCAGGCGCAGGCCGCGCCAGTGCAGGAAATAGCCGTCGTCCAGGAATACCAGGCGGTTGGGCAGCACTTCCAGGCGCACGCGCATGCCCAGGCCGCCGTTGAAGTGCTCCAGCAATCGGCCGCCGGCGCCCAGCCGCATCTGCGAGCGGAAGCTGAAGACTTCTTCGGCGAAGTGGTAGGTGCGGGTCTTGATCCAGCCCAGGCCGCTGCGCAGCGGCTCTACGTCGAAGGCGAACGGCACGCGCTCGGCGTTGTGGTGCGGCAGTACCCGGGCATGCCGGATCAGGCGCGCGAACCACGCGCCCAGGCGGGTGCAGCGCACCTGCCGCATCTGGCCGAGGTACTCGGCCCGGGCCTCGCCCGCGGCCAGGCTGAAGCGCGCCTGGATATGCGGATGCAGCAGCGCCCAACGCGGGCCGAGGGCGGCCTTGAGCAACGCGGCCAAGTCGTGCTCGGCGGCATCGGCGATGGCGGGCTCCGCGCGCTGCCCGCCCTGGCCGGCGCTGCCGGGCACCGCTCGGCCGCCCACGGCATCCGCTGCGGGATCCGCCGCGCGATCGCCTCCTCGTTCCGCTGCCGCAGGATGCGCCGGGCCGGGCGCCGGGCCGGGCGCGGGGGCGAGCGCGCGCTCCCGCGCGGCGGCGCGCGGCCGCAGCGCCGCGGCGGCCAGGTCAATGGGTCGCGACAGTTCCATGTCGGCCTCCGCTCTGTCCTGCGTATGAACCCTGCAAACGCAAGCCCGCGCCGGGCTCGGCCTGGATCGCGGCGACCGGTTCGTGCAAGGCATCGAGCAGGCGCGGGCGGAGGAAGGCGTAGCGCTGGTCGAGCAAACGCCGCGGCGCGGCCTGCGGGCCGTCGAGCAGCATGGTCGCCATCTCGCCCAGGGCCCAGCGCAGCGGCGCGGCCGGCACCCGCAGCAAGGCCGGGCGATGCCGCGAACGGGCCAGCTCGCGGGTGAAACCGGCCTGGGTGCAGCCCTCCGGCGCGACCAGGTTGTACGGGCCGCGCACGCCGGCATGGACGATGGCGTGTTCGATGAAGCCCAGCACATCGTCCAGATGGATCCAGGCGAACCACTGGCGGCCATGGCCGAGGGTGGCGCCGGCGCCGAGCGCAGCGGCCAGCGACAGCATCGGCAGCAAGCCGCCGCTGCGATGCAGGACCAGGCCCAGCCGCATCGTCGCCATGCGCACGCCGGCGGCGGCCACCGGCGCGGCCGCGCTTTCCCAGGCCGCGCACAGTTCGCTGGGGAAATCCCCGCGCACCGGCGCCGGGTCGCGGCGTTCCTCGCCGCTGCGCGCGTGCGCGCCGTACACCCCGACCGCGCTGGCTTGCAGCCACAACGCCGGCTTGCGCTCGGCGCGTTCGCACCAGCCGCGCAAGGCCTCGGTGACGCCGATCCGGCTGGCCAGCAGCGCGCGCTTGCGCGCCGGCGACCAGCGCGGGCCGACCACCGGCGCACCGGCCAGGTTGATCACCACGTCGATGGTTTCGTCCTCGCGCAGTTCGGCGGCCTCGGCGATGCAGCGCGCGCGGCCGCCGAAGCGCAATGCCGCCCGGCGCGGATCGCGGCTGAGCACGGTCAGGCGGTGGCCGCCGGCGAGCAGCCCTTCGACCAGCGCGGTGCCGATGAAACCGGTGCCGCCGCTGACCAGCACATGCTGTTGCCGGTGTCCGGCCAGCAGCGGCCGCGGCGCCGGCTCGGCGGCGTTGGCGCGCGCGGCCAGGCCATCGCGCAGCGCGCTCAGGCCGATGCCCAGCGCCGCCGCGCTCAGGGCCCAGGAGACCCAGCCGTGCGCGACCGGCGCCAACGCCGCAGGCGCGCTCCAGTCCGCGCGCGTGGCCAGGGCATAGACGGCGAACATCGCCCCGCCGTTGACCGCCAACACTGTGTGCAACACCCGCTCGCTGGCCGGCAGCAAGCGGGTGGCATCCTCGACCACGAAGTCCCATAGGGTGATGGCCACTTCCACCAGCACCAGAGCCCACACCGCCGCCAGCCACAGGCCCTGCGGCCGCAACCAGGCGAACACCAGGAACAGCACGCCGTAGACCAGTCCGCGCGCGGCGTGCAGGCGCAGCTCCAGCGCCGCGGTGCGGCGGTTGGCCAGCTTTTCCATCACTTCGTGGTGGGCGATGGTGTCCAGCGCGCCCAGCGCGATCTGCAGCAACAACAGAGTCAGGAAGACCGAGATCGGGTCCATGGCGGCGGCTCAGAAGTGGGTCGGGCAATGGCCGTCGTCGCAGCGCGGCGCGGGCTCGCTGCCGGCTTCGCGATAGCCCAGCCAACGCGAGACGCGATGACGGTTGGGGGCGATCCAGCGATAGGCGCGCGCCGCCAGGCGGCCGGCACCGGGCACGCGCAGCGGCCAGGTCAGCCAGCCCAGGCCGACTGCGCGGTAGGCCTCGGCGATGCCCGGCACGCCGATTCGCCACTGGCCGTCGGCGCCGCGCACGTGCAGAGCGTTGCGCAAGGCGTGCAGCTCGAAACCCCATGGCGCCGGATCGAAGTCCGGCGCGGCGATGTCGACCAGGCGCAGGCGGTCGTGGCGGTCGCCGGCCTTGAGCCGGTGCATCTCGGTGCGGCACAGCGGGCAGGCGCGGTCGTACAGGGCGACGGTCTGGGCCGCCATGGCAGGGGCCTCGGCCTGGAGCGGAGGGCGGGCTACGGGATCGTTCTTCATGATCGACTCCTACGGTTATTTCGGTAATTACAGAAATTGATACGCAAAAAAAGGGCGGCCGCTCAGGAAGAGCGGTCGCCGGAGGCTGTGCCGGACGGCGCGGCGTCGGGGTCGTCACCGCCGGGGCCGTCTTCCTCGTCGAACAGCACCCCACCGGCCTGTGCCTGCGGTTCCGGCAGCGGCCGCGCCGGGCCGCGCACGAACTGCTGGATGCGCGCGCCCATCTTCAGCAGGTTGATCAGGGTCTTGGGATCGAGCCGGTTCATCTCGTCGATCCAACTGGTGCCGGTCTCCATGAACTCCAGCA
>CBIFVU010000387.1:0-3181 GCA_966185905.1 uncultured Lysobacter sp.
TCGCGCGCGCCCTCATCCGCCCTGCGGGCACCTTCTCCCGCAAGCGGGAGAAGAACAGCGGGAGAACAATGGCTGCGGTCATGCCCGCGACACCGGGCGGTGCGTTCATGTCACTGCGGCGCCGCGCCGGCCAGCGTTCTACAATGCCCCCAGCGCCGCCCCGACGCCGCAGGCCTGCTCAGGCCGGCACGCCGGCCGGACGGCTCCCGCCGGCGCCCGCGCCGGCCCCGACTGCCCCGAGACCTCGCTGCCGATGCGGTTCCCCACGCTGTCCGCCCTGATCCTGGCCGCCGCCATCGCGTTGAGCGGCCCCCTGAGCTCGGCGCCGGTCGAACCGGCCACCGCTGCGGCGCCGGCCGTGGCCAAGCCGCCGCCGGTGCCCTTGCTGTGGAAGGTCTCCGACGCCGACAACGCGATTTATGTGCTGGGCTCCTTCCACTTGCTGCGCGCCAGCGATTATCCGCTCTCGACCGACGTCGATCGCGCCTTCGCCGCGGCCGACAAAGTGATGTTCGAGGTGCCGCCGGAGGAGATGTTCGACCCCGGCGTGTCGCAGCGCTTCCTGGATATCGCCCGCTACGGCGACGGCCGGCGGCTGAGCCAGGAACTGCCGGCGGACCTGCGCGAGAAACTCAACCGAGTGCTGGCCAAGAACGGCCGCTCGCTGAGCCAGTTCGACCTGCTCGAACCCTGGTTCGTGAACCTGTCCCTGGTCCTGGGGGTGTCGCAGTCGCTGGGCTTCAGCCCCCAGCTCGGCCTGGACCAGTACCTGATGCGGCAGGCGGCCGAGGCCGGCAAGCCCACCGGCGGGCTGGAAACCATGGAGCGGCAGTTGCAGTTGATGGACGCCAGCCCGGTGGACGAGCAGATCGACGGCCTGCGCGAGTTCCTGGAGCAGCCGGAGAAAGTGCCGGGCATGCTCGAGGACATGCACGCGGCCTGGCGCAATGGCGACCTGGCCACGCTGGACCGCGACGTGCGCCAGGAGATGCAGGACAAGCAGCCGCAGAGTTACCGGCAGATCAACATCGAGCGCAACCAGGCCTGGTTGCCGCAACTGCGCAAGCTGCTGGACGACTCGCGCAAGGGCGATGTGCTGGTGGTGGTCGGCGCCCTGCACCTGTTGGGCCAGGACGGCTTGATCGAACACTTGCGCGCGCAGGGCTACCGGATCGAGCGAGTGTGCTCGGCTTGCGCGGCGGGCACTGCCGACTTGGCGCCGGCCGCAACGGCACCAGCACCGGCACCGCCGGCGGTCCGCGTGGCGCCGCCGCGAGGCTGAGCGCAGGGCCGTGTGCGGTGGCGGTCCTGCGGGCCGCTGCGGCTTTGTCGCGACGCCGGCCGCGGCCCCTGCGCCATCGCAGTGGTAGCGGCATCGCAGCGGTGGCGCCATCGGAGCATGGGAGGGCGCGCCGGACCGGCGGGCTCAGGCCGCGTGTGCCGATCGGCCCAGTTCGACTCGCCAGTTCAGCCCGGACCGATGGGTCAGGACGCATCTGCAAGGTACGACTGGCCCGGTCCGACCCGCTCGGCCCATCTGCACAGCCCGGCCTGGGCGACCACCAAGCACCCATGACCGGCCTTCACAACCGGCCCCGGCGCGCGCGCGATCGCCGGCGCGCCCGCGCCACAGCGCACGCTCAGGTCGGTGCCGGCGGCACCAGCACGATGCAGTCCACCGGACAGGCCGGCACGCACAACTCGCAGCCGGTGCACAGCGGCTCGATCACCGTGTGCATGTGCTTGGCCGCGCCCACGATGGCGTCCACCGGACAGGCCTGGATGCACTTGGTGCAGCCGATGCAGTCGGCCTCCACCACCAGCGCCACCGGCGGCACCGGCCGATACGTCCCGCGCGCGCGATCATAGGCTTGGGCCGGCACTCCCAGCACCCGCGCCAGCGCGCGCGCGCCGGCGTCGCCGCCGGGCGGACAACGCTCCACCCCCGCTTCGCCGCGCGCCATCGCTTCGGCATACGGCCGGCAACCGGCGTAGCCGCATTGCCCGCACTGGGTCTGCGGCAGCAAACGGTCCAAGCGTTGGACCAGATCGTGCACCGGCGTGCGGGGGCCGGAGCTGGGCGATCGCACGATACAGCCTCCTCGGTTATGCGGCAGTCGCGATGCGACCGGCCGCCATTCCCGACGGCCGGCTGGCACGTCCCGCCGTCACCGCACCGGCATGCCCGGTTGCGCGCCCTGGTCGGCGTCCAGCAGGAACAGGCCGCCGCCGTCGAAGCCGGCCGAGAGGATCATGCCCTCGCTCAGACCGAAGCGCATCTTGCGCGGGGCGAGGTTGGCGATGAACACCACGCTGCGGCCGACCAGCGATTCGGGCTTGGGGTAGCTGGCGCGGATGCCGGAGAAAATCTGGCGGGTGCCCAGCTCGCCGGCGTCGAGCTCGAAGCGCAGCAGTTTGTCCGAGCCTTCCACGAAGCCGCAGGACAGCACCTTGCCCACGCGCAGGTCGAGCTTGGCGAAGTCGTCGATGCCGATGGTGGCGCTGGCCGCGGCCGCTTCGGCCGGCGCTGCCGGTGCGGTCTGGGCGGCGGGCGCGGCGTCGGCGGGCGCGGCTTTGGCCGTGGAGGCCGCGGCCGGGGCGAGGGATTCTTTGCTGGCTTGGATCATGGCGTCGATCAGTTTCGGGTCGATACGGGTGAACAAGGGGACATAGGGCTGGATCTTGCGCCCGGCCAGCGGCGCGGCGAGCGCGCTCCAGCCGGCCACCGGCGCATCCAGGAAGGCCTCGGCCTGGGCGGCCACGCGCGGCAGCACCGGCTTGAGCGCGGCGGCCAGCACCCGGAACAGATTCAGGCCCTGGGTGCACACCGCCTGCAGCTCGGCCTCAGCGCCGTCCTGCTTGGCCAGCACCCAGGGCTTGCGCTCATCGATGTACTTGTTGGCCTCGTCGGCCAGGGCCATGGTCAGCCGCAGCGCGGTGGCGGCCTCGTTGCGCTCGTAGGCCTGGGCGATCGGCGCGAGCTGGGCCACGAAGCGCTCGTACATGGCCGGCTCGGGCAGGGCCGCGGCGAGTTCGCCGTCGAAACGCTTTTCGATGAAGCCCGCGCAGCGGCTGGCGAGGTTGACGAACTTGCCGACCACGTCGGCGTTCACCCGGGCGACGAAATCGGCCAGGTTGAGGTCGATGTCCTCCACGCCGCCGCTGGTCTTGGTGGCGAAGT
>CBIFVU010000388.1:0-3176 GCA_966185905.1 uncultured Lysobacter sp.
CGGTGCGGACGTGGCCTGTCCTCGGGCCACGACTCACCGGCCGCGTGCGCTCCGCGTCCGCAGCGCACGCGGTGCAGGCGCTGGCGCCCTGCAACGCAAGGCGGGCTGGTCTCAGCCCGCCGCAGGCTGGCGACCGCGCTGGGCGGTCAGAACTTCAGGCTCCAGGTGTCGATGCGACCGACATCCTGACGGGCACGGTCGGCCACCCGCAGCTTCCAGGTGCCGTTGAGCGCTTCGGTGGACAGGTTGCGCACGAAGGTGCCGCTGACGTTGTCGGCGCTGCCTCCGGTGCGGTTGTGCAGGTTGTAGACCGAGCCGTCCGGCGCCACTAGGTCGACGATCAGGTCGCCCTTGTAGGGATGGACGATGTTGACGCTGACCTCGGCGTTGGACGGCGCATTGCCGCTGCGGCCGGACACCACGATGTTGCTGGTCGCGCCCGTGGCGTTGTTGTCCGGGATCGCCACATCGGTGCCGTTGGTGTAAGTCTGCGCGCCGCCGGCGCTGACGGTGACCGACGCGGTCTTGGTGTGGCTGGCGCCATCGTCGTCGGTGACGGTCAGGGCGACGGTGTAGGTGCCGGCCGCACTGTAGGTCTTGCTCGGGCTGGCGGCGGTGGAGCTGGTGCCGTCGCCGAAATTCCAGCTGCGCGAGGCGATGGTGCCGTCGCTGTCGCTGGAGCTGTCGGTGAAGGTGGCGGTCAGGCCGCTGGTGGCGACGCTGAAGTTGGCCACCGGCGCAGCATTGCCGCCGGGCGCACCGCGATAGGCCGCCATGGCCGCCTTGGTCTGCACCAGCACGCGCTGGTTGTGGTTGCGGTCGGCGGTGCCCATGGCCGCGCCGTTGTAGGTCACGTCCGGGTTGGACCAGTAGTTCAGGCGCGGGCAACCGCCGGAACAGGCGTAGGCCATGATCGTCCGCCACTTGCTGCCGCCGGCCGGCTCATAACGATAGCCATGGCCGTAAGCATAGGGGGTGTTGGTGGGATCGGCGGCCGGGTCGTGGCGCGCCGAGAGCAGGTGGCCGATCTCGTGGGCGAAGCTGTAGTAACCGGTGGCGCAATCGTAGTGGACGGTGGCGAAGGCGGTGTCGGCGGTCGAGCCGATGGAGTGGGCCAGGCCGCAGTTGCCGCCATCGTCGATGACCAGCACGTTCACGTCGGCGGCGTTGGCATCGCGGCTGGCGTGGATGTCGTCCATGTAGCCGTCGTTGGGATCGGCGAAGCGCTCCTCGTCGGTGAAGTGGCCGTCGCCGGCGGAGGTGTATTCCACGGTGCGGTAGTTGGCCAGTTCCAGGTTGATGCCGACGTTGGAGTTGGCATAGCCCTGGTTGCTCTCTGCCACGGCCAGCTCGACCAGGGCTTCCATGTCGCCGCCGTAGGCGGTCACCGCCTGGTTGGTGGCCACGACCTGGACGCGGATGGTCGCGGTCGCGCCGGGGTCCACTGCGCTGGGGGAAAGATTGCCGGCCGCGGCGTTGGCGCGGGCAGCGGCCGCGCGCATGTCGATCTGCGGCAGGTCGGAGTCGCGGAAGCCCTGCGGGTGGTCCGGCGGCATGCGGTTCTCGTCGACCTCGACCACGGCGTGGGTGCCGTCGGCCAGCGGTCGGATGCGGTAGAGCTGGCCGTCGATGCGCACATTGCCGGTCACGCCGTTGCCGCGGCGCACCAGGGCGACCGAGTTGCGCTCGTCGTGGCGCACTTCGCGCGCGTCGTGGGCGGCCTTCCTGGCGGCGCCGCGCAGGTGGCCGAGCCACACCGTGCTGCCGCGGCCGGTGTCGCGCGCGTTGTCGAGCACGGCGGTGACCAGGTGCGAGCCCAGGCGCAGCTCGATCTCGCGCGTGGCAGTGCTGACCACCTCGGCGTCGGCGCGCTTGAGCTGCAGCGCGGCGGTGGCCGGTGCGGCGGCCAGCGACTGGGCGCGCGCCAGCGAGGCCTTGGCCGCTGGCGCGTCGCCGACGAACAGCGGCTGCGCGGCGAAGGCTGGCAGCGCCGCCAGGGCGGAGACGAACAAGGCTGCGCGCGCGGCGAGGATGCGGCGCTTGGGCGCGCGGTGGCGGGATGGCATGGACATGTGGAACCCCCGGAAGGATGGCCGCAGTGCGGCGGAATGGGTCGAACGCCGGAACGTAGGATGGCGCGCTGGGCGCGCCGCGCTCGTCCGGTCGCAGTGCGCGGATCGAGCCAACGGCCCGCCCGCACCACGACGCTACGAGCGCGCACTCGCGCCGGCAACGGCCGCCGGTGTCCGGACGCGGGAATGTTCGTGATGCCGGTCATGCATCGAAAATTTGCCGCTCGCGGCGGAGAAACCGTCTCTCCCGCTACAGCCAGGACGCCCTTCCGCGCTGCGCCGTACAACGAAAAAACCCCGGCCGGGGCCGGGGTTTTTGCGCTGCGCAGCATGCGTTCGATTATGTGCCGCGCGTCAACGATCGACGAACCTACATGCGCTCATTTCTCGATCGTAGCGGGCGCGCGGATGATCGGATCGAGCCGCACATGATTGTCCGGCTCGATGAACTGCACGTCCGGATCGGCGGCGAAGGCCTGCATCAGGCGCTGGGCCTGGCCGCTGTCGAGCGCGGGCTGGACGGCGAACACATCGGCGTTGATGCCCATGCGATGCTTCCAGGTCAGCCTCAGCCCGCTGGCCGCGCCGGCCCGGGCCGCGGTCTGGTCCAGCCGCGCCTGCACCGCGGACGGCTGCTTCAGCGGCGCGCTGTCGTCGCGGTACTTGACGATGAACTGGGAAAACGGCCCGGCTCCCATCGTCTGGCCCACGTGCGCGGGCGGGCGCGGCGCCGCCTCGGCCTGGGCGGACGCGGCAGGCGGGTCGCGATCGGCGCTGGAACCGGCGGCCATGCAGGCGCTCACCGAGCAAGCGAGGGAAACCGCCACGGCCGCGGACAGCCATGGCTTGCGGGTCGTCGAGAACATGCGGTCGTCTCCTGGATGCGCATGGACAGTGGTTCCTGCAACGGATGAAGGACGGCGTCGGGGTCGATGCTGGCATGAAACCGCGCCGCGGCCCAACCACGGCTTAAAGCCGCGCCCCACCCGACCGGCGGCGGCGCGCGAAAAGACGGGAATGGGGAATCGGGAATGGGGAATCGGAACAGCGGTTGAGCGCGAGTGTGTCCGCGCGTCCCGCTTCCGCCTTGGCGATTCCCCATTC
>CBIFVU010000389.1:0-3172 GCA_966185905.1 uncultured Lysobacter sp.
TCCGGCTTCGACTACGTGCAGTGCAACGCCGAATCGCTGCCCTTCCCCGACGCCAGCTTCGACCTGGTGACCATCGCCTTCGGCCTGCGCAATGTCACCGACAAGGATGCCGCGCTGCGCGAGATGCTGCGCGTGCTCAAGGTCGGCGGCCAGGCGCGGGTGCTGGAGTTCTCCGAAGTCAAGGCCGAGTGGTTCAAGCCCCTGTACGACTTCCACTCCTTCCAGGTGCTGCCGCGCCTGGGCAAGCTGTTCGCCAACGACAGCGAAAGCTACCGTTACCTGGCCGAGAGCATCCGCAAGCACCCGCCGCAGGACGAACTCAAGCGGATGATGATCGAGGCCGGCTTCGCCCGCGTGGACTACAAGAACCTCTCGGCGGGGATTTGCGCGGTGCATACCGGGTATCGGGTTTGAGGAGCCGGGATTCGGGATTGGGGATTCGGGATTGGCAAGAGCGGGGTTCCGGGCGGCGGTGAGGCGCGTCGGAGGCCGGCAACAGGAAAAAACACAACGCCGGGCTTGTGGCCTGGCGTTGTGTTTTCTGGGAGCGACAAGGCGCCCCGGTTTTGTTCTCCCGGTCCGAATGACCGACCGCCCGAGGCCGCCGGCACAACGCCGCCGCCCCACTGCGCCAATCCCGAATCCCGAATCCCGAATCCCCGCCCCTCAGGCCGAAAACCCTCCATCCACCGAGATCTGGACGCCGGTGATGAACGCACCGCCGGGGCCGGCCAGGTGGGCGACCGTCGCGGCGATGTCATCGGCGGTGCCGAATTCGCCCAGGGGCAGGCCGGCGCGCTGGTGGTCGGCGCCTTCGCCGTCGGCGGGGTTCATGTCGGTGTCGATCGGGCCGGGCTGGACGGTGTTGACGGTGATGCCGCGCTTGCCCAGATCCTGGGCCAGGCCCTTGCTCAGCCCGACCACGGCGGCTTTGCTCAGCGAATACAGGGCCATGCCGGGCGCGCCCACGCGCTCGCCCAGGCAACTGCCGATGGTGATGATGCGGCCGCCGCGCGGCAGGTGGCGGGACGCGGCCTGGGCGGCCACGAACGGCGCACGCACGTGGATGGCCATCACCCGCTCGTAGTTGTCCAGGGTCTCGTCCTCGAACGGGCCGTAGGCCCATACCCCGGCGTTGTTGACCAGGATGTCCAGGCGGCCCAGCTCGGCCACGGTGCGTTCGACCGCGGCGGTCACCTGCGCGGCGTCGGCGCTGTCGGCGGCCAGGGCCAGGGCACGACGACCGCCGGCGCGGATCGCGGCGGCGACGTTCTCGGCGCGGTCGGCCGAGCGGGCGTAGGTCAGGGCGAGGTCGGCGCCGTCTTCGGCCAGTCGGCGCGCGATCGCCGCGCCGATGCCGCGGCTGCCGCCGGTGACCAGGGCCACTTTGCCTGCGAGAGGAAGGTTCATGTCTTCAAGTTCCGAATAATGGAAGTAGTCCGCCCACGGTAACCCCGTCGGCGCCGGCGCGCACCCGCCGCGGTTGGGACGATGCGTGCCGCGGGCGAGTGCCTGCGCGGGTGCCGCACCCCAGTGCCCGCGCCACCTGCCAACATGCACAAGCCCCGGCCGGGGCCGAGGCGCTACACTCGGCCCTTCGTCCGTTGCCGTGGTGTTGTCTGCATGCGTTCTTCGATCCTGACCGTCTGTCTCGCCGCGGCCCTGGCCGCCGTCGCCGGCTGCTCGCGCGAGTCCGCGCCCGCCGCGGACTCTTCCCAGGCCCAGGCCGATCCGTCCAAGTCCGCCGCCGCGCCGGAGGCCGGCGTGAACGACACCGCCGAGCGCGACGAGCATTCCTATGCCGAACCGGCCAAGGTCCGCATCGACGACCTGGCGCTGGAACTGGCGGTGGACTTCGCCGCCAAGACCCTCTCCGGCAGCGCCACCTACACCCTGGACTGGACCGATCCGAAGGCGGTCGAGCTGGCGCTGGACACGCGCGAGCTGAAGATCGAGAAAGTGGTCGGCGAAGGCGCCGACGGCAAGTGGCAGGACCTCAGCTTCGCCCTGGCCCCGGCCGATGCGACCCTGGGCAGCAAGCTCACCATCCAGTCGCCGCAGCGCAACAAGCGCATCCGCGTCAGCTACGCCACCTCGCCGGGCGCCTCGGGCCTGCAATGGCTGGAGCCGTCGATGACCGAGGGCAAGAAGCAGCCCTTCATGTTCAGCCAGTCCCAGCAGATCCACGCCCGCTCCTGGGTGCCGCTGCAGGATACGCCGAGCGTGCGCTTCACCTACACCGCGCACGTCAGCGCGCCCAAGGACGCGATGGTGCTGATGAGCGCCGACAACGATCCCAAGGCGGCGCGCGACGGCGACTACAACTTCAAGATGCCGCAGAAGATCCCGTCCTACCTGCTGGCCATCGCCGCCGGGGATCTGGCGTTCCAGCCGATCTCCAACCGCAGCGGCGTGTGGGCCGAGCCGGCGATGGTCAAGAAGGCCGCGACCGAGTTCGCCGACACCGAGAAGATGATGCAGACCACCGAAGGCTTGTACGGCCCGTACCGGTGGGAGCGCTACGACATCCTGGTGCTGCCGCCGTCCTTCCCCTACGGCGGCATGGAGAACCCGCGCCTGACCTTCGCCACCCCGACGGTGATCGTCGGCGACAAGTCGCTGGTCTCGCTGGTCGCCCACGAGCTGGCGCACAGCTGGTCGGGCAACCTGGTGACCTTCAGCAGCAGCAAGGACGGCTGGCTCAACGAAGGCTTCACCAGCTACGTGGAGAACCGCATCGTCGAAGCGCTGTACGGCAAGGAGCGCTCGGACATGGAGAACGTGATCGGCCGCAACGAGCTCAAGGCCGAGTTCGCCACCATCGATCCCAAGCTGCAGGCGCTGGCGCTCAAGCCCGGCACGCTCAAGGACCCCGACGAGGCCAGCAGCGCCACGGTCTACACCAAGGGCGCCTGGTTCCTGCAGTTCCTGGAGCAGCGCTACGGCCGCGAGGTGTTCGATCCGTTCCTGCGCGGCTATTTCGACCATTTCGCCTTCCAGAGCATCCCGACCACCAAGTTCGTGGAATACGCCAAGGCCAACTTGCTGGCCAAGCATCCGGGCAAGGTCAGCGAGGCCGAACTGGAGGAATGGATCTACGGCCCCGGCATCCCGGCTTCGGCGCCGGCCACGCTGTCGCCGCGCTTCGACGCGGTCGATGCCGCGCGCAAGG
>CBIFVU010000390.1:0-3156 GCA_966185905.1 uncultured Lysobacter sp.
GTGGTGTTCATCACCTCCAGCTACGGCCTGGGCGAGATGGTCGTGCAGGGCGCGGTCAACCCCGACGAGTTCTACGTCTACAAGCCCACCCTGGCCCAGGGCAAGCCGGCGATCCTGCGCCGCGCCGTGGGCGCCAAGCAGCTGCGCATGGTCTATTCCGACCGCCCCGGCGAGCGCGTGCGCACCGAGGACACGCCGGCCGAACTGCGGGCGAAGTTCTCGATCACCGACGAGGACGTGCACGAGCTGGCCAAGCAGGCCCTGGTGATCGAAAAGCACTACGGCCGGCCGATGGACGTGGAATGGGCCAAGGACGGGGTCAGCGGCAAGCTGTTCATCGTCCAGGCCCGCCCGGAGACGGTGAAGTCGCGCGCCAAGGCCACCCAGATCGAGCGCTACCAATTGGAAAAGCGCGGCACCGTGGTCGCCGAGGGCCGCGCCATCGGCCAGAAGATCGGCACCGGCGTGGCCCGCGTGGTGCGCAGCCTGGACGACATGAGCCGGGTCCAGCCCGGCGACGTGCTGGTCGCCGACATGACCGACCCGGACTGGGAGCCGGTGATGAAGCGCTCGGCCGCCATCGTCACCAACCGCGGCGGCCGCACCTGCCACGCCGCCATCATCGCCCGCGAGCTGGGCGTGCCGGCCGTGGTCGGCACCGGCAACGCGCTGGAGACGATCAAGGACGGGCAGACCATCACCGTCAGTTGCGCCGAGGGCGACACCGGCTTCATCTACGAAGGCGCCCTGCCCTTCGAGCGCCACGTCGCCGACCTGGAGAAAATGCCGCCGGCGCCGCTGAAGGTGATGATGAACGTCGCCAACCCCGAGCGCGCCTTCGACTTCGCCATGCTGCCCAACGCCGGCGTCGGCCTGGCGCGGCTGGAGATGATCATCGCCAGCCACATCGGCATCCATCCCAAGGCGCTGCTGGAATACGCTGCGCAGGACGCGGCGACCAAGAAGAAGATCGACGAGAAGATCGCCGGCTACGGCGGCGACCCGGTGCAGTTCTATGTCGACCGCCTGGCCGAAGGCATCGCCACCATCACCGCCTCGTTCGCGCCGAACCCAGTGATCGTGCGCCTGTCGGACTTCAAGTCCAACGAATACGCCAACCTGATCGGCGGCTCGCGCTACGAGCCGCACGAGGAGAACCCGATGATCGGCTTCCGCGGCGCCAGCCGCTACGTCGATCCGTCCTTCTCCGATGCCTTCGCCCTGGAGTGCCAGGCGGTGCTGAAGGTGCGCGAGCAGATGGGCCTGACCAACTGCTGGATCATGATCCCGTTCGTGCGCACTCTGGACGAAGGCCGGCGGGTGATCGAGGTGCTGGAGAAGAACGGCCTGCGCAAGGGCGAGAATGGTCTGAACATCATCATGATGTGCGAGGTGCCGTCGAACGCTTTGCTGGCCGACGAGTTCCTGGAGATCTTCGACGGCTTCTCCATCGGCTCCAACGACCTGACCCAGCTCAGCCTGGGCCTGGACCGCGACTCGGCCATCGTCGCCCAACTGTTCGACGAGCGCGACCCGGCGGTGAAGAAGCTGCTGGCCATGGCGATCTCGGCCGCGCGCGCCAAAGGCAAGTACGTCGGCATCTGCGGCCAGGGCCCCAGCGACCACCCCGACCTGGCCGAGTGGCTGATGCAGCAGGGCATCGAGTCGGTGTCGCTCAATCCCGACACCGTGGTCGATACCTGGCTGCGGCTGGCCAAGGCCAAGACCGGAGCCTGAGTCGGGCATGGCGAAGCAGGCAAGCACGCAGGCCGCCGCCCCCAGCCCCACGGGCGGGACGGCCGGTTTCGACTTCGACAAGCTCCTGGCCTGGGCCCAGACCAAGGGCCTGGACCTGCTGGCGGCGCTGGCGATCCTGCTGATCGGCCTGTGGCTGGCCAAGCGCCTGTCGCGGACGCTGGAGCGGGTGATGGCCCGCGCCAACATGGAAGTCACCCTGCGCGGCTTCCTGCGCAACATCGCCTATGCGGTGATGGTGGTGGTGGTCGGCGTGGCCGCGCTGCAGCAGGTCGGCGTGCCGATGACATCGGTGCTGGCGGTGCTCGGCGCCGCCGGCCTGGCCATCGGCCTGGCGCTGAAGGACTCGCTGTCCAACATCGCCTCGGGCGTGATGCTGATCGTGCTGCGGCCGTTCCGCGCCGGCGACCACGTGCAAGCCGCCGGGGTGGAGGGCACGGTCGAGCAGATCCGCGTGTTCCAGACCCGCCTGCGCACTATCGACAACCGCGTGATCGTGCTGCCCAACAGCCTGATCACCACCGCGGCCATCGTCAATTTCACCGCCAACCCCAAGCGCCGGATCGACCTGACCGTGGGCGTGGGCTACGACGACGACCTCAAGACCGCCAAGCAGACCCTGCTGGCCCTGGCCGCCGCGCACCCCAAGGTGCTGGCCGAGCCCGAGCCGGAAGTGCTGGTGACCGCCCTGGCCGAGAGCAGCGTCAACCTGGAGCTGCGCGCCTGGACCAAGACCGGCGACTTGCTGCGGACCAAGAGCGACCTGACCGAAGCGATCCGCAACGAGCTGATCGGCAAGGGCCTGAACATCCCCTACCCGCAGCGCGACCTGCACGTGTACCACCACGATGCCGACGGCCGGCCGATCGCCGAATTGTTGACCAAGGCGGTGGCCGATGATGGGGACATCGCGAAACCCGGCGCCGGGCCGAAGAACTGAGGCATCCCACGCGGGAAGCGGCGCCTGCCCCCTTCACCGCGCGAGCGGGCCCCTCCCTGTAGGAGCTGCGCAAGCTGCGACCGCGCAAATGGAACTGCGGCGAAACCCGGACCGCGCATCCAGCCGCGTCGCCGTGTCCAGGCGCGTCGCCTCGGCTTCATGTTGGCGCCGGTTCGCGCGGTTCGCGGTCGCAGCTTGCGCAGCTCCTACAGTCGCTGCGTTGCGGCCTCGCGCGAGGCCACAGGAAGGGCTCAGCCCCCGAGCCCGCCCAGCTTGTCCATGAACCCGCGGTAATGCCGCAGTTCGGCGATGATGATGGGGACATCGCGAAACCCGGCGCGGGGCCGAAGAACTGAGGCATCCCGGGCGGGAAGCGGCGCCTGCCCCCTTCGCCGCGCGAGCGGGTCCCTCCCTGTAGGAGCTGCGCAAGCTGCGACCGCGCAAATGGAACTGCGGCGAAA
>CBIFVU010000391.1:0-3148 GCA_966185905.1 uncultured Lysobacter sp.
GTCATCGCGGCGGCGTTGATCAGGCCGACGCTGATCGACACGCCGGCGGAAAAGATGCCGGCGGCGGTCTGGTTGAGGGAGATCTGCTGCGACAGCTTGGGCGCGCCGAGGCGGGCCAGCAGGAAGGCGAGCAGTTGCACCACCACCGACACCGCGCCCCAGATCGCCGCGTCCACCAGGCTGACCGAGTTGGAGATCGCCGAGTGCAGCGGCAGGGCCAGGCCGACCAGGGTACCGGCGAAGGCGGTGGCGGCGGCGGTGTTGCCTTCGCGGATCAGGCTCAGCTCGCGATGCGGGGTGACCAGCAGCACCGCCAGCGAGGCCAGCACCAACACGCCGATGCCGGTGCCGGCATAGGCCAGGAAGTTGAGGAAGCTCTGCGCGTTGATGGGTGCGTCCATGGGGAGTCCTTGTGGCGGAACGTAGGGCGAAAGGGCGGCGCGAGGCGCGCTCAGGTGATGTCCAGGTCGGCGCTGGTCAGGTCCAGTCCGATGGCATAGGTGACCACGAACTCGCTGGGGCCGTAGTCCTCGGCGGTGACCAGCAGGAACTCCTCGCGCTCGGCCTCGGGCACCTCGCGCCGGTAGAGCATGGCGTAGTGAGTCAGATCATCGTCCTTGCGCGGCGGATCGTGCCGGTAGAGCACTTCGTCGTAGACCACCGGCGGCACCTTGGCCGCGGCCGCGGCGTCGCCGAATTCGCGATGCCAGGCGCGGCCGGCGTACTCGATCCGCTCTGCGCCCAGGTGCGGGTGCTCCTGGATGAAGCGCTTGAACTCGGCCTGGTTGGCCGGATTGACGGTTTCCTGGAACATGAAGGCCTTGATGCCCTCGACCTGGCCGCTGGCGGTGCTGACCTGGAGATAGGCGTCTTCGTCCAGGTAGAACCGGTGCAGGGCGTGGCCGCCGCCCAGGTCGATGTGGCCGTAGCAGGGAATGCCCTGGTGGCCTTCGGGCAGATGCGCGGTCCAGGCTTGCGGGTGGGCGCGGAACATCAGCGTGTCGAACGCCACCCGGCCGTTGATGCGCAGCCCCAGCGGCAAGTCGTGCGCGAACGGCGCGGCCGCCTTCGCGGGCGCTTTCTTGCTGCCGAACAACCCCTCGAACCAACTCATCGTCGCTCTCTCAATCGCCGTGGCCGGCCGCGAGCTCGGCCCACGGCATGCGCGCGCTGTCCAGGCGTGCGTCGGCAAGGTAATACAACAAGGTGCCCGGCGCGATCCGTGCCTGGTCGGGCGGATTCAGCACCGGGGCGCCGCCCTGGCCTTCGCGGTAGCCGATCCACAGCGCGCCATGGGCGCGGAAGGCGCCGGCCAGCGCGCCGGCGCGCAGCGGCGCGGCCGCCTGCGGCACCTGCAGGCTGTACTGAGTGGTGCCGCCGGCACTGAGCCATTCGCCGGCGACCAGCGAGCTGCCGGCGTCCTGGGCGGCGCGCGCGATCACGTCCACGTACAGCGGGCGGGTGCATTCCACGTGCGGGTGGTGGCCGCGCACCAGCTCGGCCACCGCGGCGGATTCGAAATGCGCCACCACGTGCGCGGCCGGCCGGTGCGCCATCACCGCGAACACCGCCGCCAGGGTGCGGTCGTCGTTGTCGGCGTGCACGATCACTCGCGCGGCGGTCTTGAGCGCGGCGCGTTCGTATTCGTTGCAGTCGGCGTAGGACGCCACGGCGACGAAGCGCAGTTGTTCCGGCGCCGGGTTCTCGGCCAGGCCCTCGGCGACCAGGACGATGCCTTCGTCGTCGGTGCGCGTGTCGGCCAGCAGCAACTGCACCAGGCGCTGGGATTCGCGGCCGTGCCAGCCGATCAGCACGGTGTGGCCGTGCATGTCCTCATAACTCATCTTGCCCACCTGATGGCGTTTCCAGAAGGTCAGCAAACTGGCGCTGGTCTTGGCCAGGATCGAGGCGAACAGCGCCACCGCCCCCGGCATGACGAACAGCGCGACCACATAGCGGCCGAGCGGCGTGCCCGGCGAGAGGTCGCCGTAGCCGATGGTGCTGGCGGTGGTGACGTAGTAGTAGACGAAGCTGTCCCAGCCCAGCAGCTTGGCCTCGCCGGCCCAGGCCAGCAGCAGCCAGGTACCGGCCATGTGCAAGGCCAGGGCCAGGGCGACCACGCCCCAGCTGATGCGGCGCAGGTGGCCGCGCAGGCTGCGGAAAAGCTTGCCGATGACGATCATGGCGGTGCGAGGGCATCCGTGTCGGACGGTCCGCGGCCGGCGTCGGGGCGGGCCCGCGCCGGTGCGAGGGGCGCGGCGGCGGCGCAGCGGCCGGCGCCGGCCCGCGGGGCCGGTCAGTCCTTGCGTTCGACCCGCTCGGCGTCCTTGATTTCCACCGCCGGCAGCGACAGCGGCTCGTGGCTGAGCTGCTGCACCGGCTTCTCGCGGAAGCGCTCCAGGATGTTGTCGACGCTGGTCGATTCGGGCAGCAGGCCGGCGTTGGCGAGCTTGGCGTTGAGATCGTTGTCGCCGGTCTCGGCCTCCAGCTGCGCCGCCGCCTGCAGGCGCGCGCCGCGCTCGGCCTGGCGGGTCTGGATGCGCTCCAGCGAATCCAGCGCCGTGGTGACCTTGCCGTTGGCGCCGGAATAGCGCGAGGCGACCGCGGTCTGGGCGCGCTGCACCGCCTCGGTGGCCTTGACCGTATCGACCTGCTGCTTGACCCGGGCCAGCTTGCGCTCGGTGGCGGTGATGGCGGTCTTGAGCTGCTGGATGCTGGCGTCGTACTGGGCGATGGTCTGCTCGTCGTTCTTGAGATCGTTCTCGACCGTGGCCAGGCGCTCGGCGACCTCGCGGGCGAGCTGCTCGTTGCCCTGGCGCAGCGCGCCGGCGATGTAGGTCTCGTACTCGGCCTTCTTGGCGAAGCGGTCCTTGCTGCGGTTGGCCTGCAGTTGGCGCTGGGCCATGACCTTGGTCAGCTCTTCCTTGGAGCGGATCAGCTCGTTGCCGGCGTCGCGGATCTCCTGGTCGAGGATCTTCAGCGCGTTGGCATCGACCACGGCCTGGCCGGCCTCGTGCGCGGTGCCGCGGAACAGGGTGAGGATTTTCTGCAGCAGGCTCATGCGGTCACCAGATAGGACTTGAGGGCCTCCACCGCGTCGATCGCGTTGTCGGCCAGGGTGCGGATTTCCAGCTCGACCTGCTCGGCG
>CBIFVU010000392.1:0-3148 GCA_966185905.1 uncultured Lysobacter sp.
TTCCCGGCCCGCCCGACCCATGCGCCTGAACAAGCACATCAGCGACACCGGTTTCTGCTCCCGCCGCGAGGCCGATCGGCTGATCGCCGAGGGCCGGGTCACGGTCAACGGGCTGCGCGGCCGGGTCGGCAGCGAGGTGGGCGAAGACGATGAGGTGCGCATCGACGGCGAGCTGCTGCGCGTGCGCGTGGCCGCCAAGGGCAAGCGCCAGCATGTCTACATCGTGCTCAACAAGCCGGTCGGGGTGGTCTGCACCACCGAGTCGGGGGTCAAGGACAACATCGTCGATTTCGTCGGCCACGAGCGCCGGATCTTCCCGATCGGGCGGCTGGACAAGGATTCCGAAGGCCTGATCCTGCTCACCAGCAACGGCGATATCGTCAACGAGATCCTGCGCGCGGAGAACAAGCTGGAAAAGGAATACCTGGTGGCGGTCAACCACGAGGTCACCCCCGAGTTCCTGCGCGGCATGGCCCGCGGTGTGCCGGTGCACGGCCAGACCACGCTGCCGTGCAAGACCGGCAAGCTCGGCCGCTTCGGTTTCCGCATCGTCCTGGTGCAGGGCTTGAACCGGCAGATCCGCCTGATGGCCGCGCACTTCGGCTTCCGGGTCAAGCAGTTGCTGCGGGTGCGCATCGGCAACGTCAAGCTCGGCCACCTCAAGCCCGGGCAGTGGCGCAATCTCACCGACCCGGAACTGCGCGGCCTGCTGCCGGAGCGCACGCAGTGGTGAAGCGCAACGCGCAGTGAACGGCCGCCCGGCGGCGCCTGCGGCGCGCCGGGCCTAGATGCGGGCATCACGCGGCGGACGATACTGTCGCGCGCAATGCCATGGATGTTTCTCGAAAGGATCGCCGAATGAAGCGCGCCACCGTCGTCTGCCTGCTGGCCCTGGCCCTGGCGGCCTGCAAGAAAGAAGCCCAGGCCCCCGCGCCGGCCGCGCCGGCCCAGCCCGCGCCCGCCGCCGGCCTGCCGGCGCCGGTCGGCACTGAGGACAGCGGGCCGGTGGAACTCAAGGAGACGGTGGAAACCACGCCCAACTACGTGGTCGGCATCAGCTACGACACCAAGGCCGCCCAGTACCCGGGCCTGGCGCGGGAGATCAAGCGCTACGCCGACGCCGCCCGCACCGACCTGGTGGAAGCGGCCAACGGCCGCACCGCCAAGGAAAACCCGTCGCCCTACGAGCTGTCGCTGACCTTCACCGACGTGCTCGACAGCCCCGGGCTGGTGGCGGTGGCCGCCGACGGCAGCAGCTACACCGGCGGCGCCCACGCCGCGCCGCTGATCGCCCGGTTCGTCTGGCTGCCCTCGCAGGACAAGCTGCTGCGGGCCCAGGACCTGGTGCCGCAGAAGGCCGGCTGGGATGCGATCTCGCGGTTCGTGCGCGAACAACTGCACTCGGCCCTGTCCCAGCGCATCGACGCCGACGACCTGGAGCCGGCCGTGCGCGCCGAGCAGATGGAGGCCGGCGGCAAGATGATCGACGGCGGCACCGCCGCCGACCCGGGCAACTTCGCCATGTTCGAGCCGATCAAGGCCGCCGACGGCAAGCTGGCCGGTCTGAAATTCGTGTTCGCGCCGTATGAGGTCGGTCCGTACTCGGACGGCACCCAGACGGTGGAGGTGCCGGCTTCGGTGCTGCTGCCGTACTTGGCGCCGGAGTACCGGCCGTTGTTCAGCGGCGGCTGAGGCTGCCTCGGCGCGGGGCGGCGCGCAGCCGCTGCCGGCCCCGGGCCGGGGGCCGTGCTGCCGGCGCGGCCGCGGTGGCCGGGTACTCGCAGCGGCGCCCGGGACGGCGCCACACCGGAGCCTGCGGCCGCAGCGGCCGCCCAGGGACGGCCGTGGCCGGGTGCCGCGGATTCGCCCCAGCGTCCACCGCCGAGAGGTCGCCATGTCAGTGGCTGCATTGCGCAAACGGGTCGAGGGCTTGCTGGCGCTGGCCGATGTGCGCATCGACGGCGACCGCCCCTGGGACATCGCCGTGCACGATGAGGCCTTCTATGCGCGCGTGCTGGCCCAGGGCTCGCTGGGCCTGGGCGAGACCTACATGGACGGGGCCTGGCAGGCGCCGGCCCTGGACCAGACCTTGGCCCGGTTGCTGCGCGCCCATGTCGACGAGCAGGTGCACGGCTGGGCGGCGCTGCTGGACGGCCTGCGCGCCCACCTGATCAATCTGCAGAGCCATCGCCGCAGCTTCACCGTCGGCGAGCGCCACTACGATCTGGGCAACGACCTCTACCGGGCCATGCTCGGCCAGCGCCTGGTCTACAGCTGCGGCTATTGGCGCGACCGCCAGGGCCGGCCGCTGGCCGACCTGGACGCGGCCCAGGAGGCCAAGCTCGATCTGGTCTGCCGCAAGCTCGGCCTGCGCCCGGGGCTGCGCGTGCTCGACATCGGCTGCGGCTGGGGCGAAGCGCTCAAGTTCGCCGCCGAGCGCTACGGCGTCAGCGGCGTCGGCGTGACCGTCTCGCGCGAACAGCTCGACTACGCGCGCGAGCTCTGCGCCGGCCTGCCGGTGGAGTTCCGCTTGCAGGACTACCGCGAGCTGGACGAGCGCTTCGACCGCATCTTCTCGCTGGGCATGTTCGAGCACGTGGGCGTCAAGAACTACGCGGTTTATTTCGACGTGGCCCTGCGCTGCCTGGACCGCGACGGCCCCGACGGCGGCCTGTTCCTGCTGCACAGCATCGGCGGCAACCGCTCGGTGAGCCATACCGACCCCTGGATCGCCAAGTACATCTTCCCCAACTCGATGCTGCCCTCGGCCCGGCAGATCGCCGAACACCTGGAAGGCCGCTTCGTGATCGAGGACTGGCACAACTTCGGCGCCGACTACGACCTGACCCTGCAAGCCTGGCGCGACAACATCGAACGCGCCTGGCCGCGCCTGCCGGAGCACTACGACGAACGCTTCCGCCGGATGTGGCGCTTCTACCTGGCCGCCTCGATGGCCACCTTCCGCACCCGGCATGCGCAGTTGTGGCAGTTGGTGCTGTCGCCGGAAGGGGTGCCCGGTGGGTATGTCGCGCCGAGATAGGGGGATGGCGTCGTGGTTGCGGGGTCGCGGGGGGGGGGGGGGGGGGGGCGCGCGCGCCGCGCGACCCGCCGCCCCCCCCCCCCCGCGCGGGCGGGCCGCCCCCCCCCC
>CBIFVU010000393.1:0-3120 GCA_966185905.1 uncultured Lysobacter sp.
CGGGCTTCTTCACGCCCTTGGCGATCGCCTGCTTGGCGGCTTCCTTGGCCTCGGGGATGCGGTCTTCCTGCCACAGCACTCGGGCGAGATTCAGGTACGTCTCACCGTCCGGTGCGAGCGGCGCCGCCTTCTTGTAGGCGTCGATCGACTTGGCGGTCTGGTCGGAGAAGTAATAGGACTGGGCCAGGGCCACGTAGGCCTGGTAGTCCGGCTTGAGGATGCCCTTCTCCAGGCCCTCGTTGATCACGCCCGCCGCTTCCTTCTCCTTGCCATCCAGGTTGAGGTAGGTGGCGTAGAGCTGGCGGTAGTCCTTGTCTTCGGTGAACTGGCCGTTGGCGCGGATCTTCTCCAGCACCGCGGCGGCCTTGTCGAGCATGTCGGCCTGCGAGTAGACCGCGGCGACGTTCATCTGCGCGCGCTTGTCGGTCGGGTTCTTGGCCGCCAGGGCTTCGGCGACCTTGGCCGCTTCGGCGCCCTGGTTGTTGTCCACGTAGCTGGCCATCAGCAACTGCTGCCACTCGGCCTTGGGCTCGGGCGAGGCGTCGATGGCCTGCTTGATGACCTTGGCTGCGTCGGGGTAGCGCTCCAGGCGGTAGAGAACATTGCCCTTGACGATCAGGTGCTCGGGCTTCTCGCTCTTGGTCTCGCTCAGGAAGCGATCGACCGTGGCCAGCGAGTCGGCGTACATCTCTTCCTGCAACTGCAGCTGGGCCATCATGAACATGGCGCTGTAGTGGCTGTTGTTGTCCAGGCCGTCCAGCTGCAGGGCCTGCTTGAGGTAGGCGATGGCGGCCTTGCTGTCGTCGGCCTCGTAGGCCAGCTGGGCGCCGATCTGGCCGGCGAAGGAGCGCTCGTAGGCGTTGAAGGCGGTGTTGGCCAGGATCTCGTCGGCGATGGCGCGCGCTTCCGGGCCCTTCTCCTTGTCGTAGGCGTCCATCATCTTCTGCAGGCGCGCGCCGCCCTTGGCCGAGGCCTTGGCTTCGGGCGACTTGCGGGTCGCGTTCGGGTACTGGTTCTCGGCCTTGGCCGAGGAGCCGCCCTTCTTGCTGTCCTTGGAGGAGCGGCGCTCGGCGGCGCGCTCGGCGGCGGTCTGGGCGTTGACCTGGGAGACGGCGCCGAAGGCCATCACAGCGCCGATCGCGACTGCCAGCAGGGCGCGGTGGCGGGTGGGTTGCTTGTTCATGGACTCACCTCAAGAAGGACTCGACGGCGGGCGGCGGCCGCTTCGCAGCGGTACGGCGCAAGGCCAGGGGGCCGCCAACCTAACAGAAACTTGGGCCCGCGCGATACGGGTCGGGAACGCCTTTTTCCTCGGAACTCAACCACACTTGGGCGTACGGCCGGCCGCGCGGGCCTGCTCGTAGGCCGGCATCAAGGCGCCAGCGCGCGCACCCAATTCGTGGATGCGAGCCTGCGGATCGGGGTGGGTGGACAGCCACTGCGGCGGCCGCGAACTGCTCGCGCTGATCATGTTTTCCCACAGATTCACCGCCTGGCGCGGGTCGTAGCCGGCCTGGGCCATGAGCTGCTGGCCGACCACGTCGGCCTCCGATTCCTGGCGGCGCGAGCCGGGCAGGAGGAAGGCGGTCTGCAGCGCGGCGCCGCCGAGCTGGCTGGTGGCGCTGGCGGCGCCGTCGCCGTAGCGCGCGCCGAGCAGGCCGCCGAGGATGTTGAGCGCGGTCTGGCTGCCGAGCTGGCGGGTGATGCGCTCGTCGTGGTGACGCGAGACCACGTGGCCGATCTCGTGCGCGATCACCGCCGCGAGCTGGTCCTGGTTCTTGGCCACGGTGAAGATGCCGGTGTTGACCCCCACCTTTCCGCCAGGAAGTGCAAAGGCATTGGGCGATTCGTCCACGAACAGGGCCACTTCCCAGGCCGCTTGCCAGTTGGACGGCAGCTGCCGGGTGATCGAGTTGACCACGCAGCGCACGTAGGCGTTCTGGCGCGCGTCCCCGCTCAGGCGTTCCTTGCGCTTGGCCTCCTCGAAGGCCTGCGCGCCCATCTGGTCGAGTTGCTGCTGCGACACCGCGCCCACGCGCTGGGTCCGGCCGGTCGGCGAGGTCGTAGTGGCGCAGGCGGCCGCGACCATGGCGATCGACAGCCCGAGCAGGATGCGTTTCATGAGGGGGTCCCCGTGACGTTGAAAACTTTGTAGTCCGGCACGGATTAACGGTTCGTCAATTGCCGACGGACGGGGGCTGGCGCCCGCGCTCAGGGCATGGCAAGCAGGATCAGTACGGCCAGCAGATTGTTGCCGGCGTGGGCTAGGTAGGGCGCCCACAAACTGCCGGTGCGGCGGTAGATCCAGGCGAAGGCCGCCCCCATGGCGGCATAGACCAGCCACAGCAGGACCATGCCCAGGCCCTGGCTGGTGCCCAGGCCAGGCGGCTCGTGGACCAGGGCGAACGCAGACGCGCTCAGGACGATGCCCAGGCCGGGCCGGCCGGCGGCCCAGAACCGGCCGAACAGCACCCGCCGGAACAGCAGCTCCTCGTAGGCAGGAGCGATCAGCACCGCGAACACGATCAAGAGCCAGGGATAGTCGCCGGCCAGCTCGCCGAGCACGCCGTTGGTGGGCGTCATCTCGACCGCTGCCTCGCGCGCGATCTGGGTGGCGCCGATACTGGCCGCGGTGGCGATGAACACCGCCAGACCGATCCAGCCCCAGGTCGCTGGACGGGCCAGGGCGAGCGCGGCGGCGCGGCGTTCGCCGGCGTCGGCCCTACGACGAAAGTAGTAGACGAAAAACGCCGAAATCGCGGTGGCCAACAGGCTGACGGCGACCGCCAGCGCCAATTCCGGCTGGGTTTGCGCGGAAGCGCCGCCGCCCAGGCCCCGGAAAAAAGCCCAACCGGCCAGGCCGAGCACGGTCAGCCCGGCGGTGAGGGCGATGGTCAGGAACAGATCGACAGCGAAGCCCAGCAGCAGCGAGGGCAGGCCGGGCGGGCGCAGCGCGCCGGGCGGCCGCGTGGACGACGCGGGACGCGCGCCGTCGGCGGGCGGCCCGCCGACGGCTGCGTCCGGAACCAGGGGCTCAGACGTCGAGATTGGCCACCTTCAGCGCATTGTCCTCGATGAACTCGCGGCGCGGTTCGACCACGTCGCCCATCAGGGTGCTGA
>CBIFVU010000394.1:0-3120 GCA_966185905.1 uncultured Lysobacter sp.
CCGCCGGGCTCACTTCACCTCGAACTCGCCGACCAGCACCGACTCGCGGGCCTCCCGCAGCCGCAAGGTCACCTTGCGATCCTTCTGTCCTGGGGTGCCGAAGCCGGTGCTCAGCCACAGGTGCAGGGTGGTGGCGCCGGTGACCAGTTGCTGGCGGTCGCCGAAGAAATTGGCCTCGACCTTGTACTTGCCCGGCTTGGGCGCGCGCAGGGCGAACTCTTCCGGGCCGTAGCCGCCGGTGAAATCGCGGGTCATGCGACCGCCCTGGTAGGTGGACGGGTTGCCGTAGTAGCCGCGCTCGCCGTTGGGATCGGTCACCCACAGGTCCATGTCGGAGTTGTCGCTGTCCCAGCTCAGCACTGCGCGCAGGCCCAGCGGCAGATTGCGGCGCAGGCGCGGGTCGACGAAGCGGGTGTCGACCACGTCCGGATGGGCGGCGGCGACCGCGTTCAGCTCGGCCAGGGCGATCTCTTCGATGTCCGGGAAGCGCCCGTCCCAGTCGCGCAGGGCCACTTCGTAGAGCATGTTGACCGCGTTCTGCGGCTCGCCGGCAGCGGCGTAGGCCAGACCGAGGTCGCGGAAGCTCTGCGGCTCCTCCTCGGCCAGTTCCAGCACCCGCAGCAGCACCGGCACGGCCAGGCCGGGCTCGCCGGCCTGCAGCAAGCGGTTGCCCAGCACGCGCAGCACGTGGCGGTTCTCCAGGTCCAGCTCGGCCAGGTTGGACAGCACCCGCAGGGCCAGCTCGCGCTGGCCCTTTTCCTCCAGCACGTCGGCTACGTCCAGGTAGAAGGCCGTGCTGGCGGCGTGGGAATCGCGTTCGTCCAGGTACAGGCGATAGACCTCGCCGGCCGCGGCCTTGCGCAGGCGCCGGGCATAGGGCGAGTCGGGCTGCCAGGGCTGCAGGGCGATGCTGGCCTGGCGCGCGCGGCCAGTGTCGGCCTCGCCCAGGTTGGCCTCAGAGGGGATCGGGGAACCGGTGACGGTGATCGTTTCCAGGGCGGCGTCGGCGGCCGGCGCGGGCGCGGGCGCAGTCATCGCCGGGGCCGCCGGCAAGGGCGGGATCGCGGCCACGTCCCGCAGCGAGTCCGCGGGGGCCGGTTCCACCGCTCTGGGCGCGTCGGGGACTTCGACCGCACCTTCGGCCAGGCGCCGCTCCATCGCCGGCCGCTCGCCGGTCTCCACCGCCGCCGCCCGCGGCGGCGCGCCCTTGGGCCAGTCGCGCTGCCACCACTGGGCGCGCTCGGCATAGCGCTGGGCCACCCGGTCCAGATTGTCCTTGCGGGTGCGCTCGCGCTCGCGGGCTTGCTCGGCCTTGAGCGCGCGGAACTCGTCCTGGCGGTCGGGCGGGGCGATGTCGTAGCGCACGTAGTCGGCCATTTCCTCCAGCACGATCAGCGAGGTGTTGGCGGTGACCAGGCCGAACCCCTGGCCCAGGCGTTCGATCGCGGCGCGGTTGGCGGCCGGGTCGGCCTCCAGCGCGGCGATCGTATAGCCCGCCCACAGCCGCGCCGGGAAGCCGCTGGCCGGCGCGTCGGCGGCGATCTCCACCCGCTGGCTGCGCTCGCCGCTGGCGTCGCGCAGGCGCAGCTCCAGTTGCGCACGGCCGTCGCGCAGGCGGCCGGCGATGCGCAGCAGGCCGTCCTGCGCGAACGGCGATTGCGCCACCAGCTTGTCCGCGCCCAGGGCTTGCAGGCCGAGCAGGCGCGGGCCTTCCTCCAGCAGTTCGGCGCTGGCGCGGTCCAGTTCGCTGGCGCGCTGCCAATTCACCAGGCGGCCGCCCGCACTGCGCGCCAACGCGCCCAGGCGGGTCGCGTCGGCATCGGCGCCGGCGGAGTTGAGCGCGTACAGCCGCTGGCCGGGCTGGAGCGCGGGGAACGGCGCGTCGCCGTAATTGAACAGGCCGTCGCCGAACAGCAGGTATTCGCCGATGCCGGCCTGCGGCTGCCAGCCGCCGGGCGCGCTGGCGCCGTCGTAGACCGTGGCTTCCAGCTCGCGCCGCAGCGCCGCCCACTGCCCGTCGCGAACCTGGAAGCGCAGCGCCGGCTCGGCGCGATCGCGCAGCCGCACCAGGCTGACCTCGGCCTGGCCGGCACGGCGGAAATAGCGGTCCAGCAGCGCCAGTTCGCTGGCGATATCGCGCTTGCGGGCAGAGGCCGAGCTGTCCCACAGCAGACCGACGGCCGCCGGCAGCGGCCGAGGCGCGGTGGCGCCCTGCGCCGGCACCTCGGCCAGGAAATAGCGTTCGCCGCCGAAGTCCTGCACCCAGGCGCGTGGTTCGGCCGCAGCCTGGACATCGACCCGCAAGACGCCGCCGGCCGGCGGACGCGCCAGCGACAGGCGGTGCAGGCCGGCCTCGGTCCAGGCCCGGGAGGGGCCGCCCAAGGCGTCCAGGCGCGGCGTGTGCGCGCTGCGCAGTTGCAACTCGAACTGCCGCGCCTGGGCGGCGAAGGCCAGGGGCAGCTCGTAGCGCCATTGCCCCTGGTAGCGCCGCAGCGACTCGCGCAGCTCCAGCCGCACCCGGCGCGTGCCCTGCCCCGGGATCGGATAGATGCGCAGCTTGAACTGGTTGCCGGCGGTGCGTTCGAGCAGAGCCGGGTCGACGTTGCGGCGTTCGATCGCCTCGAACACCTCGCGGCCCTTGGCCTTGGGCACCGGCACAGCCGGGCGCAGGCGCCCGCCGATGTCCAGGGCGAAGCCGTCGATCTGTTGGCCTTCGCCGAGCGGGAACTGCAGCTCGCCTTCCAACGCGCGTGGGTTGGGGTTGCGGAAGACCAGCTCGATCGCGGTGCGGGCCAGGCTGCCGCTGAGTTCGGACTCGATCCGCACCGACTCCAGTGCGATCGGGGTTGCGGCCTCGCGTGCGACCAGCAAAGGCGGCAGCGGCGGCGCGGTGAGGGGGCCGGCGGCCTGGGGTCGCGGCGATACGGTCTGGGCGGTGGCGGCCAAGCCGAGGGTCAGGCTGAGCAAGAGGCCGGCGAGCGCGGCGGTCGGCAAGCGAGGGGTCACCGTGGGCGTCCTTGTGGTGAGGGTTTGGCTGTCAACGCGCGGGGGATGGCAGTGGGGTTGGTCTGGGTTGGGGATTCGGGATTCGGGATTCGGGATTCGGGTTTGGGGATTGGG
>CBIFVU010000395.1:0-3108 GCA_966185905.1 uncultured Lysobacter sp.
CCCGATCCCCAATCCCCTATCCCCGCTTCAAAGCAGCACAACATCGAACTGCTCCTGCGCATACTGGTCGTCGGCCTGGAAGCGGATGGACTTGCCGAGGAATTCCTCCAGTTCGGCCACCGCGGCGGATTCTTCGTCGGTGATGCGGGCCACCACCCGGGGCGAGGCGATCACCAGCAGGCGCGCGGCTTCGAACTGGCGCACCTGGCGGACGATCTCGCGGAAGATTTCGTAGGTCACCGTCTCCGGGGTCTTGAGCGTGCCGCGGCCGCTGCATTCGTGGCAGGGCTCGCTGAGCTGGCGCTCCAGGCTCTCGGTGGTGCGCTTGCGGGTCATTTCCACCAGGCCCAGCGGCGAGAACTCGTAGACCGTGGTCTTGGCGTGGTCGCGGGTCAGCGCCTTCTCCAACTGCCGCAGCACCTGGCGCCGATGCTCCAGGTCGGTCATGTCGATGAAGTCGATGATGATGATGCCGCCCAGGTTGCGCAGACGCAGTTGCCGGGCCACCGACTGGGCCGCTTCCAGGTTGGTGCGGTAGACGGTTTCCTCCAGGTTGCGCTGGCCCAGGAAGGAACCGGTGTTGACGTCGATGGTGGTCATCGCCTCGGTCTGGTCGATGACCAGGTAGCCGCCGGACTTGAGCGGCACCTCCTTGTCCAGGGCGCGCTGGATCTCGTCCTCGACTCCGTACAGGTCGAAGATCGGCCTCGCGCCGGTGTAGTGTTCGATCTTCTCGGCCAGCCCGGGCATGTACTGGGCGGCGAAGCTGCGCAGGCGCTCGCAGGTCTCGCGCGAATCGACCTTGACCTTCTCCACGTCGCGCCGGATCAGGTCGCGCACCGCGCGCAGCGGCAGGCTCAGGTCTTCGTAGACGCGCTCGCCGACCTTGCTGCTGCGCGATTTCTCCGCGATCAGCGCCCAGGCCCGGCTCAGGTAGGCGATGTCCTCGGCCAGCGCCTCCTCGGGCTGGCCTTCGGCATTGGTGCGCACGATGTAGCCATGGTGCTCGGCCGCCGGCGCCAGCGTGGTCACCAGCGACTTCAGCCGCGCCCGCTCGCCCTCGTCCTCGATCCGCGCCGACACCCCGACCACGCGCGTGCGCGGCAGCAGCACCAGGTAGCGCGAGGGGATCGACAACTGCGTGGTCAGGCGCGCGCCCTTGCTGCCGATCGGGTCCTTGACCACCTGCACCACGATCTCCTGGCCCTCGCGCAGCAGCTCGGCGATCGGCCGGGTCGGCGCCGGCGGCAAGGGCGCTTCGTCGCCCTCGCCTTCGCCGCTCTGGTTGGGCCGGACGATGTCGGCCGCATGCAGGAACGCCGCCCGCTCCAGGCCGATTTCCACGAACGCGGCCTGCATCCCGGGCATGACCCGCTGGACCTTGCCCTTGTAGATGTTGCCGACCACGCCGCGGCGCCAGCCGCGTTCGATGTGCAGCTCCTGCAGCATGCCGTTCTCGACCACGGCCACTCGGGTCTCGCGCGGGGTGACGTTGACCAGGATCTCTTCAGTCATGGGGCGGCGCGGGTCCAGGGCGGAGTCGAAGGGAAAGGCTGGAGTATGGACAATGCGGGCGACGGCGCGGAGACCGGCCCGGCCCCCGCGGCGCGCCCCGGGGCTAGGCGCCCAGGCCGAACCCGCGCAGCAGGCGCGCGGTCTCGTGCAGGGGCAAGCCCATCACCCCCGAATAGCTGCCGGCCAGATGGCTCACGAAGGCCTCGGCCGCGCCCTGGATGGCATAGCCGCCGGCCTTGCCCTCCCACTCGCCGCCGGCCACGTAACGGGCGATCCGGTCCTCGTCGAGTTCGGTGAAGCGGACCTCGGAAATGGCCACCGCCTGGTCCTCGCGCGCCGGCGAGACCAACGAGACGGCCGAGATCACCCGATGGGTGCGCCCGGACAGCCGCCGCAGCATGGCCGCGGCATCGGCCGCGTCGGCCGGCTTGCCGAAGACCTCCTCGTCCAGTACCACCTCGGTGTCCGAGCCCAGCACCACCGCGGCCGGGTTGGCGACCACCGTGAGCAGGCCGGCGCCGGCCTTTTCCCGCGCCACCCGGCGCACATAGTCCTCGGCCGGTTCGCCCGGCTGGCGCTGTTCGGGTACGTCCAGGTCCAGGACCCCGAATTCGAGGCCCAGCCGGGCGAGCAATTCGCGTCGCCGGGGCGACTTGGAAGCCAGATAGAGCATCGGCAAAGCATAACCCGCACTGACTGAGCGCCAGCCCACGCCCAGCGGGGCAAACCCCGTACCGAATCACGGTTCGTTAACCAGTTCAGCAAGACCCTTACCTCGTCCCTCAAGGAGTTCCACATGACCCGGCCGTCGTCCCTGTCCCGCCTTTCGCTGCGCCCGCTGGCGCTCGCCGCCTTCCTCGCCTTCGGAGCCGCAACCGCCATGACCGCTTCCGCCCAGACCTCGCCCTATGTCGCCACCGACGGCACCCTGCTCTCGGTGTCCGCCTCGGCCGAGGCCCGGCGCACTCCCAACATCGCCACCCTGTCCACCGGCGTGGTCACCCAAGCCGGCGACGCCAACGCCGCCATGCGCGCCAACGCCGAGCAGATGGCCAAGGTCGTGGCCGCGATCAAGGCCGCAGGCATCGCCGAGCGCGACGTGCAGACCAGCGGCATCAACCTCAACCCGCAGTACCGCTACGCCGAGAACCAGCCGCCGCAGATCACCGGCTACCAGGCCAACAACAACGTCAACATCGTGGTGCGCGACCTGTCCAAGCTGGGCAAGATCCTCGACTCGCTGGTCGCCACCGGCGCCAACCAGATCAACGGCCCGAGCTTCGACATCGACGACAAGGAAAAGGACGTCGCCTTCGACGAGGCCCGCCGCGGCGCGGTCGAGAAGGCGCAGGCGCGGGCGGAGATGTACGCCAAGACCTTGGGCATGAAGGTGCGCCGGATCGTCTCGGTCAGCGAGGGCGGTCGCTTCGCTCCGCCGATGCCCATGCCGATGATGGCCATGCGCATGGAAAAGGCCGGGGCGGCGGCCGACACCTCGGTCTCTCCGGGCGAGAACACGCTGTCGATGAGCCTGGACGTGGTCTTCGAGCTGGGCAAGTGAGCATGGCCGGTCCGCGCCCCGACGCCCCCGAC
>CBIFVU010000396.1:0-3087 GCA_966185905.1 uncultured Lysobacter sp.
GTGAGTCGGGGCCGGCGCGGGCAACCCGGGCTGGCCGGGCGGGGAGGGCAGGGCGCGCGATCGGTCGCGCCCGGGCCGGGCGGACACGAAAAAGGCGGCCCAGGGCCGCCTTTTTTCAATAACTTACCGCACTTACTTCATGCGGTAGGTGATGCGACCCTTGGTCAGGTCATAGGGGGTCATCTCGACCTTGACCTTGTCGCCGGTCAGGATGCGGATGTAGTTCTTGCGCATGCGCCCCGAGATATGGGCGATGATTTCGTGCCCGTTTTCGAGACGCACGCGGAACATGGTGTTCGGAAGGGTTTCCGCCACCGTGCCCTCGAATTCGATCACGTCGTCTTTTGCCATGTGCTTCCCAGAGAGGAGTCGCGCTGCCGCGAAGGGTTGGGCGTCGCGCGCCCGCGAAGCCGCGCATTCTGCCATGTCGGCGGCCGGGTGGCAAAAAACCGTTAACCCTCCGCGCGCTGGCCCGGCCGCCGGGGGCCCGGGCCGGGCTCCAGCGCCGGCGCCGGCGGGGCCTGCGCGGCCCCCGGCGCGGCCAGGCGCGAGGCCGGCCAATGGCCGAACCGTTCGGTCCAGGCGCCCGGGCCGGGGCCTTCGGCGGTCAGCCGCGCGACCTCGGCCAGGAAGCGCTGGCGCGGCATGGCCTGGGCGCCCAGGCTGAGCAGGTGCGGGTTCTCGACCTGGCCGTCGAGCAGCGGCCAGCCCCATTCGTCCAGGCACCGGGCCAGGCCGGCCAGGGCGACCTTGGAGCCGCCCGAGCGCGCGCTGAACATGCTCTCGCCGAAGAACATGCGGCCGATGGCCACGCCGTAGAGGCCGCCGACCAGGTTCTGGCCTTCGTAGACCTCCACCGAATGCGCGTGGCCGAGCCGGTGCAACTGCTGGTAGGCCTGGGCCATCTCCGGGGTGATCCAGGTGCCGTCCTGGCCCGGCCGCGGCGATCGCGCGCAGGCCTGGACCACTTCGGCGAAAGCGGTGTCCGCGCGCAGGGTCCAGGGGCTCTGGCGCAGGCTGCGGCGGAAGCGCGAGGACAGGCGCACGCGGTCGGTGCGGAACACCGTGCGCGGATCCGGGCACCACCACAGCAGGGGATAGCCTTCCGAGGGCCAGGGGAAAATGCCGTGGCGATAGGCGTTGAGCAGCCGCTGCGGGCTGAGGTCGCCGCCGACCGCGAGCAGGCCGTCGGGTTCGCGCAAGGCCAGCTCGCCGGCCGGGAACGGCGCGTCGGGCTGGGGCGCCAGCAGGAACGGGAGCTGCTTCATCGCGCGATTCTATCCAGCCGGGCCGACCGGGTCGGGTTGTGCAGGCGGCGCCGCCTCCGGCTCGCGCTTGAACGGCGAATGCGCCTGCAAGGTCGCCGCGTAGCGCCGCACCGAGGCCGCTTCCTCGCGGCACCAGGGGCGCAGGGCCTCGCGGAAAGCGGTGTGCGCCACCCAGTGCCGGCTGTGCACCCATTCGGGCAGGAAGCCGCGGGCCAGCTTGTGCTCGCCCTGGGCGCCGGGCTCGAAGCGGTGCAGGCCTTCGCGCAGGCAGTATTCGATGCCCTGGTAGTAGCAGGTCTCGAAGTGCAGCCCGGGCACCCGCAGCTTGGCGCCCCAGTAGCGGCCGTAGAGGGTGTCGCGGCCGCGCAGGCACAGCGCGCCGGCGACCGGTTCGCCCTCGCGTTCGGCCAGGAAGATCACCAAGGCGTCCGGCAGAGCCTGGGCCAGGTGTCGCAGGAAGGGCAGGGTCAGCGCCGGGTGGTTGCCGTAGTCGGAGAAGGTGTCCAGGTAGAAGCGATGCATCGCGGCCAGGTCGGCGGCGCTGGCGCTGTGGCCGTCCACCACCCGGTGGACGATGCCGGCGCGCGCCACCTTGGCCCGTTCCTGGCGGATGTTCTTGCGGTGCTTGTGGTCCAGCGCGGCCAGGAACTGCTCGAAGTCCTGCCAGCGCCGGCCGGCCGGGTCGGGCCGGTTGTGCCAGTGGTACTGCACGTCCAGGCGCGCCAGCCAGTCCTCGCCGAAGGCGGCGTCCTCCTCTGGCGCATGGAAGTTCACGTGCGCCGAGGACAGCCCTTGGCGCTCGCACAGGCCGGCCAGGGCCTGGACCAACCGCGGACGCAGGGCCGGATCGCGGGCGAGCAGGCGCGGGCCGGCGACCGGCGAATAGGGCACCGCGCCCAGCCACTTGGGGAAATAGTCCAGGCCGTGCTGGGCGTAGGCCTGGGCCCAGGCGTGGTCGAACACGAATTCGCCGTGGGAATTGCCCTTGAGATAGGCCGGCACCGCGGCGACCAGTTCCTCGCCATCCCACAGGCTGAGGTGGCGCGGGCTCCAGCCCCAGTCCTCGCGCAGGCAGCCGTGCGCTTCCAGGCCGTGAAGGAAGGCGTGGGCCAGGAAGGGGTTCGCGCCGTCGTGCAGGCGGTCCCAGTGCGCGGCGGGGACTTGGGCCAGCGAATCGAGCAGGCGCAGTCGCAGGCCGCCGGCGCTCGCGCCTGCGGCCGTGTTCACGCCCCGGTCCCCGTCCCGTTGCCGCGTTGGTAGACCTCTGGGTCGTGGCGCTGCATGTGCATCTCCGGCTGGGCCAGAGGCGCCCAACCCAGCCCGGCGTAGAGCGGCTGCATGTCGCGGGTGACCAGGTGCCAGCGGCGCAGGCCTTGCAGGCGCGGGTCGGCCATCAAGGCCGCGACCAGGGCGCGGGCGTGGCCGCGGCCGCGGTGTTCGGGCAGCACGAACACATCGGCCAGGTAGGCGAAGGTGGCCTGGTCGCTGACGGCGCGGGCGAAGGCGATCATGCGGCCGTCGGCGTGGCCGCTGTAGCAGATCGAGTTCGCCAGCGCGCGGCGCACGGTGGCCTCGGGGATGCCCTGGGACCAGTAGGCCTCGCCGCTGAGGAAACGGTGGATGGCGGGCAGGTCCAGCTCGGCCGGATCGGCGCTGATGCGCAGCGATCCGGCCGGGTCGGGGGCTGCCGGCGCGGTGCCGGCCGATGAAGCGCCGGCTGGGCCGGTGCTGGCGTCGTGTGCTCCGGCGCCGGCCATGCTCAGGCGTCCTTGTCGAGGAACTTCTCGGCGTCCAGCGCGGCCATGCAGCCGAAGCCGGC
>CBIFVU010000397.1:0-3082 GCA_966185905.1 uncultured Lysobacter sp.
TGCTGGACGAGGTCGAGAAGGCGCATCCGGACATCTTCAACATCCTGTTGCAGGTCATGGACCGCGGCACCCTCACCGACACCAACGGCCGCGAGGCGAACTTCAAGAACGTGGTGCTGGTGATGACCACCAACGCCGGCGCGGCCCAGGCTTCGCGGCGCTCGATCGGCTTCACCAAGCAGGACCATTCCACCGACGCGATGGAGGTCATCCGCAAGGGCTTCAGTCCGGAGTTCCGCAACCGCCTGGACGCGGTGGTGCAGTTCCAGGCGCTGGGCTTCGACCACATCCTGCGCGTGGTGGACAAGTTCCTGATCGAGCTGGAGAGCCAGCTGCACGAGAAGAACGTGAGCCTGAGCGCGACTCCGACCGCGCGCGACTGGCTGGCCCAGCACGGCTTCGATCCCTTGATGGGCGCGCGGCCGATGGCGCGGGTGATCCAGGACAAGGTCAAGCGCCCGCTGGCCGACGAACTGCTGTTCGGCAAGCTGGTCGGCGGCGGCCGGGTCAGCATCGACGTCAAGGACGACGAATTGGTGGTGGAAGCCCATCCCGAGCCGGAGAAGCTGTTGCCGGCGACGGTGTGAACCGGCGCGGCCGAGCGCCGCGTCGCCGGCCGGCCGGCGGGCCGGCAGCCAGGAAAGGCGGCCTTCGGGCCGCCTTTTTCGTGCGCTGGCGTCCGTTCCCCGCGCGACGCCTGCTCCCGCGCCCCGGGCCCTGGCATTGCGCGCTCTCGCGCCGCTCGCCTGTGCGCCGCTCGCCTGTGCGCTGCTGCGCACGATCGCACGATCGCCCGGCTGCCGCAGTGCGCCAGGACCGGGGTCCGATGCGGCGCGAAGCGCGGCCTGGATCGCAAGGCGCGCGCTCCGGCGGCGCGCCGGCCTGTCGGTTTTGCCAGCACCGGCCGGAGCGCGGATCGGCCGATGCTACGGGCCGTCCGTCCGCACAGCGCGGACGGCGGCGCAAGGCCGCCTCAGCAGCGACACGAGACCGATGCCATGAACAAACGCTCCGCCGCGGCGCTGGCCGCGTTCGTCTTCGGCTGCGCTCTGGCTACTACCACCGCCCTCGCCACCGACGCCTGCCAGACCTGCTGGAATCGCTACAACAAGTGCCTGGGCACGGAGGTGTAGAACTGCGATGACCCACTGGCCCAGTGCCTGGCCGCCAATGGCTGCCCGAATCCGCCGTGGTGAGCCCACTGGCCGCCATGGGCGGCGGGATCGCGGAGAAAGCCCACGCAGGCCGGCGCGACGGCGGGCCAGGGGCGGCATGAGTTCCGCGCTGGTCGCCGCTTCCCGGACCCTGCGCCGCTCCTGGCGATGAAGGCGGCCAAGCGGCCGTCTTCATCGCGACGGGAACGGCCGGCGGCGTGAGCCGCGCAGGGCCAAGCAGGTCGAAAACTGCGCCGCGCCGCAACGCAAATGCTGCGCGCCTGCGTCGGCCCGCGGCTGGCGCTCTCCTGGCGCGCGCGTCTCAGCGCCGGCGGCGCAGGCGCTCGAACTCGCCGGCGTCGATGGTTTGGATCTCGGCGACGGGGCAACTGGTGCGGTCGGTCTGCACGATGCTGCCGCTCGGGCACAGGCGGCTCTTGTGTCCTTCGCTGGTGATCTGGATCTTGCGGCTATAGGCCAGGTCCGAGCAACTGGAGCGGAACTTGAGCTTGTAGTGCGCATCGCCGTGCTTGATCAACAGTTGTTCGCTGCCGCCGCGCGAGAACTGGCTGGATGCGTCCAGGTCGATGCAGGCGTCCAGCGAGGGCGCGGCGGTTTGCGCCGTGGCGGCGCCGGCGCACAGCAACAAGGCGGCGAGGGAAGGCAGACAGATGCGGAGCATGGGAAACATCCTTTGTTGTCGCTCAGGAACGAGCCGCGACGGACTTTAGGCGCGTGCATGCAGCGGCGTATCTGGAATAAGTCGCTGTGACCTTCGTAATGGCATGACCTTCGGCCTAAACCTTTCGCTCTGCCTGTGCATCCGAAGGCAGGACATGCGCCTGTAGCGGGCGCGTGCGTTCGTGCCTGCGCGAAAGCGAGAGCGCCGTGCGGGCGTGCTCGGCGGCGGCCGGTTTGCGCAGGGGCGCTCGCGTCGCGGGCGGCGCGCGTTCGGTCCGCGCTCGGCCGATGATCGGCTGATGATCGATCCGGCGCCGCTCGGCTCGCGCGCGCGCTCAGCAATCGGCGGCCGGGCGCGGTGTGCAGGATGCAGCGGCGTCCTGCGATAGGTGCGTTCGGCCGGTGCGTCGCGGGCGGGGCGTGGCCGCATCGCCCTGGTTTCCGGACTTGGCGGGCACCGCAGGACAGGCGGTGCGCCGAGCGCACAACGCGTGGCTCGCATGGAGGGCGCGCTCGCTCTGGCGGCTGGCGGGTTCGCCAGCGAACAGGGGCGCGGATGTGATCTATGCCGACACTGTGCTGGCGGCCGCGAAACGCTCGGCGCAGCGGTGCTAGCGTCGGAGGCGATGCACCAGCGCGCTCCAGGCGGGCGCGCTGGCCGCACCGGCCGCGACGAGCGCGGCCATCGCCATCCACAGGACAGGAGGTTCCCGATGAACAACGCTTCCCGTGTACGTCGCCTTGCGCTGGCCGCCATGGCCGCTTTCGCCTTCGGCTGCGCCGCCGCCACCGCCGCCGCCGCGGTCGATCCCTGCACCCAGTGCGAACTCGACCGCCAGCGCTGCGTGGACAACGGAGGCACGGACTGCGAGAGCCGCGCCATCGCCTGCCTCAAGCTGGCTCGCTGCCCGCTCTGAGCGAGCCGCGCCGTCCTGGCCGGGCCGGCCGGAGGCGGGCCCGGACCAGCGCCGGGCGCGGGCAGGCGCGCGCCCGGTGCGCGTCGCGGGACCGCGCGCATCACAGGAGATCGAGATGAAAGCGCGCAAGCGTTTGCTCGCCGCCGTGGCCGCCTTCGGCTTCGGCCTCGCCTTCCTGGCCAGCGCCGCGCCGGCGCTCAATCCCTGCCAGGCCTGCCGCGCCAGCTATAACCACTGCCTGGCCAGCCCCGACATCGACGATGCGCTGTGCGAGGACAAGTTCGTCCGCTGCCTGCTGGGGGCCAACTGCCCACTGGAGTGAGTCGGGGC
>CBIFVU010000398.1:0-3076 GCA_966185905.1 uncultured Lysobacter sp.
GGTGCGGGCGGTGCGGGCGGCGTCCAGGCCACGACCTTGGGCACGGTCAGCGTGAGCTCGGCCGCGCGACGGTCGCGCAGATAGCCCACCCGCACTTGCGCGCCTTCGGCCTGTTGGCGCAACGCGTCCATCGCCTGTCGCGGGGTGTCCACGCGCTGGCCGGCGATGGATTGCAGCACGTCGCCCGGCTCCAGGCCCTTGAGCCCTGGGCCGGCGCTGAGCACCAGCACGCCGCGGTCGGTGCCGAAATAGCGGCCCAGGCGCGCATCCACGCTGGCCAGGTTCAGGCCGTTCCAACGCAGCGCCTCGTTGATCAGCGGCAGCGTGCAGGGCGCGCCCTGGCAGTCTTCCGGCGAACCCAGGCGCAGGATTTCGGTGCGCACGCGCGGCACCGCCAGCGCCGCCCCGGGCATCGAATCCAAGCGGTCGGCTTCCACTTCCACCGAGCCGTCGGCGAGCCGGCGGACATGCACTTCGCCGCCGGCGATCGTGCGGCTGCCGTCGGCTTGCTCGAACACCATCACCCGCGCGCCGGGTTGCGGCGCGATCTTCATGCTGGCCTCGCGGCCGTCGCGGCGATAGCCGACGCGCACGGCCTTGCCCGCCTGGAGCGTGGCCAGCAGCGAGCGGGCGTGGCGCAGGCGCGCGTCGGCGTCGGCGCCGGCAATGGCTTGGCCGTCGATGGATACCAGCCTGTCGCCGCTGCGCAATCCAGCCTGGGCGGCGGCGCTGTCGGGAGTGACGGCGACGACCGCCACGCCGCGTTCGGGGTCCTGGGCCAGGATCACGCCGAGCACCGGGCCGCGGACTTCGTCGCGGATGAGCACGGCCTTGCGCGATGGGTCGGGCAAGGCCGCAGTGTGCGGTGTGCCGGGACGGAGGTCGGCCTGGGCGATCCGCTGCGGTGACCGCATCCGGTGCACGATCACGCTGACCGAACGGTCGGCGACCGCTGTCGGCGGGGCCGCGCTGCCGACCGGCGCCGAGGGCGCGGCGAGCGCGCCGCCGGCTGCGGCGAGCAGCAGGGCGATAAACAAGGGCGTGCGAGGCATGGCGATCTCCGTGCGGCTGGAATGGGGCGATTGCGGATGAAGGCGGGAGTGGAGCGGATGCAGGCAGGAGCGGATGCAGGCAGGAGCGGATAGCGGAAGGAACGGATCGCGGGAAGCGAAGGCGACGTGGCGCGGGCGGGCAGCGAAGGCGGGCAGGGCGGAGCGGGCGAGGCCGTGCGCGCGCCGTTCGGCCGGTGCGGCGCGGTCAGTCCACCCGCACCAGGGCGTCGCCATAGCGCTGGCCGTGCGCGGCGAACCAGCGCTGGCTGCTCTCCACACCGGCCAGGTTGCGCAGCGCGCCCACGCGCTCGCGCCACAGCGCCAGGCGTTGCGCGTCCGGCAGCGCCGGGTCGATCAGGCTGGCGTCGATCAGGCGCAGGCGTTGGTCGAGACCGGCGCTGACCACTGCGGCGCTGGCGCTGGCGACGCGGTCGTCGCGGGTCAAGGCCACCAACGCCTCCAGCCGCGCCGATTCGGTCTGCAGCGCGCGCAGTTGCGCGGCGATGGACGAGGCGTCCGCGGGCGCCGCCGTGGCGGGCCGCTCGATCGCCTCCGCGCTGGCCGCAGCGAGCGTCGCAGCGGTGCGGTCGAGCGCGGAGGCGGCCGGTGCAGGCAGGGCTGCGCTTGCGATCGCCTCGGTGGCCGGTGTCCCGGAACCGGGCGCTTCCGGGGCGGCCGCGGCGGAGCGCGCCGGCGCGAGCCCGGACGCGGCGGCCGCAGGCGGCGTCGCCTCCGGTCGCAGTGCCAGCCCGGTAGCGTGCCGCATCGGAGCGGCCCGGTCCGGTCCGGCCCGGTCCAGTCCGGCTCGGCCCGATGCGGCTCGATCCGAAGCGGCTCGACCCGAAGCGGCTGGGACCGCAGCGGTCGCGGTGCTGTCCGCAGTGATGGGCGCCGGCGCGGCCGAGGCCGGCGCTGTGCGCGCCCGGGCTGGCCTGGACGAAGCCGCGGTTGCGGCCGTGGCGAGACGGTCGCGATGCACGCCGCGCTCCGGTCCCGCCACCGGACCAGGCGCAGCAGCTGGGCTTTGCGAGGGCGGCGCGCTGTTCGCATCCGCGCCCGGCGAGGACGACGCCCCGAGGCGTGCGAGCGCGTCGGCGTCGCCGGCTGCGGGCGTGGCGGCTGCCTGGGAATGGGCTGCGAGAGCGCCGGTTGCGAGCGGATCGGTTGCGGAAGGGGCCGAAGCCGGCGCGGTGCCGTTCGGCGCGACCACGGCCGCGGCCGGCCCTGCGCCCAGCCGCTCGTCCGGACCGGGCTGCGCCTGGCGCCCGCCCAGGGCCAGCCACAGCCCCACCGGCAGGGCGGCGGCCCACATCGCTGCCAGTGCCCAGCGGTTCGCCGCGGCAGGGTCGGGCGTGGTGCGGTCAGGCGTGGCAAGGCGCGAGGCGGCGAGGCTCGGCACGGTGGCCGCCATCGCGGCGGCCGCGTTCGTGCCCGTCGTGCTGGTGCCCGTCGTGCTTGCGCCCGTTGCGTTCGCGTCTGCGGCGTCTTGGGCGCCCGCTGCGGTTCGAGCCGGGCCGGCGCCCAGGCGTGCGGACAGGCGCGCCCAGCCCTCGGCGGGCGGCGTCTCCAGGGGCAGGCGCGCGAACGCCTGCGGCCAGTCCTGCGGCGGTGGATCGATGCGATCAGGCATGGGCCTGCTCCGGTTCCAGCAACTGGCGCAGGCGGCGTCCGCCGCGGGCCAGTTGCGATTTGGAAAAACTGACCGAGCGCTGCATCAGCGCGGCGATCTCCTCATGGGTGTAGCCCTCGGCGTGGTACAGCCACAGCACGCTGCGGGTCGGCGCCGGCAAGCGGGCCAGGGCGCGGCCGAGCGCGGCGGCGTCGGCGGCGGCCGGCGGCGGCGGGGCTTGCTCGTCGGCCCAGCGCGCCTCGTCGCCGGCATCCTCGTGCTCGTGGCGGCGCCGGCTGCGCAGGCGCATCAACGCCTCGTTGACCGCGATCTGGCGCAGCCAGCCCCAGAACGGCGTGCCGCTGCCGTCGCGGTGGCCGCGGAAGTCGCCGATCCGCGTGAGCACTTTGAGCAT
>CBIFVU010000399.1:0-3061 GCA_966185905.1 uncultured Lysobacter sp.
TAATTGCCCTTGTCGTACTCGAAGGCCTTGACGATCTCCTTCCACGGCACTTCCTCGCCGGTTTCTTCGTTGATGCGCTCGTAGCGGATCGGCGCCTTGTTGCGGCTGTCGAGCATGCGGAAGTGCAGGTCCACCCGACGCTCGCCGGTCATCAGTTTCACCGGGATGTTGAGCAGGCCGAAGGAAAGGGTTCCGGTCCAGATGGGTCGTGCCATGACTGCCGCTCCGTTGGGGTCGGGCGCCCCGCGTCGGCCACAGTGGGTGCCGGGGCGTTGCACCGGGGTGAACGCGGCGTGCGCGGGCGGGCGCCGGGTTCATTCTTCCGGCGCGGAAGGGTCCAGCAGGTCGTTGCGCTGCGCTTGGCCGCTCTCGCGCAATTGCCGTTGGATGGTCGCCGGCGCGGAACTCTGCGCAGCGCCCTGCGCGCTGGCGGCGGCCGCCGGCGGGGCCGCAGGGTCTGCGTCGTCGGGCGCCTCGGCCAGCTGCGCGGCCGCTTCCGCGGTGCGGCGCAGAGCCTGGCCGCGCACGGCGTCGATATCGTGCGCGCGTTGGTCCACCCAGGCGCGCAGGCGCAGGCTGGCGCGTCCGTCCGCGGCGACGGCGATCACGAAAGCCTCCGGCGCCGGATCGGCCAGCACGCCCGGCGTCTGCGCCACGGCCTGCGACAGGCGCTCGGACGCCCGCTGCGCGTCGGCCTGGGCGGCCAGGGCCAGGTCGAACTCGAAACGCCGGTTGGGATTGCGCGTGTAGTTCAGGGTCGCGCTCTTGAACACCATCGCGTTGGGCACGCGCAGGTGGTTGCCGTCCAGGGTCATCAGCACCGTGGCCCGCGCGGTCATCGCCGCCACCACGCCTTCGTTGTCGCCGATGCGGACATGGTCGTCCGGGCGGAAGGGCTGGCGCAGGCTCATCAGCACTCCGGCCACGTAGTTCTCGGCGATGTCCTTGAAGGCGAAGCCCAGGGCCACGCCGAGCACGCCGGCCGTGCCGAGCACCGCGCCGACGATGGCGGTGGCATCGAGCAGTTGCAGCGCGATCACCAGCCCGGCCAGCCCGACCGAGCCGCGGATGGTGCTGGCGACCAGCTCCTCCAGCAACGGATTGCGCCGCACGACCCGATCCACGCTGCGCCGCCGCGCCAGCCAGCCACCCAGGCGCCAGGCGATCCACACCACCAGCCCTGCCACCAGCAACATCGGGATGGCGGCGAGCATCCGGTACAGCTCGGCCTGCAAACGCTCGACCACGCGCGCTGCGTCGAAGCCTTTCGGCCACGGTGCGGCGGGTGCAGTGGCGGAGAGCAAGCGGCTGAGGGTCATGGGTCCGGTTGGGGTCGAGGGGGAATCTGGACAGGACGGAAAAGCGCACCCTGCGGGCGCAGCCGCCTGTACCGCACGAGGGGGCGCTCCAGCGTCATCGCCATCGCCATGCCAATGCCAAACGTGGGTACGCTCGCGCGCGAGTGCCGGTCGGCCTAGCCCGCCCCGGTTTGCGAATGCGGCGCGCGCACCGGCTTGGACTGGGGCGAGTGCGCTTGGCGCAGCCAGATCGACAGCACGACCAAGGCCAGCACCGCGAGGAATTCGCTCTGCCAATTCTGGAACGACTCGAACCAGAACTGTGCGCTGCCCAGGTGCTCGGCCCATCCCGGCGGCGGCCGGCCTTCGCGCAGCGCTTGTTCGACCTGCTGGCGCCAACTGCCGAAGGCGTGGCCGACGAAGGCCACGGCGAACAGCGCCAGCAGCGCCAACGACAGCGAATGCGCATACCACTGCGCGATCCAGCCGCCACGGCGGACCGGCGCCGGCACCGGGCCGGGCTGGATCTGGCGTGCGTCTTCTTCCAGCGCTCCGCGGGCCTGCTCGTCCATGGGCCGCGACTCGGCCGAACCCTTCTGCCGCAGGCTTACCGTGAGCAGCACGTACAGGCCCATTTGCAGGAACTCGCTTTCCCAGTTCTCGAACGTGGCCGAGAGGAACTGGCCGTGGCGGAAATACTCCAGCCAGCCGACCGCAGCTTGGCCGTGCTCGGACCGTTCCTGGTTGAGCAAGGCGTGGCCTGCGGCGATCTGTCCGCACAGACTCGAGGCGAACAGGGCCAGCAGCACCAGCGACAATGCGTTCTCGCGCCAGAAGCCCGGCCGGGCCGCTACGGCGCCGGGCCGCGGCGGAGTGGCGAGGCTCGCGTTCATAGCATCCGGGTACGCGCCTGTTCGGCGCGCGCCGCGCCGATGGCAGTCTCGACCTGCTTGAGCTCCTCCGGCGGCGGCAGCACCGCTGGCAGGCCCAGCGACTGGATCCACAACTCGCGCGACCAGCCGCGGGTGTGGTAGAGGTGATGGTCTTCATCGCTTTCCACCGCATCGTGGGCCTGCTTGAGCACCTCGATCCGCTCGGCCTGAGCGTGCTCGGCCAACTGTCCGATCAGCTCCCAGTTGGCGTGGTCCTTGGTTTCGGCCAGCACCACGCATTCGGCCGCCACCAACTGCGCCGCTTCCGGATTGCCCGCTTCCTGCGCCATGCGGATGGCCGCCACCAGCGAAGCGCCGATGTGGCCGACCACTTCGCGACCGGGCGGGCGCTCGGCCGGGTCCAGGCCGAGTTCGGAAAACACATTCAGCAGCACTTGCTCGTGGGTGCGGGTCTGGTCGAGATACTCCTCCCATTCGCTGCGCAGATCGTCGTTGACCGCGCATTCCAGCGCCGCCTCGTAAATCTGGATGCCGCCCTGCTCGGTCTCCAGGGCCTGGTAGAGCAGTTCACGCACTTGGTCGGGATTGGGCGGGGTCTTCTTCATCGTCGGTCTCCTCGGACGGGGATGGGCGGGGCCGGGACGGGTCGTCCTGGCGGGCCTGGCCGCGCGGACAGCGGCGCGCGCGCCGGGCCAGGCGTTCGTAGCGGTTGCGGAAGCGCTCGAGTTCGTCTTCGTCGAGTTCTTCCAGGTCCAGCAAGGTGTTGCGCGCCTGGCGGGTGGCGCGGATCAGCTCGTCGAGCTTGATCTGCACCGCGGCGGCGTCGCGGTTCTGCGAGTTCTGGATCAGGAACACCATCAGGAAGGTGAT
>CBIFVU010000400.1:0-3053 GCA_966185905.1 uncultured Lysobacter sp.
GAACACGGGGAGAGGGAGGGCGCAGGAAAGGACGGACGCGGGAGGGGCCTGGGCGGCCATCGTTCCCCGAGCGTTCGGACGGGCGGCCTCCGCCGGCTTGCGCGGTTCGACCGGCCCGCGCAGACCGCCCCTCGGCAGCCTGGGCTCGGCTATCGGCAAGGGGCGGGGTGCGCGTCGTTCCGGCCCACCAGGCGCAGCACCCAAGCGAGGGCCGGAAACGAGAACGGCCCGCACTGGGCGGGCCGTTGCGTGCGTGCGTGCCGCGCCGCCGCGCGGATCAGTGGATGCCGTGCAGGTCGCGCAGGTCCTTGCTCTCGCGCGAGCCGAAGTAGGCCGCCAGGTCGGCGATCTGCTGGTCGGTGAGGTTCTTGGCCTGGCTGGACATTTGCGGGTGCTCGCGGTCGCCGTCGCGGTACATCTGCAGGGAGTGGGCGATGTAATCGTGGTACTGGCCCGCCAGCTTGGGATAGCTCGGGTCGATCGGGGCATTGCCCTGCGCGCCGTGGCACTCCACGCAGGACTGCTTGGTGGTCTCGTTCTTGACGCTGGCGAGCTTCTCGCCCGCGGCGATGTTGCCCGCCGGCAGGCCCGAGGACGAGGAGGTATGGCCGGCGTTGCGGTCGGCCGAGGAGTGGCCGGCCGGGGTTTCGCCCTGCGAGCAGGCCGACAGGGCCAGAGCGAGCGTGGCGATGGCGAGGCCGCTCTTGAGGAAGCTGGAGTTCGTCATGGGGCGGCTCACTTGGCGCTGGAAAGGAAGGCGGCGATGTCGGCGATGTCCTGGTCCGAGAAGCTCTGGGCCTGGGCCTGCATGGTCGGGTGCTTGCGCGTGCCCTTCTTGTATTCGTTGAGCGCGTTGGCCAGGTACTCCGGCGACTGGCCGACGATCTTGGGCACGTGGTAGTTCGGGTAGGCGTTCTTGTACCCGGTCACCCCGTGGCAGCCCTGGCAGGTGTAGGTGAGCTGGCGCCCGGTCTGGGCGTTGCCCTTGGCCGGCGCCGGCGCGGCGGCCGCAGCGGCTGCGGGCGCGGGTGCGGGCGTGGCGGCAGCCGGGGCGGCGTCCTGGGCGTGCGCGGTCGCGGCGGCCAGGGTCAGGGCGAAGCAGGCGATCGTCAGCGGTCGCATCATGTCGTTGTCCGCAATCTCGAATGGCTAGCGATAAGGATGGTGGCTGGCTCAGCGGGCCCCCCGGGCCGCGCACAAGTGGGCGAGTATAGCCGGCGTTGCGATTGCAACGAAGCCGTCCCTCGCTGCATCCATACTGGCGCCGGTCCCGTATCGCGGCGGGGAGGGCCAGTGCGCCGGCGCGCACACGCTTACCCTGCCGCAGATTGGATCCGTGGCGCCAGTCATCATGACCTTCGGCGGATGGCGCTGCCTGGGGCCGGTGATATACCTATATACAACACCGGCATACGACCGGGACAACGACGTGAATTCTTTCAGCTTGGGGTCGTCTCGAATGCGTCAACTCAGCAATCACCGCAAGGCCGGACCGGCGCTGCGCGGCGCCGCGGTTGCGGCCCTGGCCCTGGCCTGCGCGCTGGGCCTGTCCGCCTGCAAGGGCGGGGCGGGCTCGGCCGAAGCCCAGGCCAAGGAAGCCAAGGACAAGGCGCCCGAAGCGGTGCCGGTGGAAGTCGCCCAGGCCGAGCGGCGCGCCATCGCTGCCAGCTACACCGGCACCGCGCCGCTGGAGGCGCGGGCCGAGTCGCAGGTGGTGGCCAAGATCTCCGGCGTGGCGCTGGAGGTGCTGGTGGAGGAGGGGCAGTTCGTCAAGGCCGGCCAGGTCCTGGTGCGGCTGGACGCGGCCCGTTACGAGCAGCAGGCGGCCCAGACCGGCGCGACCCTGCGCAAGCTGGAAGCCAACTACGCCCGTTCCCGGCAACTGGCCGAGCAGCGCCTGCTCAGCGCCAACGACAACGACCAGTTGCGCTACGACCTGGAAAGCGCCCGCGCCGCCAATCGCCTGGCCACCCTGGAACTGTCCTACGCCAAGGTCGAGTCGCCGATTTCCGGCGTGGTCGCCTCGCGCGCGGTCAAGCCGGGCAACTTCGTCCAGATCAACTCGCCGGTGGCGCGGGTGGTGGATGTCTCGCGCCTGGAGGCCACCCTCAACGTGCCCGAGCGCGAGCTGGCCACGCTCAAGCCCGGCCAGCCGGTGCAGATGCTGGTGGACGCGCTGCCGGGCAAGACCTTCACCGGCACGGTCGACCGGATCGCGCCGGTGGTCGATTCCGGCAGCGGCACTTTCCGGGTGATCTGCGCCTTCGCCGGCGGCGGCGTGCTGCAACCGGGCATGTTCGGCCGCCTGCGCATCGACTACGACAACCGCGCCGATGCCCTGGTGGTGCCGCGCGCGGCCCTGCTGGACGATGAAGGCGAGCCGGCGGTGTTCGTGGTGCGCGGCAAGAAGGCCGCGCGCGTGCCGGTCAAGCTGGGTTACCTGGACGGCGCCTGGGCCGAGGTCCGCGACGGGATCAAGCTCGGCGAGCAGGTGGTGGTGGCCGGCAAGACCGCCCTGCGCGAGGGCACCGATGTGCAGGTCATCAACGCCAAGGCCGTCGCCAGCGCCGCGCCCGCCGTCAAGCCCGCCGCCGCAGAGCGGCAGTAACCGGCCACGCCGCCCGGCGCGGCCGCGCGGCCGCGCCTTCCGCACGCCTTTCCAGGCAAGCCTTATCGAGACTGGGGACCGACAGTGGCGCAGCTTCCGGACGCGACGTCCTTCAACCTGGTGGAGTTCTCCACCCGCCGCCGCGTGACCGTGGCGATGGTGACCATCACCTTCCTGCTGTTCGGCCTGATCGCGCTGAACAGCTTGAAGGTCAATTTGCTGCCGGACCTGAGCTATCCGACCCTGACGGTGCGCACCGAATACACCGGCGCGGCGCCGACCGAGATCGAGACCCTGATCACCGAGCCGCTGGAAGAAGCGGTCGGCGTGGTCAAGGGCCTGCGCAAGCTCAAGTCGGTCTCGCGCACCGGCCAGAGCGACGTGGTGCTGGAGTTCGCCTGGGGCACCGACATGGACCAGGCCAGCCTGGAAGTGCGCGACAAGA
>CBIFVU010000401.1:0-3051 GCA_966185905.1 uncultured Lysobacter sp.
GCGGATGAGGGCGCGCGCGAATGGACAACCGGCGCAACTGCATGAAAGCGCCGCCCCTCACCCCAGCCCTTCCCCGCCAGCGGGAGCGGGAGCAGAGCGCGGACGTTGTTCCTTCTCCCGCTTGCGGGAGAAGGCGCCCGCCAGGGCGGATGAGGGCGCGCGCGAATGGACAACCGGCGCAACTGCACGAAAGCGCCGCCCCTCAGCCCAGCGCTCCCAGTTCGGCCAGCACCACGGTCGCATACGCGCCGGCCGGCAGGACGAAGACCACTTCCAGCGCGTCATCGGCCAGCCAGCGCCAGCTCAAGGCGTCCGGCCGCAGGCGCAGGGCGCGCCGCTCCTGCTCCAGGCCGGCGGCTTCCAGGCCGGCACGCAAGGCCAGGGCCTGCTCATCGCCGAGCGCGGCCAGTTCCAGCGCGCGCACTGCCTCGGTGCTGCGCAGTTCGCCGCGGCCCCACAGTGGGCCGGTGGGATGGATGTCGAAACCGGCCAGGCGCTCGGCCAGCGCCGGGCTCCAAGGCTCGGGACCGAACACGCTGCGGCTGCCGGCCAAGGCCCAGACTTCGCCGTCCAGGCCCTGCCCCTGCGCCAGCCCGGCCCAATGCCCGGCGCGCACGCGCGCGGCCAATACCCGGTTGAACAGTTCCGAACGCGCCGCCGACAACAACAGGCTGCGCTGTTCGCGGCGCACGCGGCGGCCGCCGAACATCGCCAGTGCGTTGGCGACGTTGTCGCCATCGCGGCCGAAACGCTGTTCGCCGAAGTAATTGGGCACGCCCTGCGCGGCGATGGCGTGCAGCCGCTGCTCGATCGCGGCGCGCTCGCCGCGCAACTCGCGCAGGACCAGCACGAAACGATTGCCGGCCAGCGCCCCGCGCGGCAGCTTGCGCGAGTGCCAATGGTGTTCCAGCACGCGCAGGTCCTGGCTTTCCAGCGCGGCCAGCTCCGGCGCCACCCGGCGCGGCAGGTGCACGCTGAAGCGCTGCACGGTGACCGCATGGCGGTCCTTCAGCCCGGCGTAGCCGATGCCGACCTCGCCCACCCCGGCCCAGGCAGCCAGGCGCTTGGCGGCGAAAGCGGTGTTCATGCCGCGCTTTTCCACCGTCAGCAACAGGTGCTCGCCGCTGCCGCTGGCGGCGAAGCCGGGCAGTTCCTCGACCCGGAAATCCTCGTCGCGCGCGCGGATGCGCGCGCTCAGCACCGCCTCGCCGTGGGCGCGCGGCAGGCCGGCATCGAGCGCGGCGCCTTCCCCGGCGCTCATGCGCCCACCAGCAGGCACACCGCCATCGCCGCGATGCCTTCGCTGCGTCCGGTGAAGCCCAGCTTCTCGGAGGTGGTGGCCTTGACGCTGATCGCATCGACCGCCACGCCCAGGTCGGCGGCGATGGCCTCGCGCATGGCCTGGGCGTGCGGGCCGACCTTGGGCCGCTCGCAAACCACGGTGAGGTCGGCGTTGCCGACCCGGTAGCCGCGCTCGGCGGCCAGGGCCTTGCAGTGGCGCAGGAAGGCGCGGCTGTCGGCGCCGCGCCAGCGCTCGTCGCTGGGCGGGAAGTGCTGGCCGATGTCGCCCAGCGCCAAGGCGCCGAGGATCGCGTCGCACAGCGCGTGCAGGGCCACGTCGCCATCGGAATGGGCCAGCACGCCATGGGTGTGCGGCACGCGCACGCCGCCGAGCACGACGTGGTCGCCTTCGCCGAAGGCGTGCACGTCGTACCCCTGGCCGATGCGGATGTTCATGCGGATTCCTCGCCGGAGCGCCGGCGGGCGGCGCCGCATCGGACGCCGGCCGCGCCGGTCGCGGTGTTCGGACCTGACCGCGCCAGCCGCGCGCTCAGGGCTTGGTCAACAGGTATTCGGCCAGCGCCAGGTCGGCCGGCGTGGTCACTTTCAGATTGTCTTCGCGGCCCTCGACCAGACGCGGACGCACGCCGGCCAGCTCCATCGCCGAGGCTTCGTCGGTCACCGCCCGGCCCTCGCGCGCCGCCTGTTCCAGCGCCCGGGTCAGCGCCTGGCGCGCGAACGCCTGCGGGGTGAAGGCGCGCCACAGGCCTTCGCGCGGTTCGGTGGCGAGGATGCGGCCTTCGCCGGCGCGCTTGAGCGTATCGCGCACCGGTGCGCCGAGGATGGCGCCCTCGCCCGCAGCGCAGGCCTGCAGCAATTTGTCGATGTCTTCGCCGCGCAGGTTCGGGCGCGCGGCGTCGTGCACCAGCACCAGGGCATCGCCGGCGACCTGCGCCGGCAGCGCGCGCAAGGCCGCCAGCACCGAATCGGCGCGCTCGCCGCCGCCCACGCAACGCAGCACCGGCTTGCCCTGCCGTTGGGTCCAGCCCGGCCACAGCGCATCCTCCGGCGACAGCGCCACCATCGCCCCGGCGATGGCCGGATGAGCGAGCAAGGCGTCCAGCGCGTGCGCGATCAAGGGCTGGCCGGCGGCGTGCAGGTATTGCTTGGGCACTTCGCCGCCGAAGCGCCGGCCGCGGCCGGCGGCCGGAACCACCGCCCAGGCCGAGGCCGCCGGAGCCTGCGCCGGCGAGGCCGCGGGAGCGGCGATCACTGCGCCTCCGGCGGCGGCGCCTCGGTCGGCGGTTCGTCCACCTGCTCTTCCAGGCTCGGCTCGGCGTCCGCGCCGGCACCGGCGGCCGCGCCGTTCTGCACGGCGCTCACCGCCGCGGCCGCATTGGGCCCGGGCGCCTGCGGCTTGGCCTCGACCACGCGGTAGAAGGTCTCGCCGGGCTTGATCATGCCCAGTTCGCTGCGTGCGCGCTCCTCCACCGCCGCCTCGCCGGACTTGAGGTCCTCGACTTCGGCGGCCAGCGCATCGTTGCGTTGCTGCAAGCCCTGGTTTTCGCGGGTCTGGCCCTCGACCTGGCGTTGCAGCGCGTCCACGCCGTCATCGCTGCCGCCGGCCCACCACAGCCGGTACTGCAGCAAGGCGAGCACCGCCAGCAGCGCCAGTACCAGCACGCCGAACCAACGCCTGCCCGTCTTCTCCGCCATGGCCGGCCGCCGCCCCGGTCAGCGCCGCAGCGACACGAACGCGTCGCGGCCGGC
>CBIFVU010000402.1:0-3050 GCA_966185905.1 uncultured Lysobacter sp.
CGCGACCTCCGGCGTGACAGGCCAGCATTCTAACCGACTGAACTACCACTCCGCGCTTGGAACCGCTGGAGCCGCCCCTGCCGCAATGCGGCAAAAACGCGGTCCCCTCACTTAAAAGGCGAAGGCGCCGTTTCCGGCGCCTTCGGTGTAACTGGCGGAGTGGACGGGACTCGAACCCGCGACCTCCGGCGTGACAGGCCAGCATTCTAACCGACTGAACTACCACTCCGCGTTTTGAACTCGGTGCAACCGAACCCGACTCGTACCCGCTTGGACCCCGTCCGTGGACGGATCCGGCAGAAGACCAGGCCGAACCTGGTGGGTGCTGAGGGTTTCGAACCCCCGACCCTCTCCTTGTAAGGGAGACGCTCTACCGCTGAGCTAAGCACCCGTGTGCTCGGATCGAACTTCCGCTTGGACCGTGTTGCCTGGATCGCACTGCCTTGAGGCAGTTTCTCCGTTGCTCCCGGGCCGTTGCCGCCCCAGGCAGCCCCGGCGAGTTGCTTAGTTTACAGCGTCCTTCAGCGCTTTGCCAGCCTTGAAGGAAGGATTCTGCGAGGCCGGGATCTTGATGGTTTCGCCGGTCTTCGGGTTGCGGCCCTGGCGGGCGGCGCGCTTGCGGACCTGGAAGGTGCCGAAGCCCACCAGCGTGACCGTGTCGCCTTGCTTGAGGGCCTTGGTGACGACGTCAATCAGCGCGTCGATGGCAGCGGTCGCGTCGGTCTTGGACAGCTCGGCGGTTTCAGCGACGGCGTTAACGAGTTCGCCCTTGTTCATTATTTTCTCGACTCCTTCTGCGGGTGACCCGCGTGTTCTGATGAATCGCCGCAACCGCCGCAGGATGACGGGCGTGGCGATCAAGCGTGCCGCGCCGCAGCGTGGTTTTCGCTGCGGCGCGGTTGCGGTCGTTATACCAGCGGCCCCATGGGGGCGCAAGCTCGAAAGCTAGCAGTGGCGCGGCTTTCAGCGGATTTTTCACTCTCCCTGCACAGCGTTTCCGATCTGGATCGGAGTCAATGCTTCACGTCGGGTTGGCGGTTGGACTTGCCGCTGCCGCGCACCGGGATCTCGCCCTCGCCCGACGCCGCAGGCGGCGCGATCGGACGTTCCAGGGCGAGGTCGAGCACTTCGTCGATCCAGCGCGCCGGCACGATCTTGAGCCCTTGGGTCACGCTCTTGGGCAAGTCGGCCAGGTCCTTGCGGTTCTCCTCGGGGATGATCACCGTGCGGATGCCGCCGCGCAGCGCCGCCAGCAGTTTTTCCTTCAAGCCGCCGATGGGCAGCACGCGGCCGCGCAGGGTGATCTCGCCGGTCATCGCCACATCGGCCTTGACCGGATTCTTGGTCAGCATCGACACCAGCGCAGTGGCCATGCCGATGCCGGCGCTGGGGCCGTCCTTGGGCGTGGCGCCTTCGGGCACGTGCACGTGCACGTCGTGCTTCTGCAGGAACTCCACGTCGATGCCCAGGCGCTCGGCGCGCGCGCGCACCACCGACAGCGCGGCGGAGGCCGACTCCTTCATCACGTCGCCGAGCTGGCCGGTCAACAGCAACTGGCCCTTGCCCGGCACCAGCGTCGCCTCGACCTGCAGCAAGTCGCCGCCGACCTCGGTCCAGGCCAGGCCGGTGACCAGGCCGATCTCGTTCTGTTCCTCGGCGCGACCGAAATCGAAGCGGCGCACGCCCAGGTACTTCTCCAGGTTCTTGGAGGTGACGTTGACCGCGCCGTCCTTGCCCTTCTTCGCCGGCTTGGGCCCGGCCAGGGCGATTTCCTTGACCACCTTGCGGCAGATCTTGGAGATCTCGCGCTCCAGGTTGCGCACGCCCGATTCGCGCGTGTAGTAGCGCACGATGTCGCGCACCGCGCCCTCGGCGATCTTGATCTCCTCGGGCTTGAGGCCGTTGTTCTTGATCTGCTTGGGCAGCAGATAGCGCATGGCGATGTTGAGCTTCTCCTCCTCGGTGTAGCCGGGGATGCGGATGACTTCCATGCGGTCCAGCAGCGGGCCGGGAATGTTGAGCGAGTTGGAGGTGGCTACGAACATCACCTCGCTCAGGTCCAGGTCGACCTCCAGGTAATGGTCGTTGAAGGCGTTGTTCTGCTCGGGATCGAGCACTTCCAGCAGCGCCGAGGACGGATCGCCGCGGAAGTCCATCGACATCTTGTCGATCTCGTCGAGCACGAACAGCGGGTTCTTGCTGCCGACCTTGTTGAGGTTCTGCACGATCCGGCCCGGCATCGAGCCGACATAGGTGCGGCGATGGCCGCGGATCTCGGCCTCGTCGCGCACGCCGCCCAGCGACATGCGCACGAACTTGCGGTTGGTGGCCTTGGCGATGGACTGGCCGAGCGAGGTCTTGCCCACGCCCGGCGGGCCGACCAGGCACAGGATCGCGCCCTTCATGTTCTTCACCCGCGACTGCACTGCCAGGTATTCCAGGATGCGCTCCTTGACCTTCTCCAGGCCGAAGTGGTCGGCGTCGAGCACGTCCTGGGCGGCCTTGAGGTCCTTGCGGATCTTGCTGCGCTTCTTCCACGGCACGCCCAGCAGCCAGTCGAGGTAGTTGCGCACCACCGCGGCTTCGGCCGACATCGGCGACATCTGCTTGAGCTTGTTGAGCTCGTTCTTGGCCTTGGTCTCCACCGGCTTGGGCATGCCGGCCTCGGCGATCTTGCGGGCGAGCTCGTCGATGTCGTTGGGCGCGTCGTCGATCTCGCCCAGCTCCTTCTGGATCGCCTTCATCTGCTCGTTGAGGTAGTACTCGCGCTGGCTTTTCTCCATCTGCGACTTGACCCGGCCGCGGATGCGCTTTTCCAGCTGCTGCACGTCGATCTCGCCATCGACCAGGCCGACCAATTGCTCCAGGCGCGCGCCGACGGCGTGGGTCTCCAGCAGCTTTTGCTTGTCGCCGATGCGCACGCCCAGGTGGGCGGCGACGGTGTCGGCCAGGCGGCCGGGCTCGTCGATGCCGGCCAGCGTCTGCATCAGCTCCGGCGGCAGCTTGCGGTTGGTCTTGACGTACTGCTCGAACAGGCCCATCAGCGAACG